>NZ_BAABKC010000128.1:0-150518 GCF_039543625.1 Streptomyces similanensis | reverse complement strand
GGCGCCCACCGCCCCGGCCGGACGCCCCGGCCGCGGCGCACCGCCCCGCCGGCTCGTCCACCGACAGCGCCCCCGCCCCCGCGGCCGCCGCCCGACATGCCGTCCCGAACCAAACGTGTCAGCGTTGCATGACCGACCCCCGACCCGGTTACCCGGCGGGAGCCACACGTCAGCGAAGGAACGGAAAGCGATGACCAGCGGCTACGTCGGCCCGGAGGGCGACCCCTTCGGCGAATTCTTCGCCCGGTTCTTCGGCGGACCCCGCCAGGGTCCCCGGCACGTCGACATCGGCAGGCTGCTCAGCCAGCCCGCCCGGGAACTCGTCAAAGGCGCGGCCCAGTACGCCGCCGACCACGGCAGCCGGGACCTGGACACCGAGCACCTGCTGCGGGCGGCGCTCGCCGCCGAGCCCACCCGCGGCCTGCTCAGCCGGGCGGGCGCGGACCCGGACTCCATGGCCGAGCAGATCGACGAGCGGTCCGGCCCCGCCCAGCAGCAGCCGGGCGATCCCCCACCGCCCTCGACCCTGTCCCTCACCCCGGCCGTCAAACGCGCCCTGCTGGACGCGCACGACATGGCGCGGGCCAGCGGCGCCGGGTACATCGGCCCCGAGCACGTGCTCAGCGCGCTCGCCGCGAACCCCGACTCCGCGGCCGGGCACATCCTGAACGCCGCCCGGTTCGCCGCCTCGGGCCTGCCGCCGGAGGCGACGGAGACCGCCCCGCCGCAGGGCGGTGAGCGGCAGCGCACCAGCGCCACGCCCACCCTGGACAAGTACGGCCGCGATCTGACCGACCTCGCCCGGCAGGGCCGTGTCGACCCGGTGATCGGGCGGGACCAGGAGATCGAGCAGACCATAGAGGTGCTGTCCCGGCGCGGGAAGAACAACCCGGTGCTGATCGGCGACGCGGGCGTGGGCAAGACCGCCATCGTGGAGGGGCTCGCCCAGCGCATCACCGACGGGGACGTGCCCGACATCCTCCTCGGCCGCCGGGTGGTCGCCCTGGACCTGACCGGAGTGGTCGCCGGCACCCGCTACCGGGGCGACTTCGAGGAGCGGCTGAACACCATCGTCACCGAGATCCGCACCCACTCCGAACAGCTGATCGTCTTCATCGACGAGCTGCACACGGTGGTCGGCGCCGGCGGTGGCGGCGAGGGCGGGTCCATGGACGCCGGCAACATCCTCAAGCCGGCCCTGGCCCGCGGCGAGCTGCACATCGTGGGCGCGACCACGCTGGAGGAGTACCGGCGGATCGAGAAGGACGCGGCGCTGGCCCGCCGGTTCCAGCCCATCCTGGTGCCCGAGCCGACCGTCGCGGACGCCCTGGAGATCCTGCGCGGACTGCGCGACCGCTACGAGGCGCACCACCAGGTCCGCTACACCGACGAGGCCCTGGTGGCGGCCGTGGAGCTGTCCGACCGCTACCTCACCGACCGGCGGCTGCCGGACAAGGCGATCGACCTGATCGACCAGGCCGGCGCCCGGGTGCGGCTGCGGGCGCGGACCAAGGGCACGGACGTACGGGCCATGGAGCGCGAGGCGGAGCAGCTCGCCCTGGACAAGGACCAGGCGGTCGCGGACGAGCAGTACGAGCGGGCCACGCAGCTGCGGGACCGGATCGTGGAGCTGAAGCAGCGGATCGCCGAGGCCGGCGGGGACGGCGAGGCGGACGAGGGGCAGCACCTGGAGGTCACCGCCGAGGCCATCGCCGAGGTGGTGTCGCGGCAGACCGGCATCCCGGTCAGCAGCCTCACCCAGGAGGAGAAGGAGCGGCTGCTCGGCCTGGAGGAACACCTGCACGAGCGGGTGGTCGGCCAGGAGGAGGCGGTGAACGTGGTCGCCGACGCGGTGCTGCGCTCCCGGGCCGGGCTCGCCAGCCCCGACCGGCCGATCGGCAGCTTCCTGTTCCTCGGCCCGACCGGCGTCGGCAAGACCGAGCTGGCCCGGGCGCTGGCCGAGGCGCTGTTCGGCAGCGAGGAGCGCATGGTCCGCCTGGACATGAGCGAGTACCAGGAGCGGCACACCGTCAGCCGGCTGGTGGGCGCCCCGCCCGGGTACGTCGGCCACGAGGAGGCCGGCCAGCTCACCGAGGTGGTGCGGCGGCACCCGTACTCGCTGCTGCTGCTGGACGAGGTGGAGAAGGCCCACCCGGACGTGTTCAACATCCTGCTCCAGGTGCTGGACGACGGCCGGCTCACCGACTCGCAGGGCCGCACCGTGGACTTCACCAACACCGTGATCGTGATGACCAGCAACCTCGGTTCGGAGGCCATCACCCGGCGCGGCGCCGGGATCGGCTTCGGCGCGGGCGGCGCGGACGCGGACGAGGAGGCGCGGCGGGAGCAGATCCTGCGGCCGCTGCGGGAGCACTTCCGGCCCGAGTTCCTCAACCGCATCGACGAGATCGTCGCCTTCCGCCAGCTCACCGCCGGGCAGTTGCGGCAGATCACGAACCTGCTGCTGGAGAAGACCCGGCGGCTGCTGCACGCGCAGGGCGTCACCGTGGAGTTCACCGACGCGGCCGTGGACTGGCTGGCGCGGCGCGGCTACCAGCCCGAGTACGGCGCGCGTCCGCTGCGCCGCACCATCCAGCGCGAGGTGGACAACCGGATGTCCCGGCTGCTGCTGGACGGCCGGCTCGGCGAGGGCGGCCGGGTCACGGTGGACGCGGAGGACGGGCAGCTCGTCTTCCTCGCCCGGGACGAGGAGCCGGCGCCCGCACCGCCGCCCGGTGAGTGACGTAGCGCCGCATGGGGGCGGGTCCGGGCCGTTCGGACGCTACGGCGCCGGGCGGACCACCATCGCGGAGCCGCCGCCCCTGCGGACCTTCTCGGCCGCCGCGAGCCACCGGCCGTCCGGCAGCCGCTGGACGCCGGTGGCCGCGCCGATCTCCGGGTTCAGCTTGAAGGAGTGGCCGATCGCCTCCAGTTTGCCCCGCAACGCGCTGTCGTAGAGGGCGGGTTCCAGTTCGGTCTGGGCGGCGTTGCGCTGGCTGGCGCGGGGTGCGGCGATGGCGTCGACCAGCGGCAGACGCCGGTCGAGGAAGCCGGTGAGGGTCTGGAGCACCGTGGTGATGATGGTCGCGCCGCCGGGTGAACCGAGCGCCACCACCGGCTTGTTGTGCGCGTCGAGCACGATCGTCGGCGAGATGGAGGAGCGCGGCCGCTTGCCGGGGCCGGGCAGGTTCGGGTCGTGCACGGCGGGGTCGGCGGGGCTGAAGGAGAAGTCCGTCAGCTCGTTGTTGAGCAGGAAGCCGCGGCCGGGGACGGTGATGCCGCTGCCGCCGGTCTGCTCGATGGTGAGGGTGTAGGAGACGACGTTGCCCCAGCGGTCGGCGACCGTCAGGTGCGTGGTGTCGTCACCCTCGTAGGTCGTCGGGGCCGCCTTGTCGCCCGCGGCGCACGCCTTGGGGTGACGCGGGTCGCCGGGGGCGAGGGGGCTGGTGAGGACCGCGTCGTCCTGGATGAGGCAGGCGCGCGAGTCGGCGTACTTCTGCGCGAGCAGCTGCTTGGTGGGGACGTTCTCGAAGGCGGGGTCGCCGACCCAGCGGCCGCGGTCGGCGAAGGCGATGCGGCTGGCCTCGATGTAGTGGTGCAGGTACTGGACCTCGCTCGCCTTCGAGAGGTCCGTGCGCTCCAGGATGTTGAGCGCCTCGCCGACGGTGGTGCCGCCGGAGGAGGAGGGCGCGATGGAGTACACGTTCAGACCGCGGTAGGAGACCCGGGTGGGCGCCTGGAGCCGGGTGCGGTAGGCGGCGAGATCCTTCCGGCTGAGCTTTCCGGGGCGCGCGTTCCAGCCCGAATCGGCCGCGACCGGCGGGTGGTTGACCGTTGTGACGATGTCCTCGCCGAGGTCGCCCCGGTAGATCGCCCCGATGCCCTTGCGGGCCAGCTCCTGGTAGGTGCGGGCCAGGTCGGGGTTCTTGAACGTCGAGCCGACGGCGGGCAGGTGGCCGCCGGGCAGGAACAGGTCGGCGGTGTCGGGGAAGTAGCGGAAGCGGGTCTCGTTGGCGGCGGTCTGCGAGCGGAAGGTGTCGTCGACGGTGAAGCCGTCGCGGGCGATCCGCTCGGCGGGCTTGAGGACGGTGCCGAGCCTCCTGGTGCCCCATTGGTCGAGGGCGGTCTGCCAGGTGGCGGCGGTGCCGGGCGTGCCGACGCTCAGGCCGCTGGTGACGGCGGTGTCGAAGGACAGCGGCTTGCCGTTCTCCAGGAACAGTCCGGAGCCGGCGGTCAGCGGGGCCGTCTCGCGGCCGTCGATGGTGTGGACGGTGCGGGTGCGGGCGTCGTAGTAGACGAAGTAGCCGCCGCCCCCGATCCCGGCGGAGTAGGGCTCGGTGACGCCGAGGGCCGCGGCGGTGGCGACGGCCGCGTCCACGGCGTTGCCGCCGTTCTTCAGCACCTCGATGCCGGCCGCGGTGGCGTCCACGTCGACGCTGGCCACGGCGCCGCCGTAGCCGGCGGCCACGGGCGCCTTGGCGGTCGGTCCCGGTCCGGCGTCCGGGTGCGCGGCGGGCGGCGCCGCCGCTCCCACCGACACCACGGCGGCCGAGACCGCCAGGACCGCCAGTTTCCGTGCGACAGGGCGACGCATCCGCACCTCCACGCTGGTTCGCAGCTCGGTTGCCTGACCGTGCGCGCAGCTTAATTCATTGCCATGGTCCCGTCAGGCGCATCAGGGACGCACCCGATCGGGTTAAACGAACCGAACACAGGTACGCCACGACTCCTTGACAAGGCGCTAGCATGCGCGGCCATGAACGACGACGTGCGCAACATCGTCCTGGGTGTGATCGCCGCCGGCGTCAGCGCCGCCCTCGGCTGGCTGGCCCGCACCTTCCTGTGGAAGCGTGGGCTCCGCCGCAAGCAGGCATTCTTCGGGCTGCCTGACAACTCCGAGTCGCTGCTGGTGGTCAACCGGGACGCGGGCGGCCCCGAACTGACGGTGACCCGCCACGACGTCTTCGCGCTCCTGGAGTTGTCGGCGCTCGTCAAGGAGTGCCACGCGGGCGTCCAGGTCGTCGCCCACGACGCGGCCCAGCAGGGCTTCGGCGAGCGCACCGAGTTCTGCGTGGGCGGACCGGCCTCGAACCGTCTCGTGCCCCGTCGCCCAGCTTGGACTCAATAGCCAGGGGGCGGATGGTCACTTCGATCTCGATGGGGTCCGGCGACCAGACCGGACTCGTCTGTACATCCTTCAGCCGCTCCATCGCCTTGACCCACGTGCCGTCGGACAACCATCGGTGGGACTGCGTCTGAAGCGATTTCGAATTCAGCCCATGCTTCGCACCCAGGTCAATCATGCGCTCGCCCGAAACCGCCTTGTCCAGCAGAATCTGGACGACCTGACGACGGTCGAGCTTCGACCGGGAGCCTCCCATCAAGGGCTTGATCAGCTCCCAGCCCTCGTCCGTCAAGACCGGAACGCCCCGCCCCGCCTTGACGAACCACTCACGGATGCCGCACGCCACACCCAGCCGGCGCGGAGCGCAGCGGACGACCTTCGCTTCGAGGCCCATAAGGTCGAGAAGTTCGGCCTTCTCGACATCCGTCAGCTCAGCCAGGTTCCGTCTGGCCGCCTCAGCCAGGCGTTCCAGTCCTTGCAGACGCCGGGTCGCGTCAGCCGCCTCGCGCTGGAAGGCCTCGGCCTCGCGCTTCAGCCTCTCCAGGCCTTCAAGCTCGTCCATGTGCGGTTTGGACGCCCTCTCGGCGGCCTCCTCGGCCTCGGCCCTGGAGAAGCCGCGACGCAGCGCCCTGCGGGCCGCTGTGGCCTCGGTGACCTCGATCAGGTCCTCGACTTCGGCAATCTGCTGATCGAGATCGGCGATGCGCTTCGTCTGATCGACACGGTCACCGGCGGTGGCGTCCAGCCAGTTCTGAGACAGGGCCTTCATACGCTCCGCGTCGCTGAGTACGCGAACGACGTCTGCCCAGACCTGCCGCTCAATGGAAGTCGCTTCGAGGTAGGGACAGGAGCACTGATCGCCGGCTCCGGCGTACGATTCCTGCCGCCCCTTGCACCGGTAGATGACCTCGGTAGGCCGGTGCTGGTGCCCTTCGTAGTACTTCCCACAGAGGCTGGTCATCAGTCCGCGAAGCAGGTAGACCCGCTCACGGGTCTTCACCGTTCTGGGCCTGGCCGCATCCGCGGCCTTCAGTTCCTCGATCTCCTCTTCGGAGAAGACCGGGGGCAGGTCGATGACGACGGTCTGGCCGAAGATCGGGTTCCCGTCTTGGTCCCGGGCAGCGGTGTCCCCGCGCCAGACGATGCGGTTGTTGAGCACCGCGTCACCCATCAGCCGACCACGGATGTTCTTCCGGGTCCACGGTCTGCCCGACCGGGTGAAGAGCCTCTTGCTGTTGAGCGTAAGGGCAACCTCCTGCCAACTGCGCTTCTCTACGAAGACCTTGCGGCCCATGCGCAAGGCCTCGGTCTCCCCTTCGCTCAGGATAAACTCGCCCGTTTCTTTCACGGTCCACCCGAAGGGGATGGTCCCGCCCGGATAGAGGCCACCCTCGGCCTTCTCCTGGATGCCGCCCTGAGTACGGTCTCGGATGTTCTCGCGTTCGTCCTCGGCGTAGTCGGCATCCTTGCGCATCTGACTGCGGCCGGAGGGCGTGGAGTTGTCGTAATCCTTCTTGACCACAGCCACGTACACGCCCAGGTCTTCGAGTTCCCACACCCATTTCCAGAACGCCCGGCCGGTGCGACCGATACCACGGCCCTCGTTGACCACAACCATGTCGAAGGGGCGGGGGGTTTTTCGGGCATCCTGCATGAGCCGCTTGAGGTCGGGCCGGTCGTCGGCCTCCAAGCTCCCTGAATACCCTTCGTCGGCGTATGTGCCGACGTGTGCCCAGCCCTTCCTCTCGATGTACCGGGCCGTCTTCTTGCCCGTATAGGCGATGCCGTAGCCCTTGGCCTGCTCTTCGGTCGAAACACGCAGGTAGTCAACCGCTCGCAACGTCAGCGTCGTTGCGGCCCTCAACACCGTACCGACGGCGCGCGTAAGGGTTTTAGTCATGTCGGCCTCTTCGCGACTGGCGAAGGGACCCTAGAAGCGGGTGTTCAGCACTCCCGGGGTCACCCATGTGGCGCAGATCTTAGAGCGCCACACCATCAGCGCGAGGACGGAAAAGGATCTCCAGCACCCTGCGGTGAGTCGCACTGTCCACCTCGTCACCCTCAATGCTGAGGTTGACCTTCGGATCAGGTGCGTCTCGGAGGTTCGTGCGCAACCACTCGCCGGCCTCTTCAGCCTGTATCTTGCCGCCGTCCATGGTTGCTCCTCGCCTGACTGTGTCGCGCTCCTGCACCCGCGCGGACTACCGACGCCGGACGCAACTTCACGAAAGCCGTCACCGCCTGAACTACTGCTGACCGCGACATATGACGGGCATGGAGGAATGCTGCCACCCAAACGGGTGACAACACAACTCCCGCTTGACGGCCCCGGAATTACTCCAGGATTTCCTGGAGAGATCAGGTGGCCTGCTCCGCCTGCCGCTCCGGCAGGGGCATCGTCAAGATCGTATTGATGATGTCGCCGGGATTGAAGTCCCGGCGCTTCGGGTCATACGTGACGAACGTACACTTGAGCTTCTCCTCAACGATGACCCGCCGCCAGAACTCGGCCTCCCGGTCGAATCTCGGGTCGCTCATCCGGTCGTACTCGACGACCAGACCGAACGTCGGCAGGTAGGCGTCAAGCACATAGTCGCCGATCTTATACTCCTCCACTACCTCGACCGGGCTCAAGGCGGCTTTCACGATGCGCAGAACCTCGGACTCCTGGGTCGGAACCACCACCAGGTCCATTCCGAGCTGTTCCGCCAGATCTCGGGCACCAGATCGCTTCGAGTAGCGCACCAGGTACTTCAGCCCCACCTCGGTCACGACAGTGGTCACGGTCCGTCCCCGAGGCCCTTCTTCGCCGAGGAGCGCCCACGGAACACGCCGCCTCGCCTGGCGGGGGATCTTCCGGTGGGCCACCGCGTACGAGCTGTATCCCAACTCACGCACGGCATCCCACAGCGAATACAGACGTTCGTCGTCTACCACAACTGAACGAATACGGCTAAGCTCGCTCACGGTTTCCCCAAACCTCGGGTGCAGCAACACCCGACTGATCTCTCCCCAGAGATTTTTAAAATCCTGAAGGCCCACCGTTTCCCTGCGGTGGGCCTTCAGCGTGCGGCCGTTGAGCATGTTAGCCGCTTGAAGTGACGGGAAGCGACTGCTCCGCTACTCGGCAATGCGTTCGCTCTAGGAATTCCCGGAGAATCCGAGCAGGACGGAATTTAAAATCCTGACCGGTGCACCTCGTCCGTGTACGCCTCGATCTGGATGCACCGGCAGTACTCCCAGCGGAGCGGATCGTCGGAGGGCAAGGCCAGTATCCGGATCGCCTCCTGGTCGTCCTGCCGCCGGAGGCCCAGGGCCCGCCTGGAGGCCTTGAGGAAGCCCTCTGCGGTCAGTTCGAAGCCGTCCTGCGTTTCCGTCAGGCCGTGGCGGCTAAGGGCCTCCTGACGCTCCTCGCGCATCACCTTTCCTCCATCTCTGAACAGCACGGCTGCTGCCCCCTACTCTCCGACTATGGATCACGCCTTCGCCATCGAGAAGTTGACCGAGTTCCTGCAAGGCGTCAACGGACACATCGACGCTGTCGAAGATCGATTGGACAACAGGACGATCGTCTGGCCGGAGTTCCCACAGCGGCTGCTGCTTCAAGAGGTCTGGGTGCGACAGATCGAGAACGCCTACACACCCAGCCTCGGGGACTATGACGCTCACGGTGAGAATGACTGGTACACCGCCCGAGCAGCAGCCATCCACGCGCTTGGGCTCGCTCAGTCGGCGGCAGCGATAGCAGAGTTCCTACGTCCCACGTCGCCAGCTTTGGCGGCCGACACCCTGCACGACTGGGTCTGGGAGCCGGCCGCTCCCCTGTGGGCCGCTGAGGCGTACCAGGACGCTGTCCTCGCCGCAGCCCGTACGGTCAACCGACGCCTTCAGCAGAAGCTGGGCCGCCATGATATCGGCGAGACGGACCTATGCATGCAGGCCTTCGATATGAAGGCACCCGCCGAGGGGAAGCCCCGTCTCCGGTTCGGCGGCAGTCGCAGCACCCCGACCTGGCGAGCCCGGCAGGACGGCGCGAAGTACACCTCCGCCGGAGCCTTCTTGGCGATCCGAGACCTCGCTGCTCACGAGGATGGGGTGAACTGGTCTGAGCAGGAGGCGCTGGAGTACCTGGCCACGTTCTCGGTCGTAGCGCGTTGGGTCGAGGAGTGCACGGTCGAGACGGCTCCGTGAGCACTTCCAAATTCCTGCTCTGACATCCATGTCTGCACGCGGCCGGGTCGCCCCATGGGGTGAAGAATGACCCACCCCCCGGAGGCACCGATGAAGATCGTGCGGCACACCTGGCCCCTGTTCCACCCAAACACCAACAAGCGCCCGGTGCTTCCCGAGCTGATGGTCGAGATCCACAAGGCCGTCGAGGAGGGCGGCGTGGTGGCCGTCCTCCTCCTCTGCGGCTGCGCCTGGCACACCGTGCTCGTGCGTCAGGCCGAGCGAACCCCCGCAACCCTCCTGCGCATCGCGGCCAAGATCTCCTGCTGCACCTCCACAGGGTGCTCCGTGAACTGCCGGGTGGTGGAAGTCATGACGCCGGAGAAGGCCCGAGCCGGTGGCTCCACCCTGCCGGGAGCGGCAACCCGGGTGGCCAGGGCCGCCAGTGTGCTCGGGACGTCCACCGGCTCCAACCACATCCCGACGTAGTCCGCGGGCTTGGCGTCGACCAAGCGGCCCTTGAGCTTGGCCAGGTCCCGCTTGTACTCCTCGGTCTCGGCCTCGGCGATGGCGTCCGAGTACGTCGCCGCCACGGCCAAGCGGTCCTTGTGCGCCCGCAGGGCTCCGAAGACCGCAAGGGCCCACTCGGGAAGCTCCCCGTCGTGCTGGGCCATCCAGGACTCCAGGGCCTCCGCGAGGCGCTCCTCGGAGCACTCCAGGACCTTCCTGCGCCACTGGGGGTCCTCGATCGCCTGGGCAACCAGCTCGCGGTGCTGGTGCACCCTGTAGGCCGCGTACCCGTGGCGGGTACCCCGGCGTCCGGCGGCCTTCGCCTTGCCGTGCGCCTTGCGCGCCTTCTGGGCGGCCCGCAGGCCGGGGCCGTTGTACCAGCCCTCCTCCTCGGCCTGCTCGTCCACGAGGCGGCTCAGGTCCACCGAGACCACGGCTCCCCGGCCCGAGGTCCGCTCGAAGCCGATCTTGTCCACCACGCGCTGGGTCTGCTTCGGGCTCAGGCCTAGGAGGCGCTGGACGTCCTTCAGCGGCACGGAGACGGGCTCGAAGCCGTAGACCACGGCGATGGCCCACCCGGCGTCTCCCAGGGCCTCTCGGTTGCCCACGGCCCGGTTGGCCCAGATGTCCCGGTCCGGCCGCAGGAGCTGCTCGTACCGCTCGATCCAGGGGCCCTCTCCCGAAGTGGTCATCTGGCCCCCATTACTCTGATCAAGATCCTTCTCCTCCTTCTCCCCCAGGGCCTCCAGGCCTTCCTTAGAGAGAGAGTTCGAAGAACTCTCCAATGTCTGATGGGGGCCAGATGACCACTTTCCCGAGGGGCCGAACGGGAGGGGCTGGACCTCCATGGGACGGCGGTCGGACTCCTCCAGGGTGAAGACGCCCCTGGAGATGCAGCGGAGGAGGGCGGATGACTGACCCTCGGCCGGGATGACTCCCGAGGTGCCCCGGTCCGGACGGCCGTACAACACCTTCCGGTCCAGACCCGACTTGGACTCGATGGCGTCGAGCCCGCGGGCATCCGGATAGGCGACGAGGCCCGCGTGGGCCCGGCACTCCTGAATGGGCACCCCGGCCATGAGGGCTCGGCGGGTGTCGTGGAGGGTGGTCTGCGGGAATTCCTGGAGATCGGTTCGACCGGAGACGTCACGGCCGCTAGGGTCGGTGGATAGCTTCATGGGTGCTCCGGATGTATGGAAGCGGACGGAGTGCCGGTCCGGAGAGGGTGGGAGAGCCCTCCTGGACCAACCGAGGAATTTAAATTCCTCCCGACGCAGCCCCTGGGTTACCAGCCCAGGGGCTTCGTTGCGTCTGCGGGCAAGGATACGCACGCGTGTAGCCCATCGGGCAACCTCTGAATTACTCCAAGGATTCTGTGTGCGAAGAATTCATGGAGCGCCACTGAAGGTGTTAGGCCCTGAATCAGAGGTGGCTATTCAACTTCACATCCGGTATATTCATCTCATCGCCACCGAGGCGATATCGACTCCGCTGGAGGCCCTGCATGGGGACCTCCCTCATGCGTTGAGTCGGAGGGATGCGCAATGTCGCAGCACCCCACGAATGAGCTGGTACTCACCGAGTCCCGCTCGATGCGAGACCAGACGATCGAGCGCACGGACGTGCTCGACAAGGTCAAGACCCTCGTCACCCTGCCGAACGGCTTCCACATCACCACGGAGATGGTGGCCACGTACTACGAGGTCCCCATCGACACGATCAAGAGCGTCGTGGAGGACAACGCGGCGGAGCTGGAGGAGAACGGCCGCAAGGTTCTCCGGGGTCCCGAACTGACGGATTTTGCGAGGCCCTTCGGGGGCCCCGCCAATCTGGGACTGAGCCCGATGGCCCGCTCCCTCGCGGTCTTCAGCCGGAAGGCGGTCCTCAACGTTGGCCAGCTCCTGACCAAGTCCGAGGTTGCCCGCAAGGTCCGTACGTACTTGCTGAATGCCGAGGAGGAGCAGCGTACCCCGCAGTTCCCTATCCCGACGTCCTTCGCCGAGGCGCTGGAACTGGCCGCCGCTCAGGCCCGGGAGCTGGAGCAGGCCCAGGCCGCTCTGGCCGAGGCGGCCCCGAAGATCGAGGCGCACGACAACCTGATCCAGTACGGCTCGAACCGGACCGCCGGCGAGGTGGCCAAGGAGCTGTCCACGCCCGAGCGCAAGGTCATGGAGAGCGAGCTGCGTCGCCTGATCGTCCACGAGTGGAAGTGGGCCTTCACGAAGACCCGGGAGTGCGGCAGCACCCAGTACACCCCCTACGCCCACAGGACCGACTACCTGGTCCTGGGCGAGGAGAAGTACCCCCACGAGACCAGGCCGAACTGCTGGCACGCGACCATGCGCATCACTCCTGCGGGCCGTGAGGCCATCCGCCGGAAGCTCGACAAGCAGAACGCCGAGCCGGCCGCTCCGGTCGCCGCCCGCGCCATCGCCCCGGCGCCCACCGAGGCCGAGATCATCGCGATGTTCCGGAGGGGTGCCTGACATGAGCCGCCAGAACGAGCTGGTGAGCGCTGAGGACATCCGTGCGGTCATGACGGACACCGAACTGCCGGTCGCCGCCCGTGTGATCTGGACCTACATCCGCGTCGCCGAGGAGCCGCAGAACAACGGCTCTCTGTCCGCCGACCTGGGACTCGGTTCCACCACCGTCTCCCGGTACGTGGGCGTCCTGCGCGAGCGGGGACTGATCCGCCGCCTGAACGGCATCTGGATGCCGCAGAGCCCCAGCCCGCAGGAGGAGTCCTGATGAGCACCACCGAGACCATGCGCGACCCCTGGACGAACTTCGTCATCGGCTACGACAGCCGCCGGGTCCAGCAGATCCAGGTCCGCGACCACATCGACGGCATCGACCTCGTCGAGACCGTCACCGTCCGCCCCCTTCGGGTCTGGGAGAAGGTCGCCGGCGGGCTGGTGGAACTCCACGGAGAGGCCGCAGAGCAGGCCCTGGAGGCCTTCTGGGTCCAAGACGACAACGAGATCAACAACGGGGAGAACGACCGATGACCACCGCCATCACTCTCGACCGCCTGATCCAGACCCGGCTGTCCGAGATCGCCGAGGACGCCTGGCGCGACCACCGCGTCATGCCCGTCACACACAGCAATGGCCGCGTCCTTCAGCTCGGTACGGCCGCCACGCGCGAGCAGTGGTACTGCCAGGCCGACCACGGACACGGGCTCTGCCACGAGACCCTGCTGACCCATGACCAGGCCTCCGGCCTCCTGGGTATGTACGCGGACGACGAACCGATCCCGCACCCGAAGCTCCCGACGGTGGAGGTCGAACTTCTCGACCCGAGCGTGGGTGGCTTCCTGCCCCAGGCGCTCTATCACCTCAGTGACGTCGTCGCCGAGTTCAAGAGGGCGCAGGACTGACGATGTCGAACAATCCGCACGCCTACGGACATGCCTTCCACGCCCTCGCCGCCGCGATCACGATCGGCTGGATCGTCCTCGTCGTTCGCGACATGCGGAGGGGCCGGTGAACGAGACCATCTGCGCGGTGTGCGACCGAGTTTCTGAGACCCGCACCTGCGTCACGTGCCAGAGCCGGATCCGCGGGCTCCTCGCCCAGATCCCCGAGCAGTTCGCCTGGCTCCACTTGAGCCGTCAGCGGCTCCTGGGAGGTGGTGGGGACGGACGGTCGTCTAAGCGCCTGCACGCCCCTACGCCGGGCGACGAGAGGGTTCTGAACATGCTGGGCCCCGCGAGCCGTCAGCCCGTCACTGACGCCGAGGACCAGGCGGGCCCCATGCCCTTCCTGGAGACGTTGGCAACCTGGTGTGAGGCCGTCGCCGACGAGCGAGGCCTGAAGTCCGTCAAGCGCCACGTGACGACCATGACGACGCGGCTGACGGCCCACCTGCCGTGGATCTTCGAGCAGGGCTTCGTGAAGGAGTTCTTCGAGGAGATCCAGGACCTCGTAAGGACCTGTCAGAAGATCACCCTGACGGAGCCCCGTCGGGAACTGCTGAAGGGCGTCGCGTGCCCGTCATGCGATGGACTGACCTTGGTCCGGTACTTCCCGGGCGACTGGGCGGCCGAGTGCACCCTGTGCCCGTCGGTCCGCTTGGACGAGCGCGACTATCGGGCGCTCGTCCAGGACATCGTCAACACCGTCGCCATCAAGGCGATCCCCCCGGAGGTCTGACGCCCGTGCGTCTCCGCAAGAGCCCCGCGACCACGAAGGCCGTGGGGCCTTCCCCGTCTCCGGCTCCGCTGTCCTGGACCGACCGGACACTCCTGGCGGTCGCCCTGGTCGCCGGGATCGCGGTGACGGCAGCCGGCGAATGGGAGCTTGCCCGCCAGGTCGGCATCTCCCGGACGGTCGCGCCTCTGCTGGCCGTCGTGATCGACGTCTACGTGCTCGCCGCCGTACGGGCCGCCAAGGGCCGGGACATCGCCGCCGCCCTGACGATGATGGGAGGAGCCCAGGTGGCCGCCCACCTGCTCAGGACAGGACACATCAGCGCCTCGGTGGCCTTGGTGGCCGCCGTCAGCCTGGTGGCGCCTGTCGTCATCTGGCGGGTTCACGCCCTCGCGGGGGCCGGTAGAGCCGTCATCGCCCCCGAGGTCCCGAAACCCACCATGGACCTCACCCGGGTCGGCACTCCCCCGTGGAAGCCCTCGGCGCAGAAGTGGCCCCTTCCCCTCCAGCCGCCTGCGCAGAGGCCGATCAGCGCCGCTCCGACGGGGGGCTCGGGAGTGGTGACGGCGGTGGTGGACCAGAAGCCGGAGAAGGCCCCCGAGATCCCGCAGAAGCCCACGGCCGACGTTATCGTCCGGCGGCTCTACGACGAACTGGGAGGGAGACCCGCGACCCGGCACATCCGTCAGGCCCTGGCTGACGCCAACCTCCCCAGCTCCGACGGCTCATGCCGACAGGCCCGGCTGAGGGTCGAGCACGAGGAGCCGGAGCTGAAGGAGCTGCCGCCCGCCTGACGGCATCGTGAGGCAGGGCGATGGGAAGGGTTGGGGAACTATGGTCGGGGCCAAGTAAAAGCGGCACACTGATCCGATGGCATACGACTTCTCCAAGGGTGCGCCTGCACCCCAGTCTGAAGCACAGGTCTTCAAGGGCTACGTCGCGACTGTGTCGCTCTACGCGGATCGCGCCGAAATCAAGCGCAAGCTCATGGGGAAGGTGACCGGCGCCAAGGACTCCGTGATCCCTCTCGGCGACGTCATCAAGGTGCAGTCCAAGGAGCCCACCCGCCTCGTGAACGGGTACGTCCAGCTCGCCACCGAGCAGGATCGCGGGCAGCTCCGGATCGCGACCGCCGAGGCGGAGAAGGCCATCGCGAACAACTCCCGCACCGTGCTCTTCACGTGGAATCAGCGAGAGACATACGCCGCGTACCTAGCGGCGGTTACGGCCGGGGTACAAGCGCAGGGCGGTAACCCCTTCGGATAGGCCCCGCTCCCCGGGAGCCGGCCGCCATGACTTGACGGGATCAGCCCCACGGGACTGGTCCCGTCGGCATGATGATCAGCATGCAACCAGAAGTCCTCTCAGGCCTGATCGGCTTCGGCGGCGCCCTTGTGGGTGGTGCTGCCTCGTTCGGTGGCGTCTGGCTCACCCTGTCCCATCAGCGGAAGCAGGCCCGGGAGGCCCGTCTTCTGGAGATCGGTCAGGTGGCTGCGGACAAGGCCCTGAACGAGCTGATCTCGCTCGGAGAGTTCCTGGGATCGGTCAGTGGTGACGTTGCCACGATGCATACGGACGAGAGGGCGTCATACCTCGACACCGTCTTCGGCCACATGCAGAACGTCGAGAGGGCCGTAGCCCGCATCCCGGACCGGGACCTTCGTGACCGCGTGAAAGCCCTCCTCATCGTCATGCGACGGTTCAGGGCTGCCGGAGTCCGGCACTTCTTCGCGGTGAGTTGGCTCGCGGAGCTGACGGACGAGCTGACCGACCTCCTGTCGGCCTACATCCGTTCCGATCCCCTTCCGCCCCTCTCCGAGCGCACGGAGGAGAAGCAGCGCCGGGCTGTCCAGCACGAGCTGAACCAACGGCGCCGCCTGGAGCAGTTGCACGACCCCGATCCCGCCAACGTCGACCCGCGAGAAGAGGACGACACGTCCTCACCGTCAGCGGGCTAGGAGGCAGACGCGTGGGACCGGAGATGGTCGCGGGGCTGTTCGGACTGGGCGGTGCTCTCGTGGGCGCGGTGGTTTCCACAGGAGCCGTGATCTGGCAGCAGCGGAAGACCGCCCACGAGGCGGAGCGGACCCACCTGCTCGGCCTGTCGGAGACGGCGGCCAACGAGGTGATCCGGCTGAGCTATGAGCTTCAGGACCACTTCGCCGAGGACGTAGAGGTGGACCCCTTCGGCAGCGAGCACTGGACCTGGGTAGCGCGCCTCGAAGAGCTGAACCGATCTCTGGAAGAGCAGGCCCTCAGGTTCGCCGACCCGAAGGTGCGGTACCTCCTGGCATGGATCAACGCCGAGATACTCCGTGACCCTGTCAGGCTCAGCCGGGACGAGAACGGGTGGCCGACCGCTCCGTACCGCACCATCTGCGCTGACCTCAGGACCGTCATGGGCACCGTCCTGCGGCGACAGCCATTTCCTCGGAGCATATGGAGGAACTACTCGGACTCGACACCCCCATCATGATCCCGCGAGGGCGGGTACTTGCTTTCCCTAACGAACGACTGCATAATCGAACACAGCAGGACACGTACGTCCTCGCGCAGGCCCTGACGCCCAAGGCGGACCGGGGCCTTTCGCATGTCGGGAGGGCTTCAGTGGAGGACAACGAACTCTGGCTGACGGTCCGAGAGGCCGCAGAACTGACGAGCGTCAGCCCCCAGACGGTCTACAGCTGGATCCGCCGAGGACATTTGACAGTCGAAGGCCTCGACCACCGGGGCCAGAAGCTCCTTCGGCACATCGCCGTCGCGAAGGCCGAGAAGGCCACCCAGGCGAAGGCCCAGCGCGTACTGGTCCCGGCGGCCTGAGGCGGGTCAGCAGAGGCTCAGGCCCTTGTCCAGCACCTCGGAGATGTCGACCTTCAGCCCGTTGCCCAGCGTCTCGTCATCCGCCCAGATCGGTTTGATCTCCGGATACCCCGTGTCCTTGGCCGTTCCGTTCACGGCGTAACGCGGACCGCCAGGCGGCTCGAACGTGACTGCCCCGCCCTCGCATCGCAGAACACCGGCACTGACAGTGAACGGCCACTCCGTGAACCGCGAAGCCGTCACTGCCAGGCCTCCACTCGGGGCCTCCACCCCGGAACCGCTGTCCCGCGAGGGCAACTCCGTGCTGTCGATGGTGTCTGAGCTGCTGCCGGTGTCCGAACCGCTCGGCCAGCACGACGCTGCTATCACCATCACGATCACGATGAGCACCCCTGCGCCTATCCACTCATCACGGCTGTACTGACGTCCCTCGCTCATCGGGCCCCATCCATACTTTGACCTGTCACTGACCCCACCGCCTGACGTCAGGCGCGCTTCACCTCGATGAGGACGCGCTCCGGCGGCATCCCCGTGGAGAAGACGATCCGTTCCCGGGCGATGTCCTCGACCTCTCCCAGGTGCCTGCACGTCAGGAAGGTGCCACCCCCCATGCGTATGCTCCAGCCGTCCCGAGTAGGCGTGACTGTGACCGTGTAGGTCGTCGTGGCGACCATGGCCGGGTCCAGAGGGGCCGCGGGCCTCCGCTTCGGCTCCTGCGGAACGAGTCGCAGCATCCGGCGCAGCCACATGGGAAGGCCGACCTGACTCTGTCGCCGTGGAGCCGGCCTGCGCCCCCTGCGGCTTCCACCCAGACGCCCCGACACCCTGACGGGCCCCACCCCGATCGAGATTCGCATCCCGGGAGCATAGGGGCGACCGTCAGCGTGCGTCACGGGGTCGTCAGTCTTTGAACTGCCACACCACGGAGCCCCGATGGCCGCCGTCCAGAACATCAACCTTTTCACCCTGTACGCAGACCTGGTGACGATGACCGACCCCGGAGAGAGCGATCCGTCCAAGACCGTCCTGACGATCACGGCCGGAGAGCTGACGGACTTCGCCGACGCTGTCAGAGCCCAGGAGCGCTGCCTGACGGAAGGTGGCGACGAGGATGAGGCCTGGGAGACCGCTCGGGCCCACTACAACGACTCCCAGCTCTAAGCCGGACGCCTGGCGTCAGAAAGCCCCAGCCAACTGCTCACCGGCTGGGGCTTCCCCGTTCGCGCACCTACCTACCAAGGCCAGGAGAGCCCCCCGAGATCACAGATACCCACACGCTCTTGGGCTTCCGTTCCTTCTTCGGCTCCGCATCGAGGCCAGCCATGTCCCACCACTTGATCTGCTGACGCGCTGCGGCCCTGCTCTGCCTGCCTCGCGCCACAGCCGCTGCCGTAGCCTCACGCCTCTCTCGGGCAGCGATCAGAGCAGCACGCCGCTTTTCCTGCGCCGCAGCCTTGAGCGCCCGCTGACGCCTACTGGCACGCATCGAGACTCACCCCCAGCGCATCCCCGTTCAACGTCTCACGCTGTGCCGATGGTCCAGGCATTCGCTCACCCCCAGGCCTGACAGTGTCCAGGATCAGCGGCACGAGCACCAGACGCCGCGTCAGATCCTGACCGGTCACCCGTCATCCCGTGCGCGTGAGGGGGTGAGCCGGCCATGGCCCGAACCTTCTCCGCCCAGGACGAGCAGCGTCTCCGCCAGCTCCACGCCGACGGCGTCAGCAGGAACGAGATCGCCCGTCAGATGGGATGGTCCGTCGGCACCATCACGAACCACGCGCAGCACCTCGGACTGTCCTTCGACCGGGAGGCCGTCAGGGCCGCCACTGACGCCCGTCAGGTCGACCTCAAGGATCAGCGTCAGCAGGCCCAGCAGCGGGCCATGGACCACTTCAACCTGATGCTGGACCGAGCCCAGGGCCGCTACCGGCTGACGGGCTTCGACCACATCGGCAACTTCGTCTCCCAGTACGTCCCCGAGCCCCCGGCCAAGGAGGCCAAGGACCTCACCACGGCGGCCATGCAGGCCCTGAACGGGGCTCTGAAGCTCGCCCAGGTCGACGCCGGGGACAACGGCCGGGAGAACGCCCGCGGACTGCTGGCGACCCTCGGGGAGGCCATGAGCACCGCTGCCCGGGAGCTTGGGGGCGACGATGCCGACGAGTACGGCTCGTAGCACCCAGTTCCTCCTGGAGCGCTTCTCCCCCAAGCAGATCCTGTCCATCGCGGCGGCCACCCGGCGGATCAACGTCTGGGAAGGCGCGGTCTCCTCGGGCAAGACCATCGCGTCGGCGTGGGCCTGGATGATGTTCGTCCCCACCGCGTCCACCACGGGTGAGCTGGTGATGGTCGGCAAGACCAAGGACGCCCTGTACCGCAACGTCCTCCAGCCGATGATGAACCCGGAGATCTTCGGGGAGCTGGCCGCCCAGGTCGAGTACACGCCGGGAGCGGTCACCTGCCGCATCTTCGGCCGGCTCGTCCACGTCATCGGCGCCAACGACATCAAGTCCGAGAACAAGATCCGGGGCATGACGTGCGCCGGGGCGTACGTGGACGAGGCGACGCTGCTGCCGGAGCCGTTCTGGGACATGCTCCTGACCCGTATGCGCGCCGTCGGGGCGAGGATCTACGCCTCCACCAACCCGGACGCGCCCACGCACTGGCTGAAGGCCAAGTTCATCGACGATCCCGTGCAGCGGGCGTCCATGAAGGTCTTCTCCTTCGAGCTGGACGACAACGTTCATCTGGACCCGGCGTACGTCGCGCACATCAAGGCCAGCAACGTCGGGTTGTTCTACAAGCGCTTCGTCCTCGGCCAGTGGGTCGCCGCCCAGGGCGCGATCTACGACATGTTCGACCACGCCACTCAGGTGGTGGACATCGTCCCGATGATCCGCCGCTGGGTCTCGGTCGGCATCGACTACGGTGCGACCAACCCGACCCACGCGGTCCTGATCGGCCTCGCCGACGACCGCCGGCTCTACGTCGTCTCCGAGTACCGCTACGCGAGGGGCACCGCCAACGTCACGCTGACCCAGGCGGATACGTCCCGCCGGATCATCCAGTGGCTGGACGACGTGCCCCAGTACGGCCGCGTACGGCCCCAGTTCGTCGTCGTGGACCCGAGCGCGGCCAGCTTCAAGACGCAGCTCCACCAGGACGGCCTGAGCCCTGTGGCGGCCGACAACAGCGTCCTGGACGGCATCCGCCTGGTGTCCAACCTCCTGGCGAACCGGCAACTGATGATCCACCGCTCATGCCGTGAGCTGCTCAAGGAGATGGCCTCCTACACCTGGGACCCGAAGGCCGCCTTGGACGGCCACGACGCGCCCCTGAAGCAGAACGACCACGGGGTCGACGCTTTGCGCTATGGACTTGCTACGACACGCTCTCTCTGGTTCCACCAACTCAGGAGAGCCGCATGAGCTGATGCACTGAGATACTCTCTTTGCATGGCAGGCAACGTTGAGGTCGTCGTCTTCAAGGGCGTCAAGTTCCGTCGCTACCCAGAATCGAAGAACTGGGCTGAGCGCGCCTACTTCACTCCGGGCATCGCCGACCGACAGAAGGGCGTACGCAGACTCCACGAGGAGATCTGGAAGGCGCACAACGGGGAGATCCCCGAGGGTTCGCACATCCACCACCGCGACCACGACCATCTGAACAACGCGCCGGCCAACCTGATGTGCCTTACTCACCAGGAGCACCGACGGCATCACGGCGATGGCCACCGTGGGCAGTGCAGCGACGAACAGCGTGCGCACTTGGAGCGCATTCAGCCCATGACGGCCGCGTGGCACGGAAGTGATGAAGGCCGAGCATGGCATTCCGAGCACGCGCGGAAGCAGTGGGCCGAGCGGCAACCCACTCAGTACATCTGCGAGCACTGCTCAGGCAAGTTCGAGACCACGGACCAGAGCAAGGTCCGGTTCTGCTCCAACAAGTGCAAGGCCGCCTGGCGTCGCGCCTCGGGCGTCGATGACGTCGACCGCGTCTGCGCCTGGTGCAGCACAACCTTTCGGATCAACAAGTACTCGAAGGCCGAGACGTGCTCCAAGTCCTGCGGGATGAAGCGGAGTCACGCGCGGCGTAACTGACCTGACCACCCGCGGCCTCTGGCACCACCAGCTCGCGCGGGCCGCCTGACACACAACAGCACAGCGGAGGTGATCCGATGCCTCTGCCTGCTGGTGGAGAGGTGGCCTGGCCGCCTCCCGAGCTGGACCCGGTGGCCAGGAAGCTCACCGAGTGGTCGGCCTGGTACAGCGGGGACGGCGACGCTCTGGTGTCGGTCTACAGCCTCGCCGGCTCGTCGACCACGCCCCTGTCCCAGACTTTCTTCCAGAGCGACAAGGCGTACGGTTCCCCGGGCCCGGCGACGGCCGCCAGGACCTTCTGGGGCCAGCCGCTCACACCGGGGACCGTGCGGACCAAGCTCCACGTCCCGGTCGCCTCGGACATCGCCGAGCTGAGCGCCAACCTGCTCTTCGGCGAGATGCCGACCTTCACGTCCACCGATAGCGCCACCCAGAAGGCCCTGGACGCCTTCCAGACGGACGGCATGCACGCGTCCCTCAGGGAGGCCGCGGAGACCACCTCGGCGCTCGGCAGCGGCTTCCTGAAGGTCGTGTGGGACGAGTCGCTCTCGGACCGCCCGTGGCTCTGCCCGGTACCACCCGAGCAGGCAGTCCCCACGTGGTCCTGGGACCGCCTCCTGGGCGTGACCTTCTGGACCTGTCTTCACCAGGACGACGACTCCACGATCCGGCTCCTGGAGTGCCACGAGATCGGTTCGATCTCCTACGGGCTCTACGAGGGCACGCCGACCGAGCTGGGCGAGCGGATCCCGCTGTCCTCGTTCGAGGGCACCCAGCACCTCGCGCAGCTCTACGGCGAAGCGAGCGTGATGCTCACCGGGCTGCCCTGGCTCACGGCCGCCTACGTGCCCAACGTCAAGCCCCACCGGATCTGGCGAGGCATCCGCTGTGCCGCGAACCTCGGCCGGTCGGACTTCTCCGGCATCGAGCTGCTCATGGACGCGCTCGACGAGACGTACACGAGCTGGATGCGGGACGTCCGCCTCGGCAAGAGCCGCATCATCGTTCCCAGCTCGATGCTGGACACCGAAGGGCCTGGCAAGGGCGCACGGCTCGACCTGGAGCGCGAGGCGTTCGTAGGCATGGAGGGCATGCTCAGCGACCCGAACTCCTCCGGCATCACCCTGAACCAGTTCAACATCAGGGTGGCCGAGCATCAGGCCACGGCCGAGACGCTGTTCGAGCAGATCGTCTCCAGCGCCGGCTACTCGGTGCAGAGTTTCGGCGGCAAGGGCGACGTGGCAGCCGTGACCGCGACAGAGGTCCAGGCCCGCAAGGAGCAGAGCCTCAACACCCGGTCCCAGAAGATCCTGTACTGGCGCCCAGCGCTCCAGCACCTCTTCCAGGCCCTCCTGGGCATCGACCGGCAAGTCTTCGGCCACCGGTCCGCTCCGGAGGCCGGGATCGACGTGGCCTTCCCCGTCGCCGTCCAACCGTCCATGCAGGAGCAGGCCCAGACGCTGTCCCTGCTCGCGACTGCCGAGGCGATGTCGATCTTCCTGCGGGTACAGACCCTGCACCCCACGTGGACCAAGGCCGAGGTGCAGGTCGAGACCGACCGAATCCTGGCCGAACGGCCGAACAAGGCCCCGGCGGCAAGGCCCGCCCAGGTCCAGCCGGCCATCCCTCCGCAGTAGCCCGAGCCCGGTCGCCAAGGCGCGGCCGGGCCCTTCGACGAGCGTCACAAGGAGGACGACGTCATGAGCACCCCCACCGAGCCGAACCCCCAGCAGGGCGCAGGAGACGCGGGCAAGGCCCCGGAGTCCCAGAACCCCGACCAGCCCCAGGACGGTCAGCAGGCCGTCTCCCAGGGGCAGGGCGAGGGCGGCACCGGCAAGGCCCCGAAGTTCGAGGGCGAGTTCGACCCCCAGAAGGCCGCGCGCCTGGTCGAAAACCTCCGTACCCAGGTGGACGACGAGAAGACCAAGCGGACCGCTCTGGAGACCCAGTTCTCCGAGTTCATGGGCAAGTTCGGTCAGCTCTTCGGTGCCGGTGGGGAGAAGAAGCTCACCCCCGAGGAGATCGCCCAGAAGGCCACGGAGTCCGACCAGAAGGCCCGTGAGGCCACCGTGAAGCTCGCCGTGTTCCAGACGGCCGGGAAGCACGGCGGCGACCCGGAGTCCCTGCTCGACTCCGCCTCCTTCGCCAAGGCGATCACCAAGCTCGACCCGACGGCCGACACCTTCGCCGCCAACGTCGAGGCGGCCATCAAAAAGGCCGTCGAGGCGAACCCCCGTCTGAAGGCCCAGGCGGCCCAGCCGGCTCCCGCCAAGGGCGGCTTCGACATGAATAACGGCAGCGCTGGCAGGCGCCAGCTCACGGCCGTCGAGGTGTCCAAGCTCAGCCCCGAGGAGCTGGTGAAGGCCCGCCAGGACGGCCTCCTGAAGGACTACCTCGCCTCCTGACGAGACGCACCCAGGGCCCTGCGGCTGGCCCGGCCTCGTCACCCCCGGCTGACGCACGAGGTGCGAGGCCGCGTCCACTAACCCCTCTGAGACCGAGGAGAACTTATGGTCTTCAAGCCCGAGGTGTGGGCCGCTCAGGCCCTCGTCTCCCTCCGCAAGGCCCTGGTCTACGCAGGCCCGCAGATCGTGAACCACGACTACGAGGGCGAGATCAAGAAGGTCGGCGACACCGTCCACATCAAGATGCTGGGCGACGTCACCGTGAAGACCTACACGTCCGGTCAGGACATCACGTACGAGGACCTGCCGGACGCCGAGGTGACCCTCAAGGTCGACCAGGCCGACTACTTCGGCTTCAAGGTCGACGACATCGACCGCGCCCAGGCGGGCGACGAGATGGCCGCTCGGACCGACGCAGCCTCCTGGAAGATGGCCGAGAAGGTCGACTCGTACGTGGCGGGCCTGTACACCCAGGCCCAGTCCGCGAACGTCCTGCCCGCCACCGCGATCACCAGCGGCGACGCGGCGTACAACGCGCTGGTCGACCTGAAGGTCCGTCTGGACGAGTGCAACGTCCAGACCAACGGCCGGTACGTCGTCGTTCCGAGCTGGTACCACGGTCAGCTCCTGAGGAGCCCGGACTTCATCAACGCCGAGAAGGCGGCCGACGGAGGCGCGGCCCTGCGCAACGGCCAGGTGGGCCGTGCGGCGGGCTTCGACATCCTCATGTCCAACGCCGTCCCGGTCATCTCCGGCGACGACTACGCCGTGATGGCGGGTGTCAGGGACGCGATCTCCTTCGCGGACCAGGTCACCGAGATGGAGACCCTGCGCCTCCAGAACACGTTCGCGACCGCCGTCCGTGGTCTCCATGTCTACGGCGCGAAGGTCATCCGGCCGGACGCTCTCGCCGTGCTGACCGCCTCCAAGTCCTGACGAAACCCTGAGAGGTATCACCATGGCGCGTACCGCTGTGCCGCTGTCCAACCTGGTGGGCAACGGGAGCCTGGCCGACCCGGCCGGGACCACCCTGGATGCCACCAACGACCACTCGATCGACGTCTCCGTGGCGCACCCGGAGGAGATCCTCATCCGGGTCACCAACACCGCGGGTGCCGACCACACCGTCACTGTCAAGGCGGGCGGATCGAACCCTCCGGCCTGGCGTGGCGGTCAGGGCGACGTCACCGCCACCGTGGCGGCCACCTCCGGCGCCACCTGGATCGGTCCGCTGTCCAGCTCGCGCTTCCTCCAGGCGGGCAACGTCCTGTACGTGGACATCGAGTCGGGTCACACCGGCAAGATCACGGTCTTCAAGGTTCCGCGAGGGATCTGACCATGGCCGAGACCGCGTACTTCCGAGGCGAGGGCGGCCACGTGTGGGAGATGGACCTCCCGCTCAGTGACCAGCACGCCCGAGCGCACGAGGAGGGACGTCTCGTCCGCGTGAACCAGGACGGGTCGCCCTACACCGAGCCGGCCACCAAGGATTCCGGTGGCAAGCGGGCCTCCAAGGCCCCGGCCAAGCCCGAGGAGAAGAGCTGATGGCGCGTACTGCCCTCACCCCGCAGAGGTTCGCCACCACAGGCCTTGCGCCGAGCTACGTCACACCGGACGCGGCGGGGGTCTCGCTGCGCTCCAGCGGCAAGCAGCTCCTGCACGTCAAGAACGGCTCGGGCTCCTCGGTCACCGTCACGCTGAAGATCGGCAAGACGGTGGAGGGCCAGTCCGTCACCTCCCCGACCGTCACGGTGGCCGCCGGTGCGGACCAGTTCTTCGGGCCCTTCAGCGACAACTACGAGCAGCCGGACGGCACGGACACCGTGTTCGTCGACTTCAGCGCCGTGACCTCGGTGACGGTCGCCTGCCTGTCGCTCTGAGCCGGAGGAGGCGTCCATGGCGTACGCCACCGTCGAGGAGTTCGCCGAGTTCCTCGATCCGGATCCGGTCCCCGTGAACGCGGCCCGGCTGCTGGAGAGAGCCTCTACGAAGCTCGACCGGCTCCTGATGGGCGCGGTGTACAAGACCGATGACGACAGCCTCCCTCTGGATCCTGCCCTCGCGGCGGTGTTCCGGAAGGCCGTCTGCATCCAGGCCCAGTACATCGACTCCCTCGGGGACGAGACGGGGGCCATGGCCAACGTCTCCCAGATGTCTCTGGGCAACCAGCAGATCGTCCGGGCCCTGTCGGTCGTCGGCAGCGGCACGCCCCGGGTCTCGCCCGACCTGGTGGACCTGCTGCGGACCGAGGGGCTCCTCCCGATCCGCCCGTACATCTGGGGGTGAGCCGTGCTGCTCCTCCCCACGCATGCGGTCACGATCCTGAGCCGGCCGTCTCCCACGAGGGACCGGCAGAACAACCGGGTCGTGGACTGGTCGACGGCCACCAGGGCCTCCTACAAGGGCCGCGTGGAGCCGCTCAGCAGCGCGGAGACGGTCCAGCAGGGCGACCAGGTCATCACGACCCTGGACTGCTTCCTGCCCCCGTCAGCGGCCGTCACGGAGTACGACAGGGCCGAGGTCGACGGCGTCACCTACGAGGTCAACGGCAAGCCCGACGTCTACACCGGCTACGGACCTCTGAAGGCACTTGCGTACCAGCGGGTGACGCTCAAGGAGGTCACCGGCTGATGGGCTCCTTCCAGCCCGACCACGCGGCTATCGCGGCCCTGGTCCACGCCGACTTCGTCCGGGCCGACCTGCGCGAGCGGGCTGCCCGGGTGGTCGAGGTGGCCAAGGCCAACGCGCCTGTGGAGACGGGCCGCTACCGCGACTCCATCCATGCCGAGGACGGCCCCGACGGCTCGGTCCTGATCGTCTCGGACGTCGAGTACGCGGCGGTGATCGAGCTCGGCACGCGGGATGCGAACCGTCCCGCTCACCACACCATCGCCAACGCACTCGATGCAGCAAGGGGCTGACCATGGCCAAGCTCAAGCTCACCTTCGCCTACCAGGGCCATCAGCCCGGCGACGTCGTGGACGTGCCGAGTCGGGACGTCCGGGACCTCGTGAGGGCCGGGATCGGTCACCTGGAGGGGGCTGAGCCGGTGCTCCGGTTCGGCTGGCTCCCCGAGGTCACCTACCCCGCTCATAGCGCTCCTGAGCCCGCCAAGCGGCTCCGCAAGGGCGAGGCCCCGCCCCGGGCCGCAGAGTAGGAGGCCGCGGTGACCACTCCCCTGGCCGCTCTGGTCTTCCCGGACATCGAGGAGATGGTCATCCACCAGATCCTGGACGTCCTCTCGTACGAGGCCGCCACGGTGCGGCCCGAGGGCGACGCCTTCACGGAGGCGCTGCCCTTCGTCCAGGTCACCCGCATCGGCGGCACACGGGTCACGTCGACTTCCGACGGCCGCCGACTGCATGACGACGCGCGTATCTCGCTCGATGTGTACGCCGCCTCCCGTGTGGAGGCCACCGACGCGATGGCCCGCGTAAGGGCCGCCGTCGAGCAGATGCAGGGCACCTCCCAGAACGGCGGCTACGTGCTGCGGACCTGGGAGGAGACCGGGCCGGCTGTCCGGCCCGAGGAGCCCAACTCCAACGTCACGCGCCTCGGCTGCACGGCCGGACTGCGCGTTCGACCCGCCTGACCCGCGATCCCCGCCTGGCCTCTCCAGGCTCCTTTCCCAGCCCGTACGGAGGGGCCCTCGTGCCCGCCTTCGTCCAGGCGTCACGACCATCAGGAGAAGCAATGGCTGATGACACTCAGGTGAGGGTCGGCGTCAAGGGCGCGTTCTACGTGGCCCCCGTCGGCACCACTGCGCCGACCGATCCGTACTCCCCCTGGGGCAGCGGATGGGTCGACCTCGGCTTCGTCAGCGAGGACGGTCTGACCGAGTCGCTCAACGAGAACCGCCAGGAGTTCAAGGCCTGGGGCCACACCAAGGCGGTGCGGACCGAGGTCACCGACCGGCAGACCACGTTCAAGGTCACCTTCATGGAGACCAGCGCGTGGACTCTCGCGCTCTACTACGGCCAGGACCTCGCGGACATGACGTCCTCGGGCACGGGTGCCGCCCAGTTCCTGGCGTTCAACGAGCCGGAGTCCTCGGAGCCGATGTCCTACGCGATCGGCATGGACGTCATCGACAACGACAAGCCCGCCCGGATCGTCGTCGCCCGCGCCGAGGTCACGGACAAGGGCGACCGCGCGTACAAGGCGGACACCAACCAGGCCTTCGAGCTGACCTTCTCGTCCCTGACCGCCCCGAACGGCGGTAGCGCGATCAGCCGCATGTTCGGCCTGGTCTCCCTGCCTTCCTGACTCCCCTGACCACTGGCCGGAGCGACCTTCGCGGGTCTGCGCTCCGGCCAGTGCTGTGACCCGCGAAGATCCGCGAGAACCCGGAGCACCGCCATGAGCAAGCCGAACCGCAAGCGCCTCAACCTGGAGACCCTGCGCGCCCAGCGCATGGAGGCCCAGGGAGGCAAGGAGCTGGAAGTCGGGCTGGGTGACGAGACGTTCGTCTTCCCGCTGGCCTCCTGGTGGCCGATGACCACCGTCAAGAAGATCCGCGCTCTGAAGAACGCCGACGAGGACGTGACCAAGATCCTCGCGCTGATCTCCAGTGACGAGCAGGTCGACCACCTCGTGGAGCTGGGCCTCACCCTGGGTGACTTCCAGGACATCATGGAGGCCCTCAACGAGGACGCCGGTGTGACGCCGGGGGAATCGACCAGCTCCTCCGACTGATCGAGGAGCACCCCTCCGAACTCCGCGCGGACATCGCCCGGTACTTCCCCGGCCGCTCCCTGAACGAGTTCCACCGCAATGAGTCCGGCGACGGCTCGATGTCCTGGCTGGAGCTGTGGGAGTTCGTCCAGGCCCTGCCGTACGACTCGATGACCGGGTCGGCCATGGCCGGTGATCACACCCGGCGCCGGTGGACCGAGATGCACTACATGCAGGCCAGCGCGCTGAGCCTCATGCAGTACATGACCCAGGTCCTGTGGGCCGGCCAGGGGCTGGAGGGCAAGCCGCCCAAGCTCGTCCCCTGGACGCTGCCAGACCTCCGCACCCCCGAACAGCTCGCCGAGGACGAGGCCCGCGAGGCCCGTCAGGCGGCCATCAGGACCCGCTTCTACGAGGCGACACGCCCCGGAGCGGCAGCGGATCCCGACTACGCCCGATGCCTCGCGCAGGCCCGCGAAGAACACCTCCGGCTTCAGGCCCAGGCGGCTCAGACAACTGAACAGGGGGAGCGATGGCCACCAGCGTCGGATCCGTCGTCGCCAGCGTCGTTCCCGACGTCTCGGACTTCGCCACCCGCGCCACCGCCGCGCTGACCCCGCAGGCCGACCGCCTGGGCCAGAACCTGGGACGCTCGCTGTCCCGGTCCATGACCTGGGCGCTCGACTTCTCGGGCATCGACAACGCCCTCCGTCGCTCTCTGGACGCGGCGGAGGCGTCGGCGGCCAACAAGGGTCGTCAGATCGGCAAGCGGTACGGCCAGGCCATGAAGGCCGGGCTCGACACCGAGCTGCGCGGCCTCCAGGACACCCTGGACGTCCGGATCCGCCCCGTCATCGACCGGGCCGCCTATCGGGCCGTGAAGGCCGATCTGGACGTCCTTACGCGCACTCGGACGGTCCCCATCGTCGCCGACGCGGACACCCGTGCGGCGGCCGACGACCTAGCCCTGCTCACCCGGCCCCGCACGGTCACGATCACCGCCGACGCGGACACGGCTGGGGCTGCGGCCCGGCTTGCCGAGCTCGCCCGGAACCGCACGGCGACGATCCACACGAACGTCAACGGGTCCCAGGCGGGGCAGGCCTCGGGGCTCATCTCCAGCATCACCGGTGCGGCATCCGGCGCTGGTAGCGCAGTGGCCGGGCTGGCCTCCAAAGTCGCACTCCTGGGTACTGCCGCACCCGTCGTGGGGTCCCTGGTCAACGTCGTGGCGGCCATCGCGCCGGCTGCGGCTGTGGCGGTCCCTGCGGTCGCAGCCCTCGGGTCGGCCTTCGGGGCTATCAAGCTCGGAACGGCGGGCCTGGGAGACGCCTTCAAAGCCGCCTTCGCCCCGACGGACTCGACCAAGGCCGTCAAGTCGGCCAACCAGATCGAGAGCGCGGAGCGGGCGGTCAAGCAGGCCGTCGAGCAGGTCGGCGTGGCCCGGGAGAACGCGGCCTCGGCTAACCAGGCGGCGGCCCGTCAGGTCGTCAGCGCGGAGCGGGACCTCACCACCTCGCAGCAGGCGGCCAAGCAGGCCCAGCAGGACCTGAACGTGGCCCGCGAGGAGGCCGTCCAGAACCTGCGGGACCTGCGTGACCAGCTCACCCACTCGGCTCTGGACCAGCGCTCGGCCACCTTGGCGGTCGAGCAGGCCCAGCAGGACCTGTACAAGGTCCTGGCCGACCCGACGGCGAGCGAGCTTCAGCGGCAGCAGGCGCAGCTCACGTACGACCAGGCCGTCCAGAACCTGGCGGACCAAAAGCAGAAGAACGCCGACCTCAAAAAGCAGGTCGAGGCGGCCGACAAGGCCGGGGTCGAGGGCGCCAAGAACGTCATCGACGCCAAGAAGACCCAGGCGCAGGCCAACCAGGACGTCAAGGACAAGGAGCAGGCCCTCGCGGACGCCAGGGCATCACAGGCCAAGACGGCCCGGGACGGCCAGCGCTCCATCGCCCAGGCCCAGCAGGCCGTCGCGGACGCTCAGCAGCGCGTTGCCGATGCCCAGGCCTCCGCAGCCTCCGGCACGTCCAAGCTGAACGACGCCCTGGCGGCCCTCTCCCCCAACGCCCGTGCGTTCGTGGGCGCGGTGCAGGGTCTGAAGCCCGCCTGGGACGCCATGCGGCTCGGTGTGCAGGACCGCCTGTTCGCCGGGATCGGCAGCCGACTCACGGATGTGGGCTCCCGGGTCATCCCGATCCTGCGGGATGGCCTGGAGGACACCGCGGGCGTCCTGAACCAAATGGGCAAGGGCGCTCTGGACGCGGTCGACAACCTGGCCAAGACCGGGATGCTCAAGAAGATTCTGGACGGGGCCACCCAGTCCCTGAAGCCGCTCCAGAAGGCCCCCGGGCAGATCGTCACGGCCTTCAGCCAGATCGCCGTGGCAGCCCAGCCGGCCTTCCGGAGGATCACCACCGGCCTGGCCGGAGGCATCACGAAGGTCACCGACAAGCTCGGCAAGGCCTTCGAGTCAGGCGGCATGGAAAAGGCCATCGACCAGGCGGTCAGTCTGCTTGGCGACTTGATGGACGTCGGCAAGAACGTCTTCTCGATCCTCGGGGACATCTTCATGGCCGGTGCCGACACCGGCGGCGGCACCATCGGGATGCTCAAGGAGATCACCGGGGAGATCTCGAAGATCACCTCCAGCCCCGAGGTGCAGGGCGGCCTGAAGGCCCTGTTCTCGGTGATGGGGACGATCGCCAAGACGGTGGCCCCGCTCCTGGGCACGGCCCTGAAGTTCGTGGGCCAGATCTTCGAGCAGCTCGGCCCCCCGGTCCAGAAGCTCGTGGACGCCCTGGGCAAGGCCCTGAAGCCGGTGATCGACGCCCTGGGCCCGGTCCTGGTGATCCTGGCGCAGGTCATCGGTCAGATTCTGGTGGCCATCTCGCCTCTGATCCCCGTGATCGGGCAACTGATCGCCGCCGCGCTCAAGCCGCTCGGCCCGATCTTCCAGGTCATCGGCGGCGTGATCGAGAAGCTCTCGCCGACGATCTCCCTCCTGGCCAACGCGCTGGGGCAAATCCTGACGCCGATCCTCCAGGGGCTCGGCGCGGTCCTGACGGAACTGGTCAGCGCCTACGCGGATCAGTTCCTGAAGGTCTTGGACGAACTGCTGCCGGTGATCCCGAAGCTCATCCCGCCTCTGGTCGAGGTGGCCAAGTCCATCGGGGACCTGCTGCTGGCTGTCGCCCCGCTGCTGCCCCAGATCCTGCTGCTCGGGGCGCAGTTCACCACGGCGCTCCTCCCAGCGATCCTGCCGCTCCTGCCTCCACTGCTCCAGCTCGTGGACCTGCTGGTGCGGCTGGCCGTCTGGACGATCCAGAAGGTGGTCCTCCCGGCAATCCAGGGCCTGGTCACCTTCGTGAAGGACATGGGGCGCAAGCTCCAGCCCTTCATCGACGCGGTCAAGTGGGTCACCACGAAGATCGCCGAGGGCTTCCAGTGGCTCTACGACAAGCTGGTCGGCCACTCGATCATCCCTGACTTGATCAAGAAGATCCGAGACTGGTTCAACACCGGCAAGCAGTGGATCAAAGCCGTCTGGGACGCCGTCTGGGACAACACCATCGGCCGGGCCACCAGCGCGGCCAAGACGGTGGGAACCAAGGTGGTCGCCTTCGCCGGAGCCGTCCGCGACCGGTTTGGTGACGCCAAGAAGTGGGTCTCCGACAAGTGGGACGGCCTGTGGTCCGGTGTAGCTGGGACGGTCACCTCGGTCCGCAAGACGGTCGAGGGCCGGGTCCGGGATTTCAAGGACAACGTGGTCGGCTTCTTCAAGTCGGCGATCGATGGCATCCGCACGGCCTGGGACAAGCTCTCGGACATCGCCAAGAAGCCGGTGAAGTTCCTCGTCCAGACCGTCTTCAACAACGGCCTGCGGAAGGTCTGGAACAACACGGCGGCCAAGCTCCCCGGCATCGGGGAGATCGGCGAGATGCAGCTCCCCAAGGGGTTCGCCAGTGGCGGCATCCTGCCGGGCTACACGCCTGGGCGGGACGTCCACCGGTTCGTCTCCCCCACGGGCGGCGTCCTGGACCTCTCCGGCGGCGAGGCCATCATGCGGCCCGAGGTCACCCGGGCGGTCGGTCGCGGGGGCATCAATGCCCTCAACGCGGCAGCACGTACGGGCGGCGTGGCCGGAGTCCAGGCGCTGCTGGATCAGGGCCTGCCGCACCGCGCCTACTGGGGCGGCGGCATCTGGGACGCGATTACCGACAACCCGGTGTCCGACGCCGTCAAGAAGGTGGCGAGCAAGGGCTCGGACCTCCTGGACAAGGCGGCCGACTGGGCTCGGGGCGGCGTCGCCGACCTGGCCGAGAAGACCCTGAAAACCCTGCTGGGCATCAGTTCCCTCAAAGTCGACCCGTCCAAACAGACCTGGTCGGGTCTGGTGGGCAACGTCCCGGTCCAGCTCGTGAGCTTCATCCGGGGCAAGGAGGACGACGGATCCGGAAGCAGCGCGGCGCTGAAGGGCTACAAGCCCTCGGCGGGCGTGAAGCAGTGGACGTCCGTGGTCCTCCAGGCCCTGAAGGAGGTCGGGCAGCCGGCGGGCCTCCTGAACTCGACGCTCCGGCGCATGCAACAGGAGTCCGGCGGCAACCCCACCATCGTCAACAAGTGGGACTCCAACTGGCAGGCGGGCCACCCGTCCGTCGGATTGATGCAGGTCATCGGCCCGACGTTCCGGTCCTACGCCGGGAAGTACCTCAAGCGGGGCCCGTTCCTATACGGGACCTCGGTCGACCCGCTGGCCAACGTGTACAGCTCCATGCGGTACGCGATGGCGGCCTACGGCTCCCTCTCCCGGGCGTACGACCGCCCCGGCGGATACGCCAAGGGCGGCTTCCCCCGTGTGGGAGAGGTCGCCTGGGTTGGCGAAGAGGGCCCGGAGCTGCTGCGGTTCCTGCCCGGGGGCATCGAGGTCATCCCGCATGAGCGCTCGATGCGCATGGCCACCCAGATGGGGCCCATTCCGGGCTACGCCAGCGGCGGGGTCATCTCCGCCACGGGCAAGGGCAGCATCGCCGCCGTCATCGGCAAGGCGTTCCTGGACGGTCTCCAGGGCACCACCACGGAGATCAAGAACGCCATCGCCAAGGTGACCACCGCGATCAAAAACGCGTTCAAGGGCGTGAAGTCGTCGGTCGACGACAAGGTCCTGAAGTCGCTCAGTGCTTCGAGCGCCAAACTCCAGGCGCTGGCGACCAAGCGAGACAAGATCGCAGCGAACATCGCGGCAGCCAAGCAGATGGCGGCGGACCAGACGGCGGCCGGGAAGTCCTTCGCGGCGATGACGTCCCTACCAAACGGCGGAAACGCCTTCGACGCCAAGGGCATCCTCAACGGCCTGAACGTTCGTCTGGGCCAGCTCAAGGCCTTCTCGACAAACATCGGCAAGCTCGCCAAGATGGGGCTCTCCAAGGAGCTGCTCCAGCAGATCATCTCGGCAGGCCCCGACTCGGGAGCCGCGTACGCAGAGGCGCTGGTCAACGCCACGCCCGAAGAGCTGAAGTCGATCAATGCCGCTCAGGCGGCGATCGACAAGGCCAGTGCTTCGTACGGCAACACGGCGGCCGACGCCATGTACGACGCGGGCTCCAAGGCCGGAGAGGGCTTTCTGACGGGCCTCAAAGCCCAGCAGAAGGCCATCGAGGATCAGATGTCCGCTCTCGCCAAGGCGATCCAGGCGGCCATCAAGAAGGCACTGAAGATCAAGAGCCCGTCCCGGGTCATGGCCGAGATCGGCGAGCACGTCGGCCAAGGCCTGGTCATGGGCATGGACGCCACCCACCAGGCGATCGTCACGAGCGCCAACCAGATGGCGGGAGCCGTCCAGCGTGGTGTGGGCATCGAGCCGGCCGCCCGCCAGGAGCGGGTCCGTGACCTCCACCTCCACACCACCACGACGGAGAAGCCGACTAGGCAGGCTTTCCTGGATGCCGTGCGCGACTACAACGCGCTCTACGGGGCTCAGGTCGCCATGTGATCAGGACCCGGAGGGGTAATGCCGATCTTCGTACGCCCCTCCGGGGCCTTCCCGGGCGTCATCAATCCGCCGCCGCTCGATCCGCTGGAGGTCCCCAGCCTGTCCTGGACGGACGCCCAGGGGCGCATGACGCTCCTGTCCGACTGGGCGAGCGGCTGGGTCCTCCAGTCCGGTGTCCGTGGCCTGGACATGCCCGGGTACGACTTCTACACCGATGCCTCTCCGCGAATAGACGGCACCGCTCTGCGGGGGCTTCGCGCTCAGGCCCGGGAAGTCTTCCTTCCAATCGCCCTCTTCGATGAGGACCGGGCGGCCTTCCTGGCCCGTAAGAGGTCCTTCTATCGCACCCTGAACCCCTACCTGGGGTTCGGGACTCTGACTCTCACCGAAGTCGACGGGTCCTTCCGCACGATCGAGGCGTACTACGTCTCAGGGGCCGAGGGCGACTTCGGCCAGGACTCGTCCGGTCTGCACTGGCAGACCTTGGGCCTCACCTTCTCGTGTCCCAGCCCGTACTGGCTCGGAGAGCCGGTGCACCTGGAGTACGGCTCTGGGGCGACGGGCAGCTTCTTCCCGCTCCTGCCGGTGGTCGTCCGGGACTCCCAAGTCCTCGGCGCAACCGTCATCGACAACCCCGGGGACGCCTCGGCCTTCTCGGTGTGGACGATCCACGGGCCCGCCACGTCGGTGGTCATATCCAACGACACGACGGGTCTGCGCTTCTCCGTGACGGCCCCTCTTAGCGCCTCCGACACCTTGGTCGTCGACACCCGTGAACGGGTCCAGACGGCCGTCCTGAACGGCACGACGAACTGGTGGCCCAACCTTGCCTCTGACTCGGACCTGTGGGGGCTTCGGCCCGGCCTGAACAACGTCTCACTGACGTTGGTCGGCACGAACAGCAACACCCAGGTCCAGCTCGACTACCAGCCCTGCTTCCTCACCGCGTAGGGGGTGTCGATGACCTTCGACGTGGTCCCGATCACGGTCCAGGTACGGGATCAGAATCTGCGAGTCCTCGCCGTGGTCACGGACTTCACCTCGCTGACCATCACTCCGCGGTTCAACGCTGTGGGGGCGTTCGTCCTGAACATCTCGGCGGACTCGCCGAAGGCGAAGTACCTGATCCCTGGCAACGGCCTCATCATCCGGCGGGGCCCGAACGTGCTGATGTCCGGTCCGATCCGGGAGCCGAACTGGCAGCGATCGGAGAACGACGGGGGCAGCGGCACCCTGACGGTCAACGGGGTCGACGACATGGCTCTCCTGGCGGGGACGACCTGCTGGCCGAACCCGACGGCTACTGTGACCTCCCAGACGGACCAGGCGTACAAAATTTCCGGCGTCGTGGCCGAGACGGCCATGCGGGCCCTGGTGAACCTGAACATCGGGCCAGGCGGCCAGGCTGCCCGGAAGGTCTCGAACCTCACCCTGGCCGCCGACGGCGGACACGGACCGAGCATCACCAAGCAGCTCACCCAGTTCGATAACCTGCTGACCGCCCTCCAGGACATCGCCAAGACGGCCGGACTGGGCTTCCGGATCGTGCAGGTGGGGTCCAGCCTCCAGTTTCAGGTCTACCAGCCGGCCGACCGCTCGGCCTCGGCGAAGTTCTCCTTCGGCCTGGGCAACCTCGCAGACGCCTCATATTCGGTGACCGCGCCGACCTGCACGAAGGCCCTGGTCGTCACGGGAGGCAGCCCAGCCTCCCGCAAGGTGAAGGACTACACCCGGGCGGATGCGACCTTCCCCGGGCCGTGGATCGAGCAGTTCGTGGATCTCACGAGCGTCGACCCGGCCTCCACCGACCTGACGGCCCAGATGGATCAGGCGGCCGACGAGGCCCTGACATCCGGTGCGGCCCAGGGCAACCTGACCATGACCCCCATCGACACCCCGCTCCTCCAGTTCGGGCGGGATTACGCGGTAGGCGACCAGGTCTCGTGTCAGGTCAGAGACGACTTCATTTCGGACGTGGTCCGCGAGGTCAACACCACCTTCGACTCCCAGGGCGGCTACGTCGCCAGGGCCGTCATCGGCTCGTCGGACTCCGCGAACAACCAGGACGTCCTGGCCCGGCAGTTCCAGTTCATCGCCCGCATCTTCACCCGGCTCAGGCGGCTGGAGACGCGCAAGCCCGTCTGAGGAAGGTCTCCATGGCCCAGTCTTCCTACCCCTTCGGTTCCTCCCAGATCGCCACCGAGGACCAGTGGTCAAGCTACTTCAGGATGTTCCAGGTAGACGGTGTCTTTGCCGCCAGCGAGACGGGCACGGACCTGAAGGTCACCGCCTCGAACGTCTCGACCCTCTCGGTCGCCCCAGGTGAGGCCGTAATTCAGGGGACGTACTACGGCAACAGCGCAGCGCTGAACGTGAACGTCCCCACCAACTCCGCTGGCATCACCGCCCGCAAGGACCTGATCGTCCTACGGCGTGATCCCTCGGCGGATGCCACCACGGTGCAGTACAAGACGGGCGGTACAAGTTACCCGTCGCTCTCCCAGACCCTCAACGGCATCTGGGAGATCCCTCTCGCGCAGGTCACGGTGGCCGCTGGTGCGTCTGTCGTAGCCCCGTCGGGAGTCACGGATCTCCGCTGGTTCGTGGGCCGTCCTGTGGTCTTCGGCAGTTTTTCCTTCCGGCGTCCTCCGATGCGAGGCCAAATCCATGTCGACAACGGCGTGGACCTCTACGTCGGCGACGGGACGAACTGGAACTACCTCGGGACCGCCGAGGAACCTGCGGCCAAGACCTATTCACCGGTGTGGAACGCAGGCGCGACCACGATCAACTGGGGCTCGGGAAGCCAGAACGTCGGCCGGTACAAGCGCATCGCCGGCAATCTCTACTGGGTCAAGATCCAGGTCACGCCAGGCCCGAACGGCAATCCCCCGGACTATCCGGATCCCATCCAGGTCACTCTGCCCTTCCCTGCACAGGGCTCTACCCGCGAGCTGTTTCATGCATCCATGACGTCGACCAACGGCGAGCACTCGGCCATCGGGCAGGCGATCATGTTCCCCTCCGAGGGGACCTCAAAGGTACGAATCCGATTCCCCCTCGCGGACGGCGGCACCTTCAGCGTCAGCCACCCGAACGTCACGAACTGGCTGACCAACTACCCGATCAACTTCCGCTCAGGCGACTGCATGACCATCTCGGGCGTCTACGAGATCGCGTAACTGGGCCACAGAATGGAGCAGGCCGATGCGGCACCTTTTCGGGCTGAGCCCCGCTGACGTCACCGTGGAGCAGGTGGGTGAGGACCTGAAGCTCCGGCCGGGCTCGGTCGGAACTGTGTGGGACTCCTTGAGCGGCGGCACTCAGATCACCGATCTGACCGACCTGTCGGGCACACCGATCACCGCCATAACCTCGGACTCGAACTCGGTCGTCGGTTTCTACGGTCCCGATGACGTCACCACTCTCTACCTGGACTTCGGCCTCGCCGGCTACCGGGTTCTCATGCAGGCGACCGACCTCGGAGAATCGCTCGCCGACCTCCAGGCCAACAAGCTGGAACTCGCCGGTGGCTCCATGCAAGGGCCCCTGACCCTTCAGGGCAATCCGGCGACTCCGAACGAGGCAAGCACCAAGGCCTACGTCGACAGCAGCTCGGTCACCGCGGCGAACAGTGCAGTCTCGGTACACACCGCAGCCGGCGATCCTCACGGTGACCGCGCGTACGCCAACAGCCAGTTCCTCTTCCGGTCGGGTGGCACTCTGTCGGGAGCCCTGTCCCTGCCCGGCTCACCGACGGCGTCACTGCACGCCGCTACCAAGGCCTACGTGGACTCGGCGGTTACGGTCACCTCGGTCAACACCAAGACCGGTGCCGTCGTGCTGGGTGCCTCCGACGTCGGCGCGCTGCCCTCTTCGGGCGGCACCGTCTCCGGCAACCTCACCGTCTCCGGCAACCTGAGCGTCACCGGCGTCGGCCGCATCCTGTTCGTCCGTAAAACCTCGGACCAGTCGATCACCTCGTCGACCACCTTGACGAACGACAGCCAGCTCGTGCTGCCGGTGGTGGCCAACGCGACGTACACCCTGTTCCTGATGTGTGTCTTCTCGGGCGGGACCACGGGAGACATCAAGTTCGACTGGTCCGTTCCCTCGGGCACAGTGCTGCGCTGGTCCGATCAGACGGGCACTTCGGGCCTGAACTCTGACCCGGACGTGTACTCGGCTCCGGGCGGGAGCACTCAGGTCGCCTTCCAGATCTGGGCGACTGTGGTGACCTCCTCCACGGCGGGCAACGTGCAGTTCCGGTGGGCCCAGAACGCCTCGGACACCACCGCGACCATCGTGCGGACGAACTCGTACCTCCAGCTCACGCGCGTCGCGTAGGTCCTTCCCTACGGGTGCCCGGAGTAGATCCCGTTGACCTCGATCTTGGCCCCGGTCAAGATGGTGAAATGGCGAAGATCCATACGGCGAGACTCACAGCGGGCGGACCTACCTGGGACTTGAGAGCCGAGCGCAACCCGGTCGGCAACTCTGGAAACCGCAGCACGCTTCCGACGAAGGCCAAGGATGCTCCCGCCTACGTACAGCGCAACCTGACGTGGCTCACTGCTGCCCTGCGAGACGGCCGGGAGGACATCGCTCGTGAACTCCTGAAGGAGTCGCGCTTCCTGATTCGGAAGTTCCCCTCTCAGTTCGATGAGACGGTTCGCCGCAAGCTGGCGGCAGCGGCTACTCTGCTTCGCTCGCCTGCCTGGAAAGCACATGCAGCGGAACGACGCCACAGCGGACCTGGTTCATCTCGAACCAGGTCCCGATGAACCAGCTCCGCCAGCCAGGTCGGCCTGGTTGTCCAGCCAGGGCTGAATCTTTGAAACCAATCGCACCTGTACTACAGGGACGACTACCGTCCATCCATGGACGATTCCTTCTCTTTCGAGGGCTTCTTCGAAGGCGCGAAGAAGGCCGCTTACAAGGCCATGGACGATCACGCACGCGGCGAGTACGACGAGTTCGCCCTACACGCAGGCGTCGCGATCGAGCGCCTCGCCAAGGCCGTCCTCTACAAGTTGAACCCGCTCTACATCGCGAGCGGCAAGGTGCATTTGAGTGGTCAGAAGGCCAGGATCTACACGATCACCGCAACGGAGGCCCTGAGTCGGCTGTCGAGTCTCAACATCTTGAAGGTGGACGCCGACTTGAAGTTGCTGATCGAACAGCGCAACGGCACGGTCCACGCATCGGTCGGTGATGAGGCAAAGACCCACATCCCGACCCTCGCCAAGGCCGTCGGGCCCATGCTGAAGCACCTCGGCATTTCGGACCACGACTTCTGGGACCGCTGGACAAGCGCGGTAAACGTGGCGGTCGACAGGCTGCGGAGCGAGATCGAACGGGGTGTAGCGCTCCGCATCAAGCAGGCTCGACACATCTTCGACGACCGTTTCAAGGACCTCCCCGACGGCGTCAAAGAGAAGCTCCTCCAGGAGCACCAGCCCAGCAGCATCGTGTCGGTCGACACGATCGCCTTCACGACGGACGGCAGCTTGAACGCAGTGGTCGGCACTACGGCCTGCCCCGCCTGCGGAGGCCGCGCGAACTTGACCCTACGCCCTGTGACCGCAGCCGATGCCGCAGACGACTTCACTGCCTCTGCGCTCGAATGTCCCTTGTGCCGCCTGAGACTGACTGGGTCAGCGGAGATCAGGGCCTCCGGGGCCGACGTCGAAAAGGCCATCATCCCGACGTCCATCTCGGTCAAGCAGCGATCCGGCTCTCCGAACGAGATCACCGAGTTTTGCTCGATCTGATCGTCATCTACCGAAGCCCCGGCCATCGTGCCGGGGCTTTCGTATACCCCCGCAGCGCTGGATCCTCCTGCGCACACCCCGCAAGGAGGTCCCCTTGTCGATCCCTGACCTGCTCAGGATCGCCGCAGCCGAGGACTCGGGACCCGACGTCGGCAAGCTGATAGGTCAGTTCGCCCAGTACGGCGTCGTTGGCCTGGTCGTCGTCCTGCTGATCCTTGGCGTCATCGTCCCGAAGTACGTCATGACGTCTCTCACCGCTGACCGCGACAAGTGGCGAGAGGCGTTTGAGAAGGAGCGGGATGCGCACCAGGCAACGCGAAAGCAACTCGCCAAGGCCGAGGAGCGCGGAGACGTCGCGGTCGAGCAGGGCAAGACGCTGACCCACCTGCTCGAAGAACTCGGCCACCGTCCCGCACTGCCCGGGAGCGCATGACATGTGGCCCTTCACCCGACGTATGCCCCTGTCCTCCGCCGAGGCGGAGACCGCGAAGAGGGCTGCCGAGAAGTCCCTCCGAGATGCGCTTGCCCACCGCCGCGAGGTGGAGGCCAAGCTCACCGAGAGCCGCCGGGTGGAGGCGCAGCTCCGAGCCCACAACCGCGCCAACCAGTACAGCGACTGGATCGAGTCCGTCGTGCTCGGCCGGCTCCGCGAAGGCTGAGCAAGGAGGTCTCCCGTGTACGCCCTGACCCTCTACGTCCTTCTCGTCACCGGACTGCTCTTCGCCCTCGGCTTCCTGTCGCTCCACCGGCCCCGGTACTTCTTCCGGCTCACCGAGGTCAACGCCTCGTACTGGGTCATCGTCGTGGCCCTCTGGTACGTGCGGAGTCTCACCCTGCTGGTGATCCGCGGTGCCCACCCCACGGACCTGTGGTGGGACATCCTGCTGTCCCTCGGCCTCCTGGCCGCCATCGACGTCCTCCTGATCGTCCGCTTCTGCTCGTACCTCGCGTTCCTGCGTAACCACCCCAAGGGCCCGCCCACGGCCTCCTGAGCCTTCTCCTCCAGCCCCCTCGGCACCCCGCCGTAGGGGGCTTCTTCATGCCCGCCGGAACCCCCGAAGGAGCCCACCATGCCCGACCTCTGGATGCCGGGTGCCGAGCACCTCGGCATAGGCGACCACGCCCCCACCGACGGTGGTCCGGCGGGCGAAGGCGGACTAGGCAGAAGCGCTCTTGGCCTTACGACGGGCCCTCGCGTAGCAGTTGGCGCAGAGCCCACCGGCCTGGTGTCGGACCATCGTGGTGCTGCACTCGGTGCAGGCATCAGCGACCAGGCTCCACTTGCCGTTACGAGGCCGCCCCCCACGCGGCTGGGCCCGCTGCTCGGGCGGGAGAGCCCTGCGGGCGGCCTTCTGCTCCCTGTTGCAGGTGCGGCAGAACCGGGTGTCATTCGGTCCCACGTACGTGTTCTCCGGGGTGTACTCGTGCCCCGCCGGACATTGCGACTTCGCCGCATTGAGGACCGGGAGGGACGACTCGGCCCGGAGCAGGTTCTCCGCCTGGGTCACGGCCTCCAGATGGGCCGGGTTCACACAGGCCCGCACTCGACAGATGTGGTCGATGACGAGCCCTTCCGGGATCGGACCCACCTTGTCCTCGTACGAGACGCGATGGACGTAGGTCGAGGTGCGCAAGTATGCGCCCTCCGCGTTCCGCCCGTACACCCCGATCTTTCCGTACCCGGCGGAGTTCTTGTAGCCGGGCCATATCCAGCATCCCTCGTCGGGCAGCGGACCCATCCGCGCCCAGAGCCGCTCGGCGGCCGAACGTGCAGTCATATGCACACTCTACATGGGAAGGTGACGCCATGTCGGATCTTTGGATGCCCGGGGCAGAACGTCTCGACATCGGTAACCACGCCCCGACGGATGGCGGACCTGCCAAGGCAGTGGCGCACGTGACGTGGGATAGGTCGGCCACCAAGGCCAAGCCCCTGGACCTCGTCCCCTTCACCAGCCTCCGGTCGTACTTCGGCACCAACCCCTCCGGGAAGCCGGTGGCGCCCCACATCCTCTGGGATCCGTTCACCGGCCGGTTCGTTCAGTTCGTCCCGGCCAACAGCCGCTCGAAGTCCCTCGTGGACCTCTCCGGGGGCACCCGGACCAACCGGGCCGGCTCGGTGGTGATTCAGGTGGAGGCGCTCTTCTTCCCCTGGTGCCGCTACAACGGCAAGGTCTACGAGTCCCTGGAGGACACACCCTGCAAGGGCTGGGACGAGCTGCACGCCTGGGTGCACTCTTGGGGCGTCCCGGACATCTGGCCGATGGGCAAGCCCAACGGGTTCACCGGCCACCGGGACGAGCACACCTGGGAGACCACCGCCGGCTGGTACGCCCATGCCCAGGTGCCTGAGAACTCTCACACCGACCCGGGTACCTGGCCCGCCTTCCCGGTTGCCACGAAGCCCTCCCCGGCCCCTGTGCAGTACGAGCCCTACCCCGGCGCCCAGTTCTTCATGAAGGGCTCCCGGCCCGCCCTGGGGAAGTCCTCGCCCGTCTTCACGGCCATGGGCAAGCGCCTGGTGGCCGAGGGCTGCGGTAAGTACCAGGTCGGTCCGGGCCCGGTGCTTGGGCAGGCCGATGTCGACTCGTACGAGGCGTTCCAGCGCAAGCTGGGGTTCACCGGATCGGATGCGAAGTGGCCTCCCGGCCCGACCTCCTGGGGAAAGCTGAAGGTCCCGAAGGTCTGACTCCCGTACTGTGCTCCCCGGTGTCTCTCTGGCAGGAGCCCCACAAGCGCCCCCTCTCGGCTCCGGCCGGAGGGGGCGCTTCTCTGCGTTGGGAGGACATCCGAGCACAGGCGTGCGGTATTGACCGTGGCCGTCCCGATGGGTGACGGTCGTAGAAGTCTGTAGAAGCCAGAGGAATTGGGGAGAGCCATGACGCTACGATTCATCGCGAAAGACCCGAACACCAACGGCGACAACTGCCCGACCGTCTGGGTGGACGAGGAGACGAAGGACTTCATCATCCAGGGGTGGAAGGCCGACGACGAGACAGAGCGGGAGTGCCTGAAGACCGGGAGCATCCCCGACACCGAGGCCGTGGTCCGGCTGCCCGCCCGCATGATGGCCGCGATCAGGGAGGCGTGTGATGTCGCAGACGGTCCCGCCGTTCGCTGACCTGCTGGCGAGCTGCCGCCGCAGCGCGGTCCACCTGGAAACCCGGGACGTCTACGGCGTCGCGAACGAGGACGAGGACTTCGCGGCGTGGAGAGCCGGCCACCGGCACACCCCCGAGAACCGGGACCAGTGGTGGAACTCCTTCCACTCCTCCATCGCTGAGGGGGTGGCGCGGGGCGTCAGCGTGCGCCGGGCCCGGGTGGTGTCCGAACCGCTGTCCGAGTACGTACGGTACGAGCACTCCTGCACCTTCCAGAACGTGATGGCGGGTGAGGAGGTCCGATGGTTGCCACGCCGCTTGGCCTCCGACCTACTGATCCCAGGGAATGATCTGTGGCTCTTCGACAACGACCTAATCCGGTTCGGCCTGTTCTCCGGCGACGGAGCCTTCGTCGAACACACCCTCTGCGACGACCCTGACGTGATCAAGAACGTGTCCGAGGCGTTCGAGAGCATCTGGAGCCGCGCGCTTCCGCACGACCGCTACACCATCTGAGCCACGAGGCATGACCGAGTCACCGACAGCCGCCGTTCAAGCTGCCCGACGCCAGCTCGCCATCCGTATGCGGGAGATCCGTACGGAGGCGGGGCTGTCGGCGACAGAGCTTGCCCGGCGGCTGGACTGGTACCCCTCGAAGGTCTCCCGCATCGAGAACGCCCGGACTCCCCCGGCGATAGCGGACATCAGGGCCTGGTGCGCTGCGTGCGGGGCGGACCGGGCCGTGGACGACCTGGTGGCCTCCGCGCAGTCGGTGGACTCGATGTACATGGAGTGGCGTCGCCTCCAGCGCACCGGTCTGCGGCACCTCCAGGAGTCGCGTGTCGAGCTGTACGAGCGCACGCGTCTGTTCCGGGTGTACTGCTCCACCGTCGTCCCCGGGGTGCTCCAGACGCCCGCCTACGCCACCGCGCTCCTGGGGTCGATCGCCCGCTTCCACCACACCCCCGACGACGTCGCGGAGGCCGTTGAGGCCCGGATGAAGCGGTCGCGTGTGCTCTTCACGGCGGGGAACCGATTCTCGGTCCTAGTGGAGGAGTCCGTACTCCGGTACCAGATCGGCGATGCCGAGACGATGGCCGGCCAGCTCGGCTATCTGCTCTCGTTGATGTCCCTGCCGTCGGTCAGCATCGGTGTCATCCCGTTCTCCGCACGCCGCCCGACGTGGCCCCTTGAGACGTTCAGCGTCTTCGACGACACACGGGTGCATGTGGAGCTTCTGTCGGCGCTGGTCAAGATCACCGCCCCCAGCGAGGTCGAACAGTACGTCAGAGCCTGCCAAACGTTCGGCCGTTCAGCCGTTTACGGGGCTCGTGCCCGTGAGCTGATCACCGCTGCCATTGCCCATCTCGGGTAGAGCGCATAGAAATCCGTAGAAGGTTGTTGAGGCCGATCTGCGGGCTTTTCTACGGTCGCTGCAACCGACTTGCTTCCCGGGTTTCCTGTCGCTCAGACGCCGCAGGGAGGCGAAGTCGGCGGTCCTTCCTGACCGTTCGACAGCGGACGAGGTCCAGATGATCCTGCCAGCGAAGCCGCACCCCACGGGATACCCCGGATACTCCGAGACCCTCCCGGGCTTGGAGGAGAGCGCCGAGGTTGCCCGCAAGCTCGTACGGACGGCCCTGGCCGCCTGGCACCTGGAGGAGCTGACGGACACCGCGATACTGCTCGTCTCGGAGCTGGTCGCCAACGCCGTCAAGCACACGAACAGCCGGGTGATCCGGGTCATCGTCAGCCGGCCGAGCGAGCGGTTCGTCCGGATCGGCGTGGTCGACAAGGCCAGGGTGCTGCCGGAACTGGTCAAGCCCAGCGACGAACTCCTCACCGGCGGCCGGGGACTCCTCCTGGTCGATGTCCTCGCCGAGCGCTGGGGCACCGACCTCTACCGCTGGGGCAAGCAGGTCTGGGTCGAGCTGATGAGCGAGCCTCCACGATGACCGAGGAGTACAAGGCGGCATACAAGGCCCTCTACGACCACGTGCTGGTGTGTCCCGACTGCCCAGAGGACTGCGCGGAGGGAGCCCTCCTGCGCAAGGCCCTGAGGGAGGCGCGATGACCCTCTGCATCAGCGGGGACCACGAGTTCCCGACCGAGGACGAGACGGGGGCCTACTGCCGGGAGCACGGTGTGACCCTGCTCTGGCACCCTCCGCACTTCGCCTGGGACGACCTGCTCGTCGAGCTTGGCCACCTGCACGAGCCTCAGGACTCGGCCGCGCGCGATACAGCTCAGGGCTCCTGAGGAGACGCCGTGCACAGCACCGCCTTCCCCTGGCTGGGCCGCCTCACGGACGAGGAGGCCTACGAGTTCCTGGACGAGGTGATCCGGGCGGCCCAGACCTCCGGGACCCACACCGCGTTCCTCCACGCGCTGGACGCCCTGGTGGACCAGTGCTCGCCCTCCCCCCGCACTCCCTCACGGGGTCATGCCGTAGCGGCTCCCCCGGCCCCGTGAGGGCTGCTGCCGCAGGCGGCTGTCGTCGTGCCATCGGTCGCGTTCGTATGCGGGACGCTGGTGATCACGGACACGATGAACACCATCTTCAAGGAACCTGATCCGGGGCGGGTGTGTCGAATCGTATGAGGAGCCCCGGCCGTATCCGAACAGGCGCAGGGCTCTCTGCGTCATCAGGCCTCGTCCTGCACCGGGTGACGAAGTCCCTTCCATCAAGTCCTCGACCCCCAGGCCTTCGTGCTCCACAGCAGGCGTTCGGCTCCGGGTCCTTAAGAGCGGTGCCTCTGCCGCAGAGAAGCCGCCGAAGCAGAGGACGACTTGTTTGCGCAGGTCAGGCGGCCGTGATGAAAGTGAGTGCAAGGTGGGCGCTGGAACCTTGTACCGAACCGCCGGATGGCCGCGCACCTGTCCTCCCTGCTGCCCGGGGTGCGGGTGAACGTGGAGGCCGAAGCCAGGCCGGACCGGGGCGCGTTCGTCATCGGCGGGGAGCGGTACCGGGTGGAGGCGGGCCGCAGCGAGTACGTCATCCTGGCCCGGATCGTCGCCGGGGAGCGCCGCTTCGGGGGCCGTCCCGTTTTCCTCTTCTGCGGCCAGCGCGCCGTCGACAACCAGGCCGCCACCCGCTATCTCGCCCGCCACCACGAGCGGCTGGCCCGCAGGTACGGGGGCGGTTCGTTCGTGTTGCTGCTGAAGGTGGTCAACTCCCAGGCGTACGGCCCGGACGTGGTCGAACTGGTGGCGGACGTGACCCGGGCGGCCCGGACTCCCCCGCCGGAACCGCGGCCCCCGGCCGACGAGACGGCGAGCACATCCCGTCCGGCGCGCAGCTGACCTTCTCCTCGTTCGCGGACGACCGTGGACCGTGCGCCTCGCTGTCCGAGCAGTGATCTCCGGCTGCCGCCGGCCGGGTATGGCTCTTGTGGACCGCTGCCCCCTGCGACGGCCGTGAACGGCACATCCTAGTCCAGGATGGATCCGCCGGACCCGCCGGTGTGGAGTTCGGGACCCGGGGTCAGCTTTCGGCCACCTCCGCGTAGAGCTGGGACAGTTCGGGAACACCGGTGTCCGCCCAGGCGAGACCGGCCGCCACGACGTCGAACTCCCGTCCGGAGGCCAGCCGTACGACGGGGTGGCCGTTGGGCCACAGCTCCCAGACGGCGCCGGGAACCGTGCGCACGACGACCGTGCCCAGGTACAGGCCCGCGTCGTTGCCGAGGTCCGAGACCTTCTCCGCGTCGTCCCGCCAGCCCGGCAGCATCTGGTCGAGCGCTTCCAGCGAGGCCGCCGACTCGTCCAGGCGTACGTCCGCCTCGGCGGCCTGGGCGCGCAGCAGCTCGCAGGCGGAGAGGAGGTCGGCGAGGTCCCCGGGACCCGGGGGGTCCTCGCCCGCGACGGCCACCGCGACGCCGAGGGAGGGGCCGTGCTTCTTTCGCCAGTTGCCCACAAACGGGAGGTTCATGGACCCAGCGTGGCACCGGCGCCCCCGCGCGCACCACAGGCGGGACGCCGGTGTCGCCCTCAGACGTCCAGGTCGACGACCACGGGGGCGTGGTCCGAGGCGCCCTTGCCCTTGCGCTCCTCGCGGTCGACGTAGGCGTCGGCGACCGCCTTGGCGAACGGCTCGTTGCCGTACACCAGGTCGATGCGCATACCGCGGTTCTTGGGGAAGCAGAGCTGGCGGTAGTCCCAGTAGGTGAACGGGTGTTCGTACTTCAGCGGCCGGGGGACGACGTCCGCGAGGCCCGCCCCGCGCAGGTCGGCCAGCGCGGCGCGCTCGGCGGGGGTGACGTGGGTGGAGCCCTCGAAGGCGGCCCGGTCGAACACGTCGTCGTCGGTCGGCGCGACGTTGTAGTCGCCGAGGACGGCGAACGGGCGGCCGCCGGCCGCGTCGCCCGCGACGGCCGCCTTCAGCGCCTCGAACCACTGGAGCTTGTAGGCGTAGTGCGGGTGGTCCACCTCGCGGCCGTTGGGCACGTAGACGGACCAGACGCGGACCGGGCCGCAGGTCGCGGAGATCGCGCGGGGCTCCTGGACGCCCTCGTAACCGGGGTCGCCGGGCAGGCCCTTGACCACGTCGGCCAGGCCCACCCGGGAGAGCACCGCCACGCCGTTCCACCGCCCGGTGGCGTGCACCGCCGCCTCGTAGCCCAGCTCGCGCAACTGCTCGACCGGGAACTGGTCCTCGGCGACCTTGGCCTCCTGGAGGCACAGCACGTCGGTGCCGCTGCTCTCCAGCCAGGCCAGCAGCCTCGGCAGTCGGGCGGTGATCGAGTTCACGTTCCAGGTCGCGATGCGCATGCTCCACAACCTACCGGGCGGCGCCGACAACGCCGCCCGGCAGGCCGTCCGCCCTCACAGCTCCGCGGCGTCGCCCGGGGTCAGCCGCAGGTGCTCCGCGCCGCCCAGGGCGCCGATCTGGCGGTCGTAGACGGGACGGGCGAGGTCGGTGAGGAGGGCGTCGTGGATGTCGTAGGCGCGCCGCGGCTTGACCTCGCGGACGTAGTCGATCACCTCGGAGATCTTGTTCCAGGGCGCCATCACCGGGAGCATCAGCGTGTCGACCGGCTGGTCGGGCACGGTGAGCGCGTCGCCGGGGTGGAAGACGGCGCCGCCGTCGATCAGATAGCCGACGTTGGTGACGCGCGGGATGTCCGGGTGGATCACCGCGTGCAGCTCGCCGTGGACCCGCACGTCGAATCCGGCGGCGGTGAACGCGTCGCCGTGGCCGACGGTATGCACGCGGCCCGGGAAGGCGGCGGCGATCTGGTCCGCGACGGACTTCAGGGTCCACACCTCGGCGCCCGGGCGGGCCTCCAGGGCCGCGCGCAGCCGGCCCTCGTCGAAGTGGTCCGGGTGCTCGTGCGTGATCAGGACGGCGTCCGCGCCGGCCGCGGCGTCCTCCTCGCTGAACACCCCGGGGTCGATGACGAGGCGGCGACCGTCCTTGTCGAGGACGACGCAGGAGTGCGACTTCTTCGTGAACTTCATGCTTCCCATCCTTCCGCGTGTTCCCGCGGCCCGGGGACGCCGGCCTGGTGGTCCGGGTACCCGGCTACGGGAACCGGAAGGGCGGGCCGCGGGCCCGGGGGCGCTCCGCACGGGACATGCCGCGCGGAGCGCCCGTACGGAGCGCGCGGTGCGGGACGGTCCGCGCGGACCGCCGGCGCGGAGCGCCCGTACGGGTCATTCCGTGGGGGTCGTCTCCTCCTGGATGACCTGCTGGGCCACCCGGAAGGCGGCGGCCGCGGCGGGCATCCCGCAGTAGACGGCCGTCTGGAGCAGCACCTCCTTGATCTCGTCCGGGGTGAGGCCGTTGCGCAGGGCGGCCCGGGTGTGGGCGGCCAGCTCGTCGGCGTGGCCGCCGGCGACCAGGGCGGCCAGGGCGACGCAGCTGCGGGTGCGCCGGTCCAGCCCGGGCCGGGACCAGATCCCGCCCCAGGTGAAGCGGGTGAGCAGTTCCTGGAAGTCGCCGGAGAACGCGTCCGCTCCCGCCAGCTCCCGGTCCACGTGCGCGTCGCCCAGCACCTGGCGGCGGATCGTGAGCCCGGACTCGTACGGGTCCGGGCCGGCCGCGGGCTGGGGCGGCGCGGCCACCGGGGCGATCTCGGCGATGGGCGCGGTCCGCGGGGCCTGCGCGGGCACGGTCAGGGCGGGCCGGACGGGGGGCGCCACGACGGCGAGCTGCCCCGTGCTCGACCCGAAGGCGGGCTGCCAGGCGGTCGAGAAGTGCCGGACCAGCAGGTCGGTGACGGCGGCGGGCTGCTCCACCGGGACCAGGTGGGAGGCGCCGGGCACCACGGCGAGGCGGGCGTCCGGAATACCGGCCACCAGGGTGCGCGCCTCCGCCGGGCCGGTGACCTGGTCCTCGGAACCGACCAGGACGAGCGTCGGCACGCCGACCCGGCCCAGTTCGGCCCGGACGTCGAAGGAGGCCAGCGCCTCGCAGGCGGCGATGTAGCAGCCGGGGTCGGTGGTGCGCACCATCTGCACGGCCCAGTCGGTGATCGCGGGCTGCGCGGCGGCGTATCCGGTGGTGAACCAGCGGTCCGGGGAGCTGCGGGCGATGGGGTCGAGGCCGTTGGTGCGGACGATCACCCCGCGCTGGCGGAACTCGTCCGGGGTCCCGAACCGGGGCGAGGCGGCGATCAGCGCCAGGGAGGCCAGGCGCTCGGGGTGGCGCAGGGCCAGCTCCACGCCGACCGCGCCGCCCAGGGAGCAGCCGGCGTACCCGAAGCGCTGCACGCCCAGCGCGTCGAGGGTGGCCAGCAGCCGGGCGGTCAGCTCGGTCACCGATCCGGCCGGGTGCGCGGGGGCGCCGCCGTGGCCCGGCAGGTCGAACCGGAAGACGCGCCACTGCCGCGTCAGCTCCGGAACCTGCCGGTCCCACATGTGCCATGTGGTGCCCAGTGAGGGACCGAGGATCAGGACGGGAGCCTCTTCTGGCCCGTCAAAGCGGTATTGCAGGGTGTTCGACGGTGTCTCACTCACGCCGTAGACCCTCTCACGTCTCACGGACGCCCCTATAACGCGGGGGTACGGGAGACCGGTCTGACCAGGTTGAAGACCCCGCGGGCCGCGTATCGCTTGAGGCATCGGATGATCTCACGTCCGCAGGCGTCCGCCAGTTCGTCTTCGGCGACGTGTCCCTCGGGACGCGTGCCGGCCACTGCCATCGTGCTCAGGTGAACCAGCCGGCAGTGAGCCGGCGTGAGGGCCAGGAAGTCCAGGACCCGAACTGTGCCGTGCACGCTGCCCCGGAAGAGACGTTCCCGCTCGCCGGTGAGGGTGATGTCGCCGGCGCAGTGTCACACCGCGTCCACTTCGCGGGCGATACGTGTGTACAGGGCGGGAGTCAGGCCCAGCCAGGGTTCGGCGACGTCGCCGCTCACGCATCGCAGCCGGGCGAGATGGGCGGTGCCGGCCGTGTCCGCGCCGTGCGGCCTCGCGCCCCTGCGCGGGGCGCAGTCGTCTGGCGGGCCGGCCGCGGCGCCCGTCCCGCCCGCTGCCCTTGGGGCAGGTCCGTCAGCGCGAACCCGAGTCCCACTACCGTCGTCCCGTCCACCGCTTTCCGTAGCCGGTAGTTGGCGGTGCCGGCGATGGCGGTGACCGTGAACAGCGGGTGCAGCGTGCTGAGTGCCTTCGTCCACGGCTTGGGGGCCACGACGGCGATGACGATGCCACAAAGCAGGGACCAGCCGAAATGCAGGGAGGGATCGCGGCATACTGATTGGTCACGGCGGTCATCGCGCCGCAGAAACGGGCGAAGTCGGCGACGAGCAGGCGGTGGGGGCTCCGCGAGGCCGCCGCACACCACCTGCCCGGCCTCACCCGGGCCGCACTGCGCTTCGCACGCACCGACGACCCGGCCTTCCCCGGTCCGGCAGGCAAGCGCGGCGCCGAACTCCTCCAGCGCGTCGGCGACCTCAAGAAGTGGGCCCGTAACCGGCCCCGTGCCGCCACCTGCACCACCGACCTCGGCTGACGGGCCTGGTCCGCTTCAACCGGCACGATCCACCTGCTGGAGAGCACCCGGTTCACCAGGGCCAGCACAGAGGTGGAGACGGATTTTCTGGTCGAGAACAGCCGGATAGGTTGGAAAGGCTTCAGTGACAGCACGCACGTCACCTTCTCCGCAAGGCATTTTTTACAGTCCCCCGTGTTCCGCGCGACACCCCCCTCTCAGTTCGTGTCACTTAAACACGGTACGGAGTGGCGCGTGTTGAGATGCATGACCCGGGAACTTGGCCGTGCGACATGGTGGGCTCGTCGCCGACGGCAGGGGGAAGCCAGATGATCCAGCGAGTCGGTTCCATCCCGGTGCATTCCACCCCTTGACAGGTGCATTTCGCCAATATTAGGAAGAATGTCCACCCTTACATGGAATCCACCACAAGGCGCTTCGCCGACCCGCAGGATTATGGAGAAACCATGCATAACTCCGCACCACTTGACGTCGGCCTTTCCTGCGCTTCTCACCTTTCCCGAGTTCCGGGCGCTCTCATGGACTGCGTCTCCGATGACCTGTCACTTCTGCTGGCCCACCATGGAGTGAAAGACGTCGAGGAACCTCTCTCTTCGGATTGGCGGTTCCAACTCCAGCAGGAGCCCCACGGCCTTGTGCGGGTGCTGCTGCCTGCTCCCGGTCTGGAGGAACGGATCGCCGCGAGGACGGGATTACGCCTGACATGGCACACCACGCGTGATGTGGAAGACGCCGCACGGCAGTGGGGCGGCCACCTGGAGCACGGCCGGCCGGTCCTCGTGGTGGGCGACGCCTTCCACCTTCCCTGGCTCCCGTACCACGGTCATCAGCACATGGACCACGGCTTCGTGGTCGACGGAGCGCACGGCTCGCTCCAGCGTCCGCGAAACCTGGTCCTGGATGTGACCGACCCTTATGACAACGCCACACGCTGGGGTGCGGCCAAGCCGCTGTCCACCACGGTGACCCTTGATGCCCTCGCCCCCGCGCTCCGCGGCAGCCGGTGGGGAGTCCTCCACCAGGATGGACCGGGCGAGGGGAAGCACTCGTCCGCTTTTGCATACATGACCGACAATCTGCGGGCACTGCGCTCAGCCTTCGAGGAGAAGGCGTACCGACATCTTCTCGGCAGCCTGGACGAGCAGAGCCCGGCCAGTTGGGACCACTATTCCCTGCAAACCTGGCTGCTTTCCCGCTCCCGGGCACTGCACTCCCGATGGCTCGGCGCTCACGCGGACGAATGGCAGGCGCTGAGGCGAAACGGGAAGGACCTTCCCGTTCTGTTCGACGAACAGGTGACAGAGCCGTGGAAGCGTGCCGCTCAGGCCTGTTACCTCGCTTTTCGACGGACTTCCTCAGGCAAGAGCGTTCCGCCGTCAGCGCGCGAGAGCCTGGAATTCGCCACCGCGTCCGAAGGAACATTCGTGGACGCCCTGTCCCGTCAGGTCCTCTGATCCCGCGCACCGTGCACGTACGTCCGACCCTCAGGTCAGGAGAACGATGTTCTGGTACGAACACATTCTGGACGAAGCCGCGCGCAGGCCGGACACAGTCGCGCTGCACGACCCCGAACGGCCTGTTTCCTACGCGGAGTTAGCCATCGCCGTCCGTTCGATATCGGCGAACTTGGCGCGGCTCGCCCCCGGCCGCGGGCGCATCGCCGTGGCGACGCACAAGGCGCCGACGACCATCGCGGTGATGCTGGCCGTCCTCGCCGACGGCCGCTCCTACGTACCCCTGGACCCCGCCTCCCCGCCGGAGCGCCAGCGGTTCGTCCTACGTGACGCCGCATGCGAAACGTTGATCACCACGCGCCCTGACCCGGACGGTACGGACCTGCCGTGCCCCGTAGTGGTCCTCCCGGAGAACCCCGCGGATCCCGAGGCGCTGCGGCGACACCTCGACGCCGCCGACTCGTCGCCCCACACGGTGAACGGTCCGCCCGCCACCGCTGCCCCGGGCCGCGACGCCGAGGCGTACGTCCTCTACACCTCGGGCTCCACCGGCATCCCGAAGGGCGTCGTGATCAGCCGTCGCAACGTCACGGCCTTCTTGGACTCGGTCGGCGAGACCTATCCGCTGAGCCCGGGCGACCAGGTCGCCGTGCACGCACCCCTGCACTTCGACCTGCCGGTCTACGACGTCTACGCGGGCCTGGCCGCCGGCGCGACCTTGCACCTGGTACCGGAGCGGACCGCCCTCTTCCCGCAGGCGCTGCTGCGCTTTCTCCAGGAACGCCGGATCAGCCACCTCTACGCCGTGCCGTCCGCCCTGACCGCGCTCCTGCACCGGAGTTCCCTGGAACCCGGCGCGCTGCCCGACCTGCGACAGGTGCTGTACGCCGGAGAGGAGTTCCGGCCGAGCGCGTTGGCCTCTTTCCTGGCCGCCGTCGCCCCGGCCCGGGTCGCCAACCTCTACGGCCCCATTGAAACCAACGTCGTCACCGCGTTCCCCGTCGCGCCCCACGACCTCGACGCCGCCCGCGTCCCGCTCGGCCACCCGGTCCGCGGCGTCACACTCGCTCTCCTGGCGGCCGACGGCACCGCCTCCGAACGGGCCGCGGCGGAAGGAGAGATCCTGGTCGCGGGGGATTGCGTGACCCCGGGCTACCTCAATCGCCCGGAGCTGACGGCAGACGCCACCGTGGTGACGGCCACGGAGTCGGGGCTCCACCGCTTCTACCGCACCGGCGACTTCGCCCGGCGCGACGAGGACGGACTCCTGCACCTGCTGGGCCGGCGTGACGGACTGGTCAAGACACGCGGCTACCGGGTTGAACTCGGCGAGGTGGAGGCCGTGCTCGGCGACCACCCGCTGGTGGCGGACGTTGCTGTCCTCGCCGTCCCCGACGTTCGACACACCCACACGCTCACTGCCTTGGTGGTTCCCTCCCCGGCCGGATCGGACGTCCCGGAGGACGAACTGTCCCGCCTGCTCGTCCGGCACTGCCGCGGCAGGATGCCCGCCTACATGGTGCCCGCGTCCCTCGGCCTCGTGGCCGAACTGCCCCGCACCAGTACCGGCAAGATCGCACGCTCGGCACTGCACAACCTGGCCGTCCCGTCGCTGGGGGGCGTCCGGTGAGCAAGGTGACGGACAACCTCCCCGACGTCGACGCGCTGGGCAGGGCGGCGGCCGCGTTGGTGGCCGAGCACCTCGGCCTGCCGGAGGGCGAGGTCCGCTCAGCGCGCTGTCTGTTCGACCTGCCCGGATTCGACTCTCTGGCGGTGATAGCCGTTCTGGAAGGGCTGGAGGAACGGGCCGGTCGCGAGGTACCCGCCGAGCGGATCATGCCGGAGGCGTTCGAGTCGATCACCTCGATCGCCGAGCTGTTCCTGCCCGACCGACCGGCGGGACCCGACGTCCGACAGGAGGACACCGTATGACCGCCACACTGCTCCACGACCTGCTCGACCGCCAGGCGGAACGCACCCCGCACGCCCCGGCCCTCACGCGGGCGGAGACCACCTGGACCTATCAGGAACTCCAGCGGCACAGCCGGCTGCTGGCCGAACGGCTCGCCGGCCACGGCGTCGGCAGAGGCGACCGAGTGCTCGCCCTCGCCCCTCACGCCGCAGAGACCGTCGCCGCCCTCTTCGCCGTCTCTCGCCTGGGCGCGCTGTACTGCGTGGTCAGCGACCAGACGCGGCCCTACCACCTGCGCCACATCATCGAGGACAGCGGACCCGCAGCCATCCTGGCCACGGGCGAGGCCGCCGCACGCGTCGAAGGAGCGGCCGCGTGCCCCGTCCACTGGTACGACGCACGGACCGCGGCCCTGCCGTCGCTTGACGCACGGCAGGAGGACGGACGGGCGCCTTGTCTGTCAGTCGACGCCGTCGCCCTGACCTACACCTCCGGCAGCACCGCCATGCCCAAAGCCGTCGTCTCGACCCACCGCCAGGTGCTCTTCGCGGTCGGCGCTATCCAGGACGCCCTGCGCTACCGGGCCGAAGACCGGGTCTACTCCTGCCTGCCGCTCTCCTTCGACTACGGTCTCTACCAGGTCTACCTGGCCTGCGCCTCCGGCGCCCATCTCATACTCGGCGACAGCAGCCAGGCCGGCCCTGCCCTGCTCACAGCGCTGCGGGCCGACGGCGCCACCGTGCTCCCGCTCGTCCCCTCCCTGGCGGCCACCCTGCTCCGGCTGCTCGCCCGGTCCGAGAGCGCGCCACCGCTCCTGCGGCTCGTCACCAACACGGGTGCGGCCCTCTCACCCGGCCTGAGCGCCCGGCTGCGCCAGGCGATCCCCACGCTGTCCGTCGTACCCATGTACGGCCTGACCGAGTGCAAACGCGTCTCCATCGCCGAACCCGACCTCGACCTGGTGCGCCCGGGATCAGTCGGTCGGCCGCTGCGCGACACCGAGGTCTACGCCGCCGGCCCGGACGGCCGGCCCCTGCCCCCGGGAGAAACCGGTGAGCTGGTGGTCCGTGGCCCGCACGTCATGGCAGGCTACTGGCGCGCACCCGAACTGACCGCCGCCCGGTTCGCGCGCGACGACATCGGCCAGCCGCTGCTGCGGACCGGCGACCGCGGCTGGATCGACGCCGACGGCTACCTGTATTTCGCCGGACGTGACGACGACCAGTACAAGCAACGCGGTTTCCGGGTGAGCACGGTGGAGGTGGAGGCCGCCGCGCTCGACATCCCCGGCGTCCACCTCGCCGCCGTCCTGCCGCCGACCGACGAACGCGGGGCAGTACTGGCCGTGAGCGCCGATCTGTCCGCCGCACACGTGGCCAAGGAGTTGGGCGAGCGCCTCGACCTGGTCAAGCTTCCGGCGCGGTATCGGGTGTTCGACAAATTGCCGTTGAGCGTGAACGGCAAGGTCGACAAGCAGGCACTGGCCGAGACGCTGCGCACATCCGGGACGCCCGCATGACGCACCTCGCCGACATCGCCCGCCGCTACGGCACGCCCGCCTACGTCTACGACCTCCAAGCGGTGCGCTCCGCCCACGCCGACTTGCGGACCGCGCTGCCCTCCGGCACCGAGCTGTACTACTCCGTCAAGGCCAATCCGCACCCCGATGTCATCGCCTGCCTCGCCGGCCTGGGCTGCCGGACCGAGGTCGCCTCTGCCGGAGAGCTCGACGCGGCGCTGGCGGCCGGCGCGGCACCAGACCGGATCCTGCTGACCGCCCCCGGAAAGACCGAGGGTGCCGTCACCCACGCCCTCACCCGGCAGGTCACTCACTTCTCCGTGGACTCACCGACCGATCTCGCACGGGTGGCCGCCCAGGCCGAGCGGCTCGGTACACCCGTCGACTGCCTTCTGCGGGTCAACGCCGATCAGGCCGTACCTGGTATGGGCCTTTCGATGACCGGAACCGCATCGCAGTTCGGCGCGGACGCCTCCTGGATTCTGCGGGAACCCCACCTCTTCCAGGGTGGTGAACTCGCACGGGTCACCGGCCTCCACCTCTACATGGGGACGAACATCAGCGACGAGGAGCGCCTGCTGCGGCAGTTCACCATCGGCGTCGAGCTGGCCGCCGAACTGCGCTCCTCGGTCGGCGAACACCTCACGACCATCGATCTCGGTGGCGGCTTCGGCACGCCGTTCGCGCGGCAGGGTGACCGGCCGGTGTTCGCCTCGCTGGCCGGGGCGCTCGGCACCGTCCTGGACAGCGGCCTGCCGGGCTGGCGCGAGGGCGACATCACCGTCGCCTTCGAGTCCGGCCGCTACCTCACGGGGGACTGCGGCCATCTGCTGACCACCGTCCTGGACGCCAAGGAGTCGAAGGGCACCCATTTCACCGTCCTGGACACCGGCATCCACCACCTCGGCGGCATGTCGGGTCTCCGGCGGGTCCCGCCGGTTTCCCCGGACGTCATAGAAGTCGCCGCCGGCGGCGAACCGCGTCCGGCGGCGCCCGAGAATCGTACGCCGGGTGTGCTCGCGGGCCCCCTGTGCACCCCGCTCGACACCCTCAGCCGCAACATCCCCCTGCCCGCCATGGAGGTGGGCGACGTGCTCGCCGTCCCCAACGTCGGCGCCTACGGTTTGTCCGCGAGCCTCGTCGCCTTCCTCGGGCACGACCTGCCCGCCGAGATCGTCGTCGACGCCGGACGCGTCGTCTCCGCCACCCGTCTGAGCCTGTGCCGCCGCGACGCTCTCCCCCTTGCGACCGGAACGCCACACCACCACCTCGAAGGAGTGCACGCATGACCGACGACCAGTTCGAGAACCTTCTGCGCAGCCGCCTCCCCTACCTCCCGGCCGACGAGCCGCTGCCGCAGGACGCCCAGCTCGCCAGGCTGGGACTCGACTCCATGCAGGCCATGGAGTTGCTTTTCGACATCGAAGAGGAGGCAGGCATCACCGTCCCGGAATCCGACATGAACGCCGAGACCTTCGCCACTCCGTCCAGCCTGCGCGCGGTCGTGGAACAGCAGTTGAGGAAGACCGCGTGAGCACCGCCACGGCAGCCTCCGCCACACGCCGTGAGGCACCGCTCGACGCTCGCGTCGCGACCGTGCTGCCCGTGCTGCGCGAGGACGCACCACGTATCGATGACGCTGCCGCCTTCCCGGTCCGGGGCCTGACCGCGCTGCGGGAGAGCGGCCTGATGGGCCTGCTCGTCCCCCGGGAGTACGGAGGGCTGGGCGGTGATCTGGCGGACCTGGCCCACGTGGCCCGGGACCTGGCCGGGGAGTGCCTGTCGACCGCCATGATCTGGGCCATGCACTGCCAGCAGGTCACCGCCCTCGTTGGCCACGGCAGCCCGGACCTGTGCCACCACCTGCTGCCCCGCATCGCCCGCGGCGAGGTCTACGTGGCCTCCGTCACCAGCGAGAAGGTCAAGGGGGGACACCTGCTCAGCGCCCACTCCCCCCTGACCGACGAAAGCTGCGGTGCGCTCCGCTTCGACCGCGACGCGCCGATCGTCACAGGAGGCGGACACGCTGATGGTTTCCTGATCACCGTTCGCGACGGTCCTGAAGCAGCGCCGCACGAAGTGACGGCCGTCTACGCCGATCGCGGGCGGCTCACGGTGGAGGAGGGCGCGGCCCGATGGAACCCGATGGGTATGCGCGGCACCCACAGCATCCCGCTACGGCTCAGCGGCACGGTGGACGAGTCCGCGGTCGTAGGGCGGCGGGGGGCCTTCCGGGAGGTGGCAGTCGCCGACTTCGTGCCCGCCGGCCACATCGCCTGGGCCGCCTGCTGGCTCGGCGCCGCACGCGGCGCGCTTCGCTCCGTGCTGGAACTGCTGCGCTCCCCGGCGGGACGACGTCAATTCGACATCGACGGACAGCAGTTGCGCAGCCGTCTCGCCCGGGTGCGCATGGACCTCGACGCCATGGCCGCGCTGCTCGCGCAGGTGACCGCGGAGAGCGAGCGACACCGCGGCGCTGCGGAGGCGGGCTCGCCGCCCGTCCAGCTGAGGCTCAACGCCCTGAAGGTCTTTACGGCGGAACGTTCCTTCGCCTGTGTCGATGAGCTGGTCCGGGTGGTCGGTCTGCGGCACGGATACATACGCCACGCCGAACTGCCCCTGGAACGGCTGTTCCGCGACCTGCGATCGGCCAGCCTCAATTACGCCGACGACCGCCTGCTCGCGGCGAACGGCGCCATGTGCCTGCTCGACAGGGAGGTCTCCCTTGCCGGCTGACAGTGCCCTCGCGGGCGCCCGACCGCCGAACCCGACCGATCCCGACGACACAGTGTCGCGCCTGGAAAGCGCGCTGCGATCCCCGCAGGTCACCGGCGAACCGGCCGACGGCCGGACACTGATCCACGCCCTCGGCGCGGCCGGAGTCGTCAAGGACTGCCTGTCGGCCACGGACCTCCGACAGCCCCTGAGACTGCCGATCCTGCGGACCGTGCTCGCCGGTCTCACCGGCCGCGTGCCCAACGGTGCCCAACTGGCCCTGCTGCTGCATCTGTCGACCGTCACTCCGCTGACACTGCGGCTGGCCGGCGCCGAGCGGGCCGGCCCCCTGGTTCGGGGCACGGCGACGGCCGCACTGGCCGCCACCGACTCCGGAGCGCCCGGCTCGGACCTGTCAGGCCTGACCACCACGGTGCGCCGACACGAGGACGCTCTCGTGGTCGACGGGCGCAAAACCTGGATCACTGGCGCCCGGTGGGCCGATAACTTCCTCGTCCTGGCCCGACACCGCCCCGGCCGGCACTTCTCCGACTTCTGCCTCGTCATGGTGCCCGCGGACGCCCAGGGCGTGAGCATCGAGCCGGTCGAGACACCCCTGATGGCCGGCGCCGGTCTCGGCTCCCTCACCCTGGACGGCGTCCGCCTGCCCGCACACGCCATGCTGGGCCGCCCGGGCCGAGGCATGACCGCCTTCACAGAGCAGATGGGAGCCGAACGTCTGGCGGGCGGCATGTGGACGGTGTCGCTCTGCCGCCGACTGCTGGCCGCGGCCGCCGCCGACGCCGCCCGGCGCAGCCTGGCGGGCCGCACCCTGTGGGCGGAGTCCGCCGTACGCCAGCGGTTGGCCGCCCTGTTCGCCCGGGTGCGGCTGCTGGAGGCCCTCGTCGACGACATCACCGCCCGAGCCACCGCGACCGGCCGCTTCCCACTCTCCGACACCGCTGTGGTCAAGGCTGCCGTCGGCACCCTGGCCGGGGACGTCGCAGACACCTGCCTCCATCTCGACGGCGCCGACGGCCTCACCGCCCGCAGCGAACTGCTGCGCACCGCCCAGGACGTCCGCGCCTTCGGCGTCGCCGGCGGCAGCACCGAGACCATGCTCGAACTGATCGCCGACGGAGTTCCCGCAGCCGCAGGACAAGCGGAGTCGCGACCATGACCCTCGTCAAGGTGGACCCCATGGTGTTCATCCGCGTCCTGCCGCGACCCGAACGGGAAGAACCTGACGAAACCGTACTGTCCCGCGAGGAGCGGGCCCGCGGCGCTGGAATGCCTCCGCACCGGTGGCGGGAGTTCGCGCACGGACGGTCCCTGCTGCGCCACCTGGTCGCCGAGCTCACGGAGGTCGACCCGCGCCGGGTGCCCATCCGCCTCGACGCCCGCGGAGCGCCCTACATCCCGGACGGCGACCTCGGCGTGTCCCTCTCCCACTCCGGCCGCCACACGGCGGTGGCCGTCCGGCTCACCGGCCCGGTGGGCATCGACGTCCAGGAGCCCCCGCCGGTGCTGAACGAGCGGCTGGTCCGGCGCTGCTGCGGTGCGCAGGCCGCCGACCTCCTCGCGCTCGGACAGCCCGACGCCGCCACCGCGTTCGCGCGTGTCTGGGCGGTCCAGGAAGCCGTGGCCAAAGCTCTGCGGCTGGGACTCGCCGGGGCTCCGTGGCGAATCCCCGTCCGCCTGGACCAGCCGCGCGGCGTCTGGCACGACATCTCCTGGAGGTCGCTGCCGCAGGTGGAGCCGGTGGCGCTCGCCGTGGCCACCGGCCCGCTGTGATGTTCGTCCGTTCCTCGCCGCCTCACCTGTGGAGGAGTACCGCAATGACGGCCCACCAGCCCGCCCACGCGACGCACGTCGTCCCCGCTCCGACCGCAGAACCGTCCGCTGCCGGACCGCCCGGCGGAGCAGGGGCGGACGAGTTCCGCGCCTTCATGGCGTCCTGGCCCAGCGGAGTCTCAGTGGTCACCGCCCAGCACCGCGACGAGGACCCCAGCGGCTGCACCGTCAACGCCGTCCTGTCCTGGTCCCTGCGACCGCCGATGATCGGGGTGTGCCTGTCGGCCACCAGCCGGACCTTGCGGGCCGTACGCGCCTCGGGCTCGTTCGGCGTCAACATCCTCAGCTGGGACCAGCGACGGCTGATCGACCAGTTCGCCACGGCCCCGGCGCACGAACGGTTCGCCGGAGTGGACCCGCTTCACCCGGCCGGACCGGCACTGCTGCGCGGCGCCGCCGCCGCGGCTCGGTTCGCGGTGTGCGCCACTTTCGCCTACGCCGACCACGTCCTGGTCATCGGCCAGCCGGTCGGCCCTTTGCACGCCGAGGATGTGTCCCCGGTCGTCCTGCACAACCGGTCCCGCTGCCACCTGACGGAAGTGTGAAACACGTGCCGATCCCATCCGCCGGCGTTCTGGGGAAATCAGCACCGCCGCGCCCGGACGCCTCGGAACCCGATTCCTACACCTTAGCCGTACTGGCCGGAGAGATGTCTCCGGAACAAGTGCGGGACGTCGTCCTCGGAAACGCCGGGGACGACGTGCGCGTCGTGGCGGTGTCCAGCGTCGCGACGGTCCGTGTCGATGGAATGAGCAATGTGCTGTCGGCCGTGCTGGCGGCCGCCGCGAAAGAAGTTTTCAGGGAAAGCGCGGAAGGAGCCGAGAAATCCGAACACCCACAGGAAAGAAAAAGAGCACGCGGTGACGACGAAAAGAGGGATCCGGAAACGGAGCAGGAGAAGGCGCCGCTGTCTGCCCGGGAGCGGGAGACGTTGCTGCTGGTCGCCGACGGACTGACGCGCAACCAGACCGCGCGCCGCATCGGCATCAGCCCGCACACCGTGGACACCTACCTCAAACGCATAAGGGCAAAGCTGGGACTGGGAAACAAGGCCGAACTCGCCCGGGTCGCGGAGCACTACCGTACCGACGGCGACGACCGCCGCTGAGCCCAGGACCTCGTGCCGATTGGATGGACGATGCGCGCGAGGCCCTCCGGGGCCTCGCGCGAACGTGCTCCGGGGCCGCCCTCAGCCCATCAGTTTGGCCACCGGCTGATGCCCCTCGCCCGCCGCCCGGCGTAGCAGGGCCACGACCGAGTCGGCGATCTCTCCCGCCGAGCCCGCCGCGGAGCGGGCACCGCCGAAGAAGCTACGCACCAGCGTCTGCTGCGGGTCGAAGTCGAAGCGGACCGTCGTGCACGTCATCGGCCGCCCCGGCATGAACGCGCCGAGCTCCGAGGTCCGCGCGACCATGGCGTCGGGCCGGCCGGAGCCCGGCAGTTCACCCGTGCCGCGGCTGACATGCAACTGCACATAGCCGACCCCGTCGTCCTCCAGCGCCGTCCGGTAGGCGGGCACCGCCTCAGCCAGCTCGGGCACCGAAAGGTGCGAGTGGCGGACGGCACGCAGCGAGGCCCGGTACATGGCGCGCGCGTGGTCGACCAGGCTGCGGTCCTCGTCGACGTGGCAGACCAGCGGCCGCTCGTTGATGAAGTAGCCGACGACCTCGTCCACCTGCTGGCGCCGCCGGGTGGAGACGGGCGTCTGGACGACGAAGTCGCGCTGGCCCGTGCGCTGCCACAGCACGAGGGCGAGCAACGTGGCGACGGTGGTGAACTCGGACACACCGAGTTCGGCGCTCAGTCGCCTGACCGTGCCGTCGAGCTCGCCGCCGTCGTGGACGTGGTCGCGCTGGGTCAGCACCGCGGGTCCCGCCGCACCGCGCAGCGCGGGGTCACGCAGGGGCGACACACCGTCAAGCGCGGCTTGCCAGGCGGCGGTCTCCCGCCGCGCGCTCCGTCCGCCGTCCGCCGCGCGACGTCGGCACCAGTCGGCGTAATCGCCCGGCTCAGGCAGACCGGGACGGTACTGGCCGCTCTCGATCAGAGCGCCCAGCTGGCGAGCGGCGACGACCGAGGAGCGGGCGTCGGACACCAAGTGGTCCATGGCGACGACGAGGACGGCCGGGCCGCCGGGGCCGCGGACGAGTTCGAAGACCGCCCGCAGCGGCACATCGACCGGGTGCAGATCCGCCAGGTGGAGCGCGGCCAGGCGCTCTCGCACGGTGCGCGCGACGTCCGCGCTCTCCACCACCACCGGTTCGGGCAGGTCGGCCCCCGTCCGCTGGGCCGTGGGCGGAGTGCCTTCCAGGGCCGTGAGCAGAGCGGACTGGTGCGCGCAGAACCGGGACACGGCCCGCGAGAAGCGCGCCTCGTCGATGTCCGCGGGAAGCGGGAGAGTGAATGTCATGTTGTGCGCCACCCCCGGCCCCAGGAGTTTCTGGGTGTAGAGCATGCTGTATTGCTCGGCTAGGAGTGGAAACAACATTCTACCTATTCCTTCCGGTATCCGGTGCACGACTCTGACGTTTCCACCGTATTCCGCATGCACCTTCCGTGCACGTCCCTGGAAAAAGGGTCACAGTGCCCTGGCATCAGATATCGGAAGCCGGGGACAAGGTTGTGGCACTGACATGAGCCGGGCGTACCGCAGTCGATGCAGATTCCTGCCGTGCCGGGAATGAGGGCGGTACACCCCAGCAGAGGAGACTCATCGTGACTTCCATACTGATCACCGGCGGGCAGGGCTATGTCGGATCGACGCTGGTGCGTCAGCTGGCCGCCCGCGGAGCGCGCGTCACCGTCGTCGACAACGGACTGGTACCGGGCGCCAGGATCTGCGACCCCCTGGTCACTCACGTGGCGGGCGACATCCGGGAACCGGGGGAGTGGCAGGCGGCCCTGCGCGGCGTGGACGCCGTCATCCACCTGGCCGCAGTGGTGGGCGACCCGGCGTGCGGCCTGGACACCGACCTGGCCTGGCAGACCAACTACCTGGGTACGGTGCGGGTGGCGGAGGCGTGCCAGAAGGCGGGCGTCACCAGCCTCGTGTTCGCCTCGACCTGCAGCAACTACGGGGCCACCGAGGACGACGAGGAGGTCGACGTCTGGTCGCCGCTGAACCCCCAGTCGGTCTACGCCCAGTCGAAGATCATGGCGGAGCACTACCTGCTGTCGCTGGGCGGGAGCGCGCTCACCGCGCACATCCTTCGCTTTGCCACCGTCCACGGGCTGTCGGACCGTATGCGGTTCGACCTCGCGGTGAACGTCATGACCGCCCACGCGGTCACCCGCAAGGAGGTCGCCGTCCACGGGGGCCGGCAGTGGCGGCCCTTCCTGCACGTCCAGGACGCGGCCAGGGCACTGCAGTCCGCCCTCGGCAACACCTCCCCGACCCTCTACAACTGCGGCTCGGGAGAGGAGAACTACCAGATGGCGCAGATCGGAGAGATCATCGCGCGGGAGGTCCCGGGCACCCGGGTCGTCGTCCAGGAAGAGGCCTCGGACCCGCGCAACTACCGGGTGAACTTCGAGCGCATCCTGAGGGCACGCCGCTTCCAGCGACGCCTCGGCGTGATCGACTCGGTGCGCGAGATCCGGCACGCCATGACCCAGGGCCGCTACCTGGACTTCGCGGACCCCAAGTACAGCAACTACCTCACGGCCAAGGACAAGCTCACCACCCCTGCCGCCACCGCGCCGACCGCCGTCGCCCGCGTGTTCTCCCACACCACGTCCGTCTGAGAGGAACGCCGATGATGTCCGTCAGCACACACACCGCGACACCCGTGGCGCCGAAGACCGGCACACCCGAGGCCATCCCACTGGTGCGGCCCACCGTCGAACCCGACAGCACCCTGCTCAGCAGGATGGACGACGTGCTGAGGTCGGGGATGCTGACCAACGGGGCCTGGGTCAAGCGCTTCGAAGAGGCAGCGGCCGCGTACCTGGGGGTTCGCAACGTCGTGGCGGTCAGCAACTGCACGGCCGGCCTGATGCTCGTCCTGCGCTCCGTCGGCCGGGCGCGGGAGGTCGTCCTGCCGAGTTTCACCTTCATGGCGACCGGTCACGTCGCCCACTGGAACGCGCAGAACGTCCTCTTCGCCGACAGCGACCCGCACACCTGGACCATCGACCCGGCTGACTGCGCCGGGCGGACATCGACCGCGGACGCCGTCGTCGGCATGCACACCTTCGGGACGCCCTGCGACGTCAACGCGCTGGAACGCTCGGCCGGCGCCCGGCAGGTCCCCGTGATACTGGACGCGGCGCACGGTTTCGGCAGCCGCTACCCCGACGGGGCCATGGTCGGCACGAAGGGACTCGCGGAGGTCTTCAGCCTGAGCCCCACCAAACCGCTGTCCGCGGGCGAGGGCGGACTCGTCACCACCGACGACGACAACCTGGCGCAGGAACTGCGCATCGGCCGCGACTACGGCAACCCCGGGGACTACGACGCCCGCTTCGCCGGGCTGAACGCGCGCATGCCCGAGCTGTCCGCCCTGGTGGGGCTCTCCGCGCTGGAGCGGTTCCCGCACTGGCTGGAGCGCAGGATGTCGCTGGTCCAGCGCTACCGGGACAACCTCGCCGACCTGCCCGGACTGACCTTCCAGCAGGTCCCTGAGGGCGCCCGCAGCTCCTACAAGGACCTGGGCGTCCAGGTCGATCCCGATACGTTCGGCTTGGACCGCACGGCGCTGGCCCGTCTCCTGTCCGCCGAAGGCATCAGCAGCCGTTCCTACTTCGACCCGCCGTTGCACAGGCAGACCGCGTACCGCGGCGACTTCGCCCCGCCCGCCCTGCCGGTGACGGACCGACTGGCCGCCCGGATGATCACCCTTCCGCTCTACTCACACATGCCGGAAGACGACGTCGACCGCGTTTGTGACGCCGTACGGCGGGCACACGTCGATGGCTCTCCGCACGCAGTCTGACCACCGCCGAAAGGACGACGGATGAACGACTACGTGGCCGAACTGCGCGCCTTACTGGGCCAACGCCCCGTCATCTTCCCGGGATCGTCGGTGGTGGTGACCGACGACCGAGGCAGAGTGCTGCTCCTCGCACGCGCCGACACCGGCGGATGGGGACTGCCCGGCGGGCTCATGGACCCCGGCGAGTCCTTCGAGGACACCGCCCGCAGAGAGGTACTGGAGGAGACAGGGCTCGTCATCGGCGAACTCACCCTGCTCGGCCTGTTCTCCGGACCGGAGTTCTACTATCGCTACCCGAACGGCGACGAGGTCTACAACGTCACGGCGGCCTACTCCGCCCCCCTGCCGGCCGGCGCCACCGTGAACCCCGACCAGGTGGAGAACACCGCCGCTGCCTTCTTCGAGGTCGACGACCTGCCCCCCGACGTCATCACACCCGAACGCCCCATCCTCGACCAGTACCGGCGCGCCCTGTTCGGGCCGCAGCCGCTCGTGCCCCGAACGGCGGGTGGGTGGTGACCGACTACCTGTCCTGGCTCGACGCGGTGCTGGACGAGGCCGACGCACTCGCCGGCCTCCACCGCGGCGCCGACGGGACGGTAGAGGTGAAGGCCGAGGACCGCAACCAGATCACCACCGCCGCCGACCACGCCATCGGCCGGTCGATCATCGCGGCCATCCACCGGGACTTCCCGGCTGACTCGGTCATCGAGGAGGAGAGCGGAGTGCGGACCGGTTCCGGACCGGTCACCTGGATCATCGATCCCCTGGACGGTACGAGCAACTACGCGGCGGGCAGCCCCCTTTACGGCGCCATGCTCGCGGCGGTGGACGAACAAGGCCTGCTGGCCGCGGGCATCTCCCTGCCGGCCCTCGGGCGACGCTACCTGGCCCAGCGCGGCAGGGGAGCCTTCCGCGACGGAGCCGCCCACCGCACACCCTTCTGTGCCGGACTCGAGGACCGCCTAGTGGCGTACGGCATGGACAAGGCCGGCGTCGACCGGATGGCCGAAGACGCCCGGCTCATGACCGCCGTCGCCGACGCCTGCCTCGGGACCCGCGGGAGCAACAGCGTCTTCGACGCTGCCATGGTCATCGACGGCGCCTACGCCGGCTACCTGCACCGCAACTGCCGTATCTGGGACGTCGCCGCACCGGCGTGCGTGCTCATGGAGAGCGGGGGCGTCCACGGCGACCTGAGCGGGCGACCACTGGACTTCCGTGATCCGCTGGCCAAGGTGGACCGGGTCTACGAGGTGATCCTCGCGGCCGACGGAGCACGCGAGCCGCTCGCCTCGCTGAGCCGGAGGATGGGGCTGAGCGGCTGAACGACCGAGACCACGCAAGTACCGGACAAGTCCTTGAGCGGAAAGCGGCGGGTCATCCTCGATGTCGACAACCCATGGGCGTCCCCTTCGCCGACCCGGCACGGCGGTAGGACTCGCCGCCGTCCTGCTCGGCCTGACGTACGGCTACGACGGCACGGCGATGGCCGGCGCCCAGATCCTGGTCACTGATCGCTTCCACCTCTCGCCCCTCGAACAGGGCACCCTGTACGCCGGTCCCGTCGTAGGACTCATGGCGGGAACGATCCTCGCAGGACGGCTGTCCAACCTCGCAGGCCGGCGTGGCGCACTCGTCATCGCCTCGGTCGTTTGCTCTCTCACCACCGTCGTCTCCGCCTTGTCCGTGAACCCCCCGATGCTGGTGGGCACCCGCGCCGTACTCGGCATGACCATGGGCGTGCTCATCGTCATCGCTCCCGTGTTCATCGCCGAGTCCGTCCGCACGACGATCCGCGGCCGCACCGCCGTCCTCTATCAGTGCGCCACGGCGGGCGGATGCGCCGCGACCTACTTCATCAGCTATCTGCTGGCCGGCGGAGGCCACTGGCGCACCATGCTGGTGGTCCCCGCCCTCTGCGCAGCCGCAGCCACCCTCGCCCTGCTGCGGCTGCCGGAGACACCGAGCTGGCACCTCATGGCGGGCCGGGCCGACCGTGCCGCCGAGGCCGCCCGACTGCTCGGGACACCCGCGCCGGCCGCCGCCCCCGAGGATCCCCCAGCCGCCGCACAGGCCAAGGGCCGGTTCCTGGAGCTGTTCACCCCGAAGTACCGGCGGCTGACCCTCTTCGTCATCGCTCTCGGCTTCCTCGTCCAGATCACCGGCATCAGCGCCATCGGCTACTTCAGTCCCCGGATCTTCCAGCGCATGGGCTACACGGGCGACTTCAGCCTCCTCATGCTGCCCGGCCTCATCCAGCTGATCTCCGCCGTCGCCGCGCTGGTGTGCGCCGTGGCGATCGACCGGGTGAGCCGACGCGCCGCGCTGCTCACCGGCACAAGCCTGATGACGGCGGGTCACCTGTTGCTCGTCGGCGTCTTCGCCGCGTTCCTTCCTCCGGCGGCCGGGCTGCTCGGACTCGCTGTCTTCGCCATCGGCTTCAACGCAGGCTTCGGGGCACTGATCTGGGTGTTCGCCGCCGAGGGATTCCCCGACCGGCTACGCGGCCCCGGTGCGTCGGCCATGCTGCTCGCCAACCTCAGCGCCAACCTGCTCATCGCCCAGTTCTTCCTCAGCACACTCTCCGCCCTGGGCGGCACCGCCACCTTCTGCCTGCTGCTGGCCGTCAACGTCGTCGCCTGGTTCTACGTGTACCTCCAGGTGCCCGACACGGGCGGCAGGACGCTCGGCGAGGTGCAGGCGTACTGGGAGGCGGGCCGCCGGTGGAGCGCCTCACCCGTCGTTCCGGCTCCGCAGAGGGCCCCGGACGGTGACCGGTCATGACACCGCGGATCGAGGCCGGAACCGACCTCGCCGAACAGGCGCGCCAGGTGCTGGACTCGACGTCGTACGCCTACTACTCCGCCGGGTCCGGCGAGAACCTCAGCCTGCGGGAGGCCGCGGAGGCATGGCGGAAATGGCGGATCCTGCCACGAGTCCTGCGCGACGTCTCCGCGGTCGACACCCGCAGGACCCTGCTCGGCACCGACCTGTCCGCACCGGTCGTCGCCGCCCCCACCGCCTTCCACCACCTCGCATCGCCCCAGGGCGAGATCGCCACCGCCCGAGGCGTCGCGGCGGCCGGCTCCCTCTTGGTGCTGTCCGCACGCTCCAGCCGCGCGCCCGAAGCGGTGGCCGCGGCGGGCGGACCGTGGTGGGCCCAGATCTACTGTCTGCGTGACCCGGCTCTCACGCGGACATACGTCGAACGCGTCACGGCCGCCGGGGCACGGGCCCTGGTCCTGACCGTCGACGCGCCCTACGTCACGCCCCGGGGCGCCGAGCTGGGCCCGCTGCCGTTCGACGCCGACGACACCGCCGCCCGTCTGTCAGACCCCGCCACCCGGACCCGCGCCCTCGAACAGGACCCCGCACTGACTCCGCACGCCATCGCCTGGCTGCGGGAACTGTCGGATCTCCCCGTTCTCGTCAAAGGCGTTCTGCGGCCCGACGACGCCCTTGCCTGCGTGACGGCCGGCGCCGCGGGGATCATCGTCTCGGCCCACGGCGGCCGCCAGCTCGACCGCGTCCTGCCGACGAGCCGCGCACTGCCGCCGGTGGTCCGCGCGGTGGCCGGCCGGGTGCCCGTCCTGGTGGACGGCGGAGTCTGCACCGGCCTCGACGTCTTGGTGGCGCTGGCCCTGGGAGCCGATGCCGTACTGGTCGGACGCCCCGTTCTATGGGCACTGGCCCTGGCCGGAGAGGCCGGCGTCGAGACCCTGCTCCACTCCTACCGCGAGCAACTGTCCCGCGCCATGGCGCTGGCCGGTTGCGCCACCGCGGCCCACCTGACCTCCGACCTCGTCAGTGCCTGAACCCTCCCCCGGCCCCGGACCGCCTAACGAATTGGTGCGCGACAGCGGGTGAGGCGCCGGGGCTGGCAGGCGGCAGAGATGGCTGTACTACGTGCGCTGCCACTCGCAGGGAATCGGATCACCGGAGCACGTGGCCGCTCCGTCCGTGGGCCCATGAAGCCGGTTGCCCCATGGTCGGTTCATGTGCACCTGCGGGTTGAAGAACAGGAACTCGACTCCTTCCTCAAGGACGCCTGGCAGATTCCCATCGCAGTCGGCCCCCCCGACGCCCTCCTCGATGCGCTCGACCTATACACCCGCGCCCTGCTGACAACCGGCATCGAGTTCGACCGTGACGATCTCCTGTTGGCCCTGTTTCAGATCCCCCAACAACTCGCGCCGCCATGGGGGTCCGTCGGCTAGCGGGTGTGATCGCCCATCAGGCACCCGAGAGAGTCACAGACATATAGAGGGACCGAGGATCAGGACCGGGGCGTCTTCTGGTCCGTCGAAGCGGTATTGCAGGGTGTTCGGTGGTGTCTCGCTCACCCGTCAGACCCTCTCATCCCGCGCGGGATCCCACACGGCCGGTCCCGGCCCGGGAGCTCGCGCCGCCCGCCCCGACGGTCCCGGCACCGCCGCGGCCCCGGACCGGGGAGGTGATCCCCGGAGCGTGCTGTGACGAGTTCGTGAAGATCCGCGGCGTCCGGCTTCCCGTACCGCTTCTTGACCGACTTCACCTTCGTGGGCCCGGCCGTCCGCGCGAGGATGTACGCGGTGCCGCCGGGGGATCGGTCCTCCGCCGTCCCGCCGCGCGCACGTCCGCCGACGGGCGGGCGGCCGCCACGTGACCGCCGAAAGAAGGAGCAGCATGGCTCAGCCCGCCGGCCCCCTCGACTCTCCCTGGACGCGCCGCTACGCCTCGGCGCCCGACGCCTCCGTCCGCCTGGTGTGCCTGCCCCACGCGGGCGGCTCGGCGCCCTTCTACAACGAGCTGGCCAAGGCGCTGAGCCCGGACGTCGAGGTCGTCGCCGTGCAGTACCCGGGCCGTCTGGAGCGCTGGCGCGACCCGCTGATGGAGAACCTGGCGGAGCTGGCCGACGTCCTCACCGGGGAGCTGCTGCCGCTGACCGAGGGCGACTTCGCGCTGTTCGGGCACAGCCTGGGCACGACGGTGGCCTTCGAGGTGGCCCGCCGCCTCCAGGCACGGGGCCGCACACCGGTGCACCTGTTCGCCTCGGGACGCGGCGCGCCTTCCAGGCACCGGCGGGAGTTCGCCACCCGCCCGGACGACCGGACGCTGCTCCAGCTGATGCGCGGACTGGGCGGGACCGACCCACGCGTCCTGGAGGACGAGGAGCTGATGCGGCTCGCCCTGCCGGTGCTGCGCGCGGACTACACCCTCCTGGACTCCTACCGCTACGTGCCGGGACCGCCGCTGGACTGCCCGGTGACCGCGCTGAACGGCAAGGAGGACCACAAGGTGACGCCGGCCGACGCGGAGGCGTGGCGCGAGCACACCACCGGCTCCTTCGACTCCCTCGTGTTCCCGGGCGGTCACTTCTACCTGGTGGACCAGCGCGCGGAGGTGACCGGCACGATCACCGCCCGGCTGGCCGACTCCCGCGACCGGCACGGTCACTGACCTGACGTACCGTCAAGCGTTGGCGTTCCTGTACCTGTTCGGGCGACTCGGCTACGATCCACGGTCCAGGAGGGCCATGTCCAGTGCGGGGAGACGGAGTGACGGTTCAGTCGTCGGCGCCGATGCCGGTCATCGGAGGATCGACCCGGCTCTACGCCGTCCTCGGCCACCCCGTCTCCCAGGTGCGGGCCCCCGGGATGATGAACCGGCTCTTCGCCGAACTCGCATCGGACGCGGTGCTGTTCCCGGTGCTGGTCGCGCCGGGTGACCTCGGTGAGGTGGTCCGCGGGTTGCAGCGGATCGGCAACCTCGACGGTCTGCTCGTCACCATTCCGCACAAGGTGGACGTGTGCCGCTACGCGGACGCGGTGAGCGAGGCGGCCACCCTGGCGGGCAGCGCCAACGCGCTGCGCCGCGAGCCCGACGGGAGCTGGACCGCCGAGAACTTCGACGGCGCCGGCTTCGTCCGGGGGCTGCGCGCCGCGGGCATCGACCCCGCGGGCCGGCGGGTCGCGCTCGTCGGGGCCGGGGGCGCGGGCAGCGCGGTGGCCGCCGCACTGCTCACCGAGGGCGTCGCGCACCTGGAGCTGTGCGACCGCGACGAGGCCCGACTGGCCGAAGTGGCGCACCGGTTGGCGCCGCGCTTCCCGGGCCGGGTGTCGTGGAGCACGGCGCCCCGGCTGGAGGCCGCGGACCTCGCGGTCAACGCCACGCCCCTCGGGCTGCGCCCGGCCGACCCGCTCCCCTTCGACGTGGCACGGCTCGCGCCCGGGGCCGTCGTGGCGGACATCGTCATGCGTCCGAAGGAGACGGCACTGCTGCGGGCGGCCGCCGAGAGGGGCCACCCCGTGCATCCCGGCTCCCCCATGCTCACCAGCCAACTCGACCTCTACAGAACCTTCTTCCGGCTCGGCGACGCCCGGCTCCCGGACGCGCGGGGCCACGCCTTCGACTGACGGCGCCCCCGTGGCCCAGGCGCGTGTTCGCGCCGCCCGGCCGCTGGGAGCGTCCACGTTCCGCCCCCGCCCCCAGCCACTCAACGCCTCCAAGCTCACCGACGGCCCCGTACCGCTCACCCGGGCAGACCGGACGGCCCGTCGCCGGCGCGGCCGTCCGGGCTTGAGTCTCCACCAAGGGGAGGTGCGAGGGTGTGCGCATGGACGGCGAAACGCTCTACTCGATCGGCGACCTGGCCCGGCGCACCGGGCTGACGGTCAAGACCATCCGCTTCTACTCCGATCGCGGGATCGTGGCGCCGACCGACCGCAACCCGGCCGGGTACCGCCTCTACAACCTCGCCGCCGTCGCGCGCCTCGACCTCGTACAGACCCTCCGCGACCTGGGCCTGGACCTCTCGACCATTCGGAAGGTGCTGGACCGCGAGCTGTCGCTGCCCGAGGTCGCCGCGGCGCACGCCGACGCGCTGGCGGTCCAGATTCGCACCCTGCGCCTGCGGCGCGCCGTACTGACGGCGGTGGCCGAGCGCGGGTCCAGCCCCGAGGAGATGGATCTCATGCACAAGCTCGCCAAGCTCTCCGAGGAAGAACGCCGCCGTCTGATCGGCGACTTCCTCGGCGCCACCTTCGGCGGGGTGCCCAACGCCCCGGCCTTCGCGGCGATCGGACGCTCGATGACTCCCGAACTGCCCGACGATCCCCGGGCGGAGCAGGTGGCGGCGTGGGTGGAGCTGGCCGAGCTCTCCCAGGACTCCGATTTCCGCGCCCACCTGCGGCGCATGGCCGAGGAGGAGTCGGCCGAGCAGGCCCGCGGCGGTGCCGGCGGGCCGGGCCGCGACCTGGTCGCGACCGCCCGCGTCCACGTCGCCCCGGCCCTCGCGGCCGGCGTCGCCCCGACCGCGCCCGAGGCCGACCGGATCGTCGCGGAACTGAGCGCCCACTACGCGCACGTCGTCGGCGCCCCCGACGACGCCGGGCTGCGTCGTCGGCTCCTCGCCCGGCTGGAGAGCGCGAACGACCCCCGCCGGGAGCGGTACCTGCGACTCCTCGCGGTGATCAACGACTGGCCGGCCCCGGAAAGCCTCACCCCCGTCCTGGACTGGACCCTCCAGGCACTGCGGGCCCGCACCCCGCGCTGACCGGACCGGGCGCTGACCGGACCGGGCGGCGTCCCGGGCGCGGCTCGCGCCGACGGGTCCGGGCCGCGGGCAGGCCGGCGGACGGGGGTCGAACGTCGTTGCCGGTGAGGGGAGTTGGCGGTGGCGCGGCTGCCCGGTGGGCCGGGTAGATTCAGCGGGTGTTTGACTACCTCTCGCGGACTCTCGCCGCCTACGAGCACGGCCTCACCAAGTACGAGACCGCCACCCGCGGCATGATTCCCGACCGGGAGCTCGACGAGTTCACCGCGATGCTGCCGAGGCCGGCCGGGCCGGTCCTGGACGCCGGGTGCGCGTTCGGCCGCGACACGGCCCTGCTGGCCGAACGGGGGGTCGCGGTCACCGGCGTCGACCTCAGCGACTCCTTCGTCGCCCGGGCCAGGGAACTGCACCCGGGGATCGCGTTCCGGCGCATGGACGTGTGCGCGCTGGACTTCCCCGACGGCGGCTTCGCCGGTGTCTGGAGCCAGGCGACGCTGCTGCACCTCAAGGACGAGCACGTGCGGAGGGCTCTGACGGAGTTCCACCGCGTGCTCCAGCCCGGCGGAGCGCTCTTCGTCAGCTTCAAGGAGGGCGAGGGCGAGGAGGAGATCGTCGAGGCGTTCAGCGCGGACGCCGCACGGTTCTTCCGCTACCAGACGGCCGACCGGGTGGCCCGCCTGCTGACCGACGTCGGCTTCGCCGGCTGCGACGTCCGCACCGTCAACGAGCGCGAACGCTACGGCGCGGGCCACCGCGACCTCGACTGGCTGACGGCGTACGCCCACAAGGCGCGCTGACCGCCGCCTCAGGACCCCCCGTGCGCGGGGCGGGCGGGAGAGCCGCCGGCAGGCCGCAGCTCTCCGTCCGCCTCGGCCGCCAGCCGGGCCACCCGTTCGGCGGCCTGCGCGGCCTCGTGCGCGTCCACGCCGGAGAACGCCAGCCGGACCGAGCCCTCGCGGGCGTCGAAGGCCGAGCCCGGACCCACCTTCAGCCCGTGCTCGGCGAAGAGCGCCGTCACCCGCTCCTCCGACGCGCCCCGCCAGTGCAGCGTCAGCGACATGCCCGCGCCGGCGAACCGCCAGCCGAGCAGGTCGCCGAGCCGGCCGGTGAAGACCCGGCGCGCCTCCAGGGTGGGTTCCACGCAGGCGGCGCGCAGGGCGGCGAGCGTGGGCGCGTCCAGGAAGCCGGCCCAGGCGCGCTGCCACGCCGTGGCCGGTCCGCAGGCGCTCAGCGACGGCGGCGGCCGCTCCCCCTCGGGCAGGACTGCCCAGCCGAGGCGGCTGCCGCCGCCGCACAGCTTGGCCAGCGAGGTGACCGACCAGCAGCCGGCCGGCGGGTCCTCGGGCGGGGCGAACCAGCGGTAGACCTGGTTCACCACCACCTGGTGCCCCGCGGCGGCCAGCGCCGACAGCGCCGCCCGGTCCGCGCCGTCCAGCGAACGGCCGTCCGGGTTGCGTGCGGGACTGGTCACCCAGACCGTGACCGGCTCCCCCGCGCCGCGCGCCGCGCCGGGCAGCTCCTCCCAGGTCAGCGCGCGCACCGCGGCCGCCCCGGACAGCACCTTCGCGATGTCCGCGAAACCCGGCCGCTCCACCAGGGCGGTGCGGGTACGCCCCGCCCAGGCACCGGCGAACTGCCGCACCCCGGCGGTGACCACCGTGCGTCCGGGCGGGGCCGAGAACAGTTCCGCCAGCCGCTCCAGCAGGGCCGGGTCGCCCTGGGGCGGCGGCGTGCCCCAGCACCCCGGCCGGTCCAGCGCCCGGGCCTGGGCGACGGCGAACCGGCGGACCAGGCCGTCCGGCCAGGGGCGGGGCGGACCGGACAGGTCCAGCGTCATGCGCGCGGCGCCGCGACCGAGGCGGCGCCGCGGATGAGCTCCTCGGGCAGCGCGTAGTCGACGGTGACCAGGAAGGTCTCCCCCTCGATCCGGACGTACTGCCCCGACGGGGTGTCGACGCGCTGGATGCCGGGGTCCGCCGTCAGCGACCGAGGGCGCGCGGACACGGGCGCGGACGCACCGGACCGGTCCGGCAGGAGACCCTCGGCGATGTCGACCGGCACCAGCCGGACGCACGTCCACGGGTTCAGCCCGAACGGGGCCGCGCTCTCGGCGCCGGCGTCCGGCACGGCGCTCAGCGACAGCCGGTCGCGGTAGTAGCCGTAGGCGTCGTACGCCTCGCGCAGCGCGGGGAGGAGTCCGCCGCGCCGCCATCCCGCCCCGAAGGCGTGCACCGTCGTGCCCAGGCAGCGGCGGTTCCAGTCCGGCTCCAGCGGACGTCTGCCACTCCGTGTCCGAGGCCGAGATCGTCGCGGTGATCCGCGGCGGGGCGTGCTCGGCCGAGGACATCGGTGAGCGCTGCCGGGCGGGCACCGGGTGCGGCCACTGCGTGGAGGACCTCCACGAACTCATCGAGGACTTCGGGCCCGGGGCCGGCGGCGCCGCCGGCGGCGACTCGACGGCGCAAGAGCAAGGAAGCAGGGACAGTTGATGGTCACGACCCCGGCGGACCTCTCCGCGATCATGATCAAGCTGCCGCCGACGGACCATGTGCGAGTGGCCGAGTTCGCCCACGGCGGCCCCGATCTCGACGAGGACCGGCTCGGCGGCGTGTGGACGCACTACGAGAGCGTCACCGGCCGGCGTCCGCTCATCACCCTGCACCAGGCGCGGCTGGGCGAGACGACGTTCGGGGACGAGGACCTCAACGGCGTGTGGTGCGGCCGCCCGCCGCTGTTCGCCGCGGCCGAGGACGCGCACGGCGCCCTGGGCGTCTTCCACCGGGCGCTGATGGGCCACGGCCTGCTGTACGTGGACCCGGCCCACCCGCACTGGCGGGTCCTGGGCGCCCCGGACGACGTCCTCGACGCCCTCGGCGCGACCGGGTTCTCCTTCGTGCGCGTGCGCCCCGAGCCGGACCACCCCGGTGTGCTGGCCGTGAAGAAACTGCGCTGCTGCGAGGACGGCAGTCCGCTCTACGACCGTCAAGCCGTACTCAGGAGCACCCCATGACGCAGCCGCCGCCCGCCGCCCGCCGTGACGGCCCGGTGTTCTGGCGACTGGCTTCCGCCCACGGCGTCAGCGCCTTCGGCACGGCCGTCACCACCGTGGCGATGCCCCTGGTGGCCGTGCTCGAACTGAAGGCCGACACCTTCGAGACGAGTCTGGTCAGCGCCGCGGCCATGTGCGCGTGGCTGCTGTTCGGCCTGCCGGCCGGAGTGCTGGTGCACCGCCTGCCGCTGCGTCCCGTGCTGGTCGCCGCCGACCTGATCAGGGCGCTGACCCTGCTCTCCATCCCGGTCGCGGTGTTCCTGGACGCGCTCTCGCTGGGACAGCTGGTCGTCGCGGCCTTCGTGCTCAGCGTGGCCAGCGTGGTCTTCGACGTCGGCTACTCGACGTACCTGCCGGCGGTGGTCAGCAAGGACCGGCTCGCGGCCGGCAACAGCATCCTCCAGGGCAGCGAGTCCGTCTCCCAGGTGGCGGGTCCCGGCCTGGGCGGCAGCCTGGTGCAGGCGTTCGGCGCCGCCTACAGCCTGATCGCCGACGTCGTCAGCTACGTCGTCTCGGCGGCCCTCCTGCTCACCGTGCCCGCCCCGCACAAGGAACGCGCCGACCAGACCAAGCGGAACGTCTTCGGCGAGATGTGGGAGGGCATCGAGTTCGTCCGCCGGCATCCGGTGATCCGCCCGTTCGTGCTGGTCGGCACCGGATTCAACTTCGCCACCGCCGCGTTCGAGGCGATCACCGCGGTCTTCCTGATCCGCACGGTGCACGCCAGCTCGCTGACCGTGGGCCTGCTGATCGCCTGCATGGGACTGGGCGGCGTCGTCGGCGCGGCGGTCACCACGCCCCTCATCAAGTGGCTGGGCACCACCCGGGCCGCACTGGTCCCCCTGATCCTCAGCCCGGTCAGCGCCCTGCTGATGCCGCTGGCCGGCCGCGGCTTCGGCGCGGTCCTCTTCGGTCTCGGCAGCTTCGGGTGGGGCGCCTGCACGGTCACCTTCGCCATCATCGCGCGCACCTACCGTCAGACGGCCGTCGCGCCCGAACTCCTCCCCCGGGTGATGGCCACGGTGCGGTTCGTCTCCTGGGGCGTCTTCCCGATCGGCGCCCTGCTGGCGGGCGTGCTCGGCCAGACGTTCGACAACCGGACCGCGCTGCTGGTCTTCGCCCTGTGCACCCTGCTCATACCGGTTCCGGTGCTGTGCTCCCCGATACGCCGGAGCCGCGACCTCCTCGACGTCGAAACGGACCTGGCGCGCGTCTGAGGCGTCGGCGCCCGGCCCGCGCCCGGCCCCGCCCTCGGCCCCACACCCGGCCCGCGCCCGGTCAACGGCTCAGCCGGTCACCCTCTGGCCCGATGACCCGATGAGCCGATGCCCCGGTCAGAGGGCCGCGGTCGCGGTCAGGGCGGTCAGGGCGCCGACCGGGTCCAGGTCGGGGGCGCCGCGCGGCCACCAGTCCTCGCGGCCGGGCTCGGACTCGTAGGCGTACCACAGGCCCTCCCGGCCCAGCCGCAGCTGGAGGCGGCCGCCGGGGTGGGTGAGCCGGTTGCGGTGCGGCCGGAACGCGGGCAGGTCGGCGGCGAGGAGCAGCGGACGGGCCCGGTCGAACCGGCCGGCCGGCGGGTCCCACGGCTCCTCCAGGACGGCCAGTCCGGCCGCCCCGCCCTGCCGCCACGCGGCCACGGCGCGCGCCAGTTCGTTCGCCGTGCGTCCGGTGGCCGCGGCGAGCGAGGCGTACAGGGCACGGGTCGCGGCGGTCAGCCCGGAGCCGGGACGGGCGGCGGCGAGGCGCACCGCGTCCTGCCACAGCGTCAGCCCGCCCACCGGGTCGCGGCCGGTGGTGAGCAGGGCTTGGGCGCGGGCGGCCGCGTCGGTCGCCAGCTGGTCGAGCGCGAACGGGTCCGGGCCGCCCGGCGCCGCCGGGTACACCGGCGGCTGCTCGGGGTGCGGCGGGGGCGGCAGGGGCGCGGGCAGCGGCGGCAGGGCGCGGGGCGTCAGGGCCTCGCCGGCCCGCACCCCCGGCAGGGCCTCCGGCCGCCGGTCCCGCGCCGCGCGGGCCACGCGGGCGGCGCTCAGCCGGGACAGGGCGTCCAGCAGTTCCCGCTCGCCCCGGCCGCGGAGCAGCAGCAGGACGAACGGGTCGGCGTCCAGCAGACGCGCGGTCTGATAGCAGAGGGCCGCCGCGTGCTTGCAGGGGTGCCCCCGGTCGGGGCAGCTGCAGTGCGGCTCCAGGTCGCCGGGGCCGGGCAGCAGCGGGACGCCGCAGTCGGCGAGCGTCTGGGGCATCTCCTTGTCGAGGAGCGCGGCGATGTGCCCGGGGCGGTCGGCGGCCGCGTCCAGGAAGCGGGTCCAGTCCGCGTCGTCCAGCGTCCGCACCCGCACCTGGACCCGGTACGGGCGCGGGCGGCTGCCCTGGACGTACGCCAGGACCAGGCCGGGCGTCACGGTGATGGCGTCCACGTGGCCACGCTCCGCGTAACGCCGCCCGCGGGCCAGCCGCGCCGCGTCCAGCGCGCCTTCCTCCAGCGCGGTGAGCCACGCGCCGCCCCACCAGGTCTCCGCGAAACCGGACCCGCCGGTGGACCGGGCGGCGAACGCCGGAAAGGTACGCCGCAGTGCGCCGTCCCGGCGGGGCGCGGCCATGGTCCTGGGGACCTGGGGTGATTGGGAGGGCTGGGGGGTGGGGTGCGCGTCGGGGGCGGGGTGCGCGTCGGGGACAGGGTGCGCGTCGGGGGTGGGGTGCGCGTCGGGGACAGGGTGCGCGTCGGGGGTGGGATGTGCGTCGGGGACAGGGTCCGCTTGGAGAGTAGGGCGCGCGTCGGTGACGGGGCCCGCCTGAGCGGCGGGATGCGCCTCGGTGACGGGATGCGCCTCGGTGACGGGGTCGTCGGCGGCGGAATGCGCTTCGGCGGCGGGAGGTGCGTCGAGGGCAGGGTGCGCGTCGGTGGCGGTGGGGGTGCCCGCTACGGGGGCGGCGGCGGGCGCGGGGGCCGCGCCGACCGTGTCGGCCGTGCCGGATGCGTCGGCCGTGCCGGATGCGTCGGCTGGCGTGGCGGGGCGGGGAACGTCACCGGGGGGCGGGTCAGCGGGGTGCCTGCGGGCGGTGGACGGCGTGCCGTCGTCTCCGGGGTACGTGTGTGCCTCGGGGGACGAACTCGCCTCGTACTCCGGTCCGTTGCCCCTTCCCCGCGCGACCGTCCCGCTCGACGCGGGTGTCCCGCTCGACGTGGGCGGTTCGCGGAGTGCGCCCGCGAGGACTTCGCCGACGGTGCCCGGGCGGCGGCCGACGGCGGTCTCCGGCGCGGCACTTCGGGGGCGGCCCACGCGAGGTGCGGTGCGGCGGGAGCGGGCGGTGCCACCGTCAGCCGCCGTTGGGGGACGCTCCTCGGTCCGCGCCCCGCTGCGGGCGCGGGCCGCGCGCAGGGCCTCGCGGGCCACGTCGGCGGGGCGGGCGCCCCGGCCGGGTGTCCGGGGGGCGGCCGCCGGTTCGGCGGGGTCCGGCACGGCCGACTCGGTCGGCCGGTCCGGCTCGTCCGGCACCGCAGTGGTCGCGGCTTCACCGTCATTGCCCGCACCTTCACCGCGACGGGCGGAGACCACCACGTCCGACGCCGCAGCGGTCGCGGCCGCGTCGTCACTGCTCGCACCTTCAGCACGACGGGCGGAGACCACCACGTCCGGCTCCGCCGCTGTGGCAGCCGCGTCGTCACTGCCCGCACCGTCGCCACGGCGGGCGGAGATCGCCTTGCGCAGGGCCTCGCGGGCGGCGTCGCCGGGGCGGGACTCTCGGCCTGCGGCGGCGCCCCGCCCCGGGCCGTGCTCCCCCGTCGCACCGCCCGGCGGCTGCTGCCCGCGCGCGACCCGCAGCGCCGCACGCGCCGCGCGGCCGGGCCGCGTCGCCCGGGCGGCCGGCACGTCGGCGGGTACCCGCGCCGCCGCGTCCCTCGCGTCCTCCGCGTCCCGCACCGGCTCCGGCCGGTCACCGGCAGCCGGCTCCGGCGCGTCCTCGGCACTCGACGTCAGCGGTCCCTGGGCGTCCCCTCGCCGCGGTCCGGAGCCGTACGCGACGGCCCCGTCGGGCAGCGGCTCACCGTGGGTCTCCGGCTCGTGCCGCTCCGGCGTCCCCATCAGGCTCCCCTCCGCAGCGAGACCAGGTCGGACAGCTCGCGGTCGGTCAGTTCGGTGAGGGCCGACTCGCCGCCGCCGAGGATCGCGTCGGCCAGGGCCCGCTTCGCGGCGAGCATCTCGGCGATGCGGTCCTCCACGGTGCCCTCGGTGATGAGGCGGTGCACCTGCACGGGCTGGGTCTGTCCGATGCGGTAGGCGCGGTCGGTGGCCTGCTCCTCGACCGCCGGGTTCCACCAGCGGTCGAAGTGGACGACGTGGCCCGCGCGGGTGAGGTTGAGGCCGGTGCCCGCCGCCTTCAGGGACAGCACCAGGACGGGTGTCTCCCCGGCCTGGAAACGGTCCACCATGCGCTCGCGCTCGGGGACCGGCGTCCCGCCGTGCAGGAGGTCGACCGGGACCGCGCGGTCGGCGAGGTGGGCGGTGATCAGGCGGGCCATGCCGACGTACTGGGTGAAGACCAGGGCGGAGCCGTCCTCGGCGAGCAGGGTGTCGAGGAGTTCGTCCAGCAGGGCGAGTTTGCCCGAGCGGCGCGCCTGGTCGCCGCCGCCCGCCCGGCCGTCCTTCAGATAGAGCGCCGGGTGGTCGCAGATCTGCTTGAGCGAGGTCAGCAGCTTGAGGACGAGGCCGCGCCGGGCCATCCCTCCGGCGTTCTCGATGGCGTGCATCGACTCGCGCACCACCGCCTCGTACAGCGCGGCCTGTTCGCGGGTGAGCGGGACCGGGTGGTCGGTCTCGGTCTTGGGCGGCAGCTCGGGGACGATGCCGGGGTCGGACTTGCGGCGGCGCAGCAGGAACGGGCGCACCAGGCGGGCCAGCCGCTCCACGGCGTCACGGTCCTCGCCGTTCTCCACGGCGCGCGCGTGCCGGGCGCGGAAGGACTTGAGGGGGCCGAGGAGTCCGGGGGTGGTCCAGTCGAGGAGCGCCCACAGCTCGGAGAGGTTGTTCTCCACGGGCGTGCCGGTGAGGGCCACGCGCGCGGGGGACGGGATCGTGCGCAGCGCCTTCGCGGTCGCCGAGTACGGGTTCTTCACGTGCTGCGCCTCGTCAGCGACGACCATCCCCCAGCGCCGTTCGGCCAGGATCTGCGCGGCCGAGCGCATGGTGCCGTAGGTGGTGAGGACGAAGCCGCCGGTCAGGCCGTCGAGGGTGCGGTCGGGGCCGTGGAAGCGGCGGACGGGGACGCCGGGCGCGAACCGGGTGATCTCGCGCTGCCAGTTGCCCAGCAGGGAGGCGGGGCAGACGACCAGGGTGGGGTCGTCGTGCGCCCGCTTCAGGTGCAGGGCGATGAGGGTGACGGTCTTGCCGAGGCCCATGTCGTCGGCGAGGCAGCCGCCGAGGCCGAGGGAGGTCATGAGGTCGAGCCAGCCCAGGCCACGCAGCTGGTAGTCGCGCAGGGTGGCGGCCAGGCCCGGCGGCGGCTGGGCGGGCCGCACCCCGGCCGTGATCCGGTCCCGGAGCGCGGCCAGCGCCCCGGCCGGCACCGCCTCGACGGTCTCGCCGTCGACCTCCGCGGTGCCGCTGAGGACGACGGAGAGCGCGTCGACGGGGTCGAGCAGTCCCAGGTCGCGTCTGCGGGCCTTGCGGACGAGGGCGGGGTCGACCAGCACCCAGCTGTCCCGCAGCCGTACGACCGGGCGGTGGGCCTCGGCGAGGGCGTCCATCTCGGCGTCACTGAGCGGATCGCCGCCGAGCGCGAGCTGCCAGCGGAACTGGAGCAGGTCCTCGCTCTCGAAGAAGCCGGTGCCGTCGGTCGCGGAGCCCGGCGCGGGCCGTACGACCGCGGTGGCGGTCAGGTCGTGGGCCAGGTCGCGGGGCCAGTGCACGGCGACGCCCGCCGCTGCGAGACGGGTCGCGGCCACTCCGAGCAGTTCGCTGACCTCGTCCTCGGCCAGGGCGAGGACGTCGGGCGTCTCCTGTTCGGTGAGCCGGTCGAGCGGCGGCCACACGCGGGCCGCGCGGCGAACGGCCAGGGCGGCGTCCACGCGCGCGCGGGGGCCGAACGCGGTGTCGGCCTCGCCCGCCCACAGGGCGGCCGCGTCGGCGACGAGGGTGGGGTCGGCGAGGCTGTGCACCTGGACGACGGCCGCGCCCGCCCGGCGCCGGGTGCCGCCCGCCCCGTCCGACCCGTGCTCGGCGTCCTCGGCGTCCTCGGCGTCGAACAGCTCGTACGCCGACAGGTCGAGGCGCAGCGAGATCCGTACGCCCGCGTCCATGCCGGCGGCGACCTCGGCCGCCCAGTCGTGGGCGTGCGGCAGGTGCTGGGGGCGGCGGTCCGCGAAGGGTCTCCCGGCGGTGTGGGGCGCGGCCGGGGTGCGGGGCAGGGTGTCGGCGACGGCGTCGAGGAAGGCGCGCAGCAGCGCCTCGGGTTCGGGCAGCCTGAGGGGGCCCGGTCCGGACAGCGGGACGGCGTGGCCCTCGTAGGGCATCGCGGCGGCGATGGCGCGCAGGTGGGCGATGTCGTCCGGGTCGAGGGGGCCGGCCCGCCAGGCGTCGTGCCCGGTGGCGGTCAGGCCGGGGAGCAGCCGGCCGCGGGCGGTCAGGCGCAGCGCGTGCAGGGCGGCGGCGCCCCAGCAGGCGGTGGCGGGATGGGCGGCCGGGTCGCGGCGGGCGCGCACGAGGTGGGGCAGGGCCTCGCCGACCGGCAGGGTGAGGGCCGGGGCGGTCCTGCGGCGTGCTCCCGTGCCGTGCCGGCGCACGACGGTGAGCCGGGTGCGCACCGGCCGGTCGCCGTCCGCGTCGTCCTCGGGAGCGTCGGTCGCGGCCGGGGCGTCGTCCCGCGCCGGGTGCGGCCGGTCGTCCGGGTCCCAGAAGGCGACGCGGCTGTCGCGCGGCAGCGGCGCGGGCAGGAAGACGGCGGCGAGCCGCACGGACACCTCGTCCGCCACGCCGCTCACCCCCGCGCCGGTGGCCGCCGCGCCCGCACCGGCGGCCGTCGCCGCGCCCACGGGCACCGCCGCCGTCGTCTCCGCCACCGCTGTCTCGCTCATCCGTCCTGTCACCTCCTGCCGTCGCCCGCTCGCCGGTCGAGTCAGTCCGTCTTCGACTCTACGGGCGGGGTCTGACAATCGGCTCCGGCGGCGGCCCGCGGCCGGGCGTACGGCCGGTGCGACGCGGGCCGGCGGGCCGGCTGGGTCTGCGGGCTGAACCGGCTGACCGGCTGACCGGCTGACCGGCTGACCGGCTGACCGGTTAGGGAACCGTGCGGGAGACGACGTAGACCATCGGCAGGACCGGGTTGGAGAGGTTGACCACCACGTCCTGGCTGGGGGCGGGGTTCTTCTGGCTGTGGCTGAGGCCCCACCAGGGGCCGGCGCCCCGGAAGTTCCAGCCGCTGACCTGGCGGTCGCGCTCGCCGATGGTGACGGCGCCCTTCTTGAGGTCGCCGCGCTTGACGCCCATGGCGTCCAGGAAGGTGTCGAGACCGGCCTGCGTGGTGCGGAACTGGACGTAGAGACGGCTGGTGCGCCAGTTGTTCGTCTCGTAGGAGGCGAGCCGGTCGGCGGGGTGCGGCACCGGCACCTCGTAGAGGCGGCGCTGCACCTTGGCCGGGTAGGTGGGGGTGAGTCCGGTCGCCGCCCACTTGGCGGCCTTGTCCCGGCCGCTGCTGCGGCTCTGGTGGGCGCACCACAGCAGATAGCCGGCGGGCACGCCGATCAGCAGTCCGATGATGATCAGGGTGATGGTCCGGCGCCGGTTGCGCTGCCTGCGGGTCTCCACGCGGCGGGGCGCGGGCGACGGGTGCGGGGGCGCCGCCTGCCGCGGCAGCGACATCGTCACAGCGACTCCTGGGCGGCGCGCCGCGCCTGCGAGTACCGCTCGTAGCGCTCCTGGCGCTCCACCCGGCGGCGCTTGGCGCGCCGGAAACGGCGGGCGACCAGCCGGGCCAGGTCGGCGGCGCCGACCATGCCGGCCTCGGGGCCGAGCTGGGCGCGGACGATGCGGGCCTCGGGGCGGTAGCCGCGGCCGGTGAGGTGGCGCCGGAAGGCGTCGCGCGCGGGGCCGATCAGGAGGTCGTCGGCGGCCGAGACGCCGCCGCCGATGACGAAGCAGGACGGGTCGAGGGCGGCGGCGAGGTTGGCGATGCCGACGCCGAGCCACTGTCCGATGTCCTGGAGCAGTTCGACGCACATGGCGTCGCCCTCGCGGGCCAGCTCGGTGATCATCGGGCCGGTGATGTCGGCGACGCTGCCCTTGACGTGCTCGATGATGCCGTAGGCGACCGGCGAGTCGGCCGCGGCCAGCTCGCGGGCCTCGCGGACCAGCGCGTTGCCGGAGCTGTACTGCTCCCAGCAGCCGCGGTTGCCGCACGGGCAGCGGTGGCCGCCGGGCACCACCTGCATGTGGCCGAACTCGCCGGCGACGCCGAACTTGCCGCGCTTGACCTGGCCGTCCTCCAGGATCGCGCCGCCGATGCCGGTGCCCAGGGTGATCATGACCAGGTGGTCCTCGCCGCGGCCGGCGCCGAAGCGCCACTCGGCCCAGGCGGCGGAGTTGGCGTCGTTGTCGACCAGGACCGGCACCGAGAGCCGCTCGGAGAGGCGGTCGCGCAGCGGTTCGTTGCGCCAGGACAGGTGGGGCGCGAACAGGACGCGGTTGCGGTCGGCGTCGACCCAGCCGGCCGCGCCGATGCCGACCGCGTGCACGTCGTGCCGGTCGGACAGGTCCAGGACGAGTTCGACGATGGTGTCCTCGACGACCTTGGGGCTCTTGGACTTGTCCGGGGTCTCGGTGCGCAGTCGCTCCAGGATGTTGCCGTCGGCGTCGACGACGCCCGCCATCACCTTGGTGCCGCCGATGTCGATGCCGACCGTGGGCACGCGGGGCGCCGTGAGGTGGGAACGGCGCTCCCGGGTGCCCACGGTGCGCAGGACCGTGGCTCTGCGGGAGCCGATGGGGGCGGTGAGGTCGCGGTAGGTGCTCATCGTGGGTCGATTCTGCCTCACCGGCGGTAGGGGTGTTGTAGGGGACGGGAAAGGGACGCGTGATCGTTTCCGGTGCGCCGCATGGCGTCTTCGGGCGTCGCGCACCGGTTCCGGGCGCCCGGGAACGCCGCCGGGCGCCGCCGGCGCCGGGGCCGTGCCCCGGCGGTCCCGGCGTGCCTCAGCCGCGCCTGAGCTCGTGGACCAGGGCGTCCAGGTCGCCGCCGCCCGCCATCTGCTTGGTCAGCTCGTCCAGGGTGATCTCGTCGCGTGTGTGGTTGCCCACCATCGCGCCGCGCCGCAGCAGGACGAAGCGGTCGCCGACGAGATACGCGTGGTGCGGGTTGTGGGTGATGAGGACGACACCGAGACCCTGGTCGCGGGCCGCGGCCACGTACTTCAGGACCACGCCCGACTGCTTCACGCCGAGGGCCGCGGTGGGCTCGTCCAGGACGAGGACCTTGGCGCCGAAGTGGACGGCGCGCGCGATCGCCACGCACTGGCGTTCGCCGCCCGACAGGGTGCCGATGGGCTGGTCGACGTCCCTGAGGTCGATGCCCATGCGCAGCAGCGCCTCGTGCGTGGTGCGGCGCATGAGGTCGACGTCCATGCGCTTGAAGGGGCCGGCGCCCTTGGTGGGCTCGGAGCCGAGGAAGAAGTTGCGCCACACCGGCATCAGGCCCACGACGGCCAGGTCCTGATAGACGGTGGCGATGCCGCGGTCCAGGGCCTCGCGCGGGGAGGAGAGCCGGGTCTCCTCGCCCTCGACGCTCAGGGCGCCGCCGTCGTGCCGGTGCAGACCCGAGATGATCTTGATGAGGGTGGACTTGCCGGCGCCGTTGTCGCCCAGGACGCAGGTGATCTCCCCGGCGTGCACCTCCAGGGAGACGCCCTCCAGGGCGCGGACGGTGCCGTAGTGCTTGCTGACGTCGGACAGCTCGACGAGCGCCGTACGTGCTTCGGTCTCGGTCATTTGGCGGCCTCCGCCCGCTTGCGGACCCAGGCGTTGAGCAGGGTCGCGAGGAGCAGCATGGCTCCGAGGAAGAACTTGAACCAGTCGGGGTTCCACTCGGCGAAGACGATGCCCTTGCTGACCATGCCGAACAGGAGCGCGCCGACGGCCGAGCCGACGGCGCTGCCGTAGCCGCCGGTGATCAGGCAGCCGCCGATGACGGCCGCGATGATGTAGATCAGCTCGTTGCCGACGCCCTCGCCCGACTGCACGGCGTCGAAGGAGAACAGCAGGTGCTGGCCGGAGATCCAGGCGCCCAGGGCGACGCCCATGTAGAGGCCGATCTTGGTCCGGGTGACCGGTACGCCGACCGCGCGGGCCGCCTCCTGGTTGCCGCCGACGGCGAAGATCCAGTTGCCGGTGCGGGTGCGCAGCAGGATCCAGGAGGCGACTGCGACCAGGCCGAGCCACCACAGGATGGTGACCTTGAAGTCGACGCCGCCGATGCTGAAGGTGGAGGCGAAGACGGCGTGGGCGGCCGGGAAGCCCTCCATGTCGCCGATCGTCTTGGTGGAGACGGTGTCGTCGATCAGCTTGGTGAAGCCTAGGTTCATGCCGGTCAGCATCAGGAAGGTGCCCAGGGTGATGATGAAGCTGGGCAGCTTGGTGCGGGTGAGCATGAAGCCGTTGAACGCGCCGATCGCCAGGGTGACCAGCAGGGAGACGCCGACGCCGACCCAGACGTTGGCGGTCATCTGGTAGCTGAACATCGAGGAGACCAGCGCCGAGGACGTCACCATGACGCCGGCGGACAGGTCGAACTCGCCGCCGATCATGAGCAGCGCGACCGGGACCGCCATGATGCCGATGGTGGAGGACGCGTACAGGACGGTGCTCAGGCTGGAGGCGCGCAGGAAGCCGTCGGCGGCGAAGGCGAAGAAGACCAGGACGGCGACGGCGCCGACGACCGAGCCCAGTTCGGGCCGGGCCAGCAGCTTGTGCAGCGGCGAGCCGTGCGGGGCCCGCTTCCCGGCCGCGGTCTCCGGCGTGCTCGTGGTGGTGCTCATCGGGTGCCCCGCTCCGCGTACTCCTGGAGGGCGGCCGCCTGGTCCTTGGTGACGATCTGCGGGCCGGTGAGCACCGGCCGGCCGCCGCCGAGGACGTCGCCGTTGTACTTGTAGAGCCACAGCAGGTCGATGGCCTCGTAGCCCTGGAGGTAGGGCTGCTGGTCGACGGCGAAGCCGAGGGTGCCGTCCTTCAGCTCGCCGGCCACCTTGGCGTTGAGGTCGAAGGTGTCGATCTCCGCCTTGCTGCCCGCGTCCGTCTTCGCCTTCACGGCGGTGTCGGCGTAGGGGGCGCCGAGCGTCACGACGGCGTCGATGGACTTGTCGGCCTGGAGCTTGGCGCCGACGGCGGACTGGACGTCGGGCATGTTGGTGCCGTTGACGTACAGGTTGTCCACCTTGCCGTCGAAGGTCTTGGCCACGCCGGCGCAGCGCTGCTCGTGGCCGACGTTGCCCTGCTCGTGCAGGACGCACAGCGCCTTCTTCTTGCCGCGCTTGGTCAGCTCCTCGCCGACGGCCTCGCCGGCGACGGTCTCGTCCTGGCCGACGTGGGTGAGGGCGCCGAACGCCTTGGACTCGGCGGAGCCGGAGTTCACCGTGATCACCGGGATGCCGGCCTTCTCGGCGCGGGCCACGGCGGCCTTCATCGCGTCGGGCTTGGCGAGGGTGACGATGATGGCGTCGACCTTCTTGTCCACCGCCGCGTCCACGAGCTGCGCCTGCTGCTGCGCCTCGTCGTCGTGCGAGTACAGGAAGTTGATGTTGTCCTTGATCGCGGCCTGCTTGGCGCCGCTCTGCACGATGTCCCAGAAGGTGTCGCCGTCACCGGAGTGAGTGATCATCGCGAAGGTCCAGCGGGGGGTGTTCACCGCCGACCTGCCCTGGGCGGCCGCGGCCTTGCGGGCGTCCTCCGCCCGCTTGCCGCCGGTGCTGCTGCACCCCGCCAGGGACAACGACAGTGCCCCTGCGAGCGCGATGCCTACCCAAGTTGGAAACCGTGCCACGAGGCCGTTGCCCTTCTCGTCTTCGAACGTACATACGGGGCCGATGGAATTCCATCAGGCCCCAACCTCCCATTATCGAACACGAACACGGAAGGGGGCGCGGGCGGGAAGCCGTGACGGCTTGGTATGTCCGGACATCGTGACGTCGGCGGGCACGCGGCGGGCACGCGGCGGGCGGCTCAGGACCGGGCCAGGAGCTGGAAGTCGAAGGAGTAGCGGGAGGGCCGGTAGGCGTGCGCGCCGAACTCGACCGCGCGCCCGGTGTCGTCGTAGGTGGTGCGCTCCATGGTGAGCAGCGGGGCGCCCTCCGCCTCCTCCAGCCGTTCGGCCTCCGCGGACGTGGCGGCGCGGGCGCCGATCGACTGGCGGGCGCTGTGCAGGGTGATCCCGGCGCAGCGCAGCAGCCGGTACAGGCCGGTGGCCTCCAGGCGGTCCGTGTCCAGGTCGAGCAGGCCGGCCGGCAGATGGTTGACCAGGTATGCGATCGGTTCGCCGTGCGCGAGGCGGAGCCGTTCGACACGGTGCACGTCGGCGCCCTCGGTCACCCCGAGCACTCCGGCGAGGTCGGCGGAGGCCGGCACCAGCGCGTTGACCAGGACCCGGCTGGTGGGCCGCTGCCCGGCGGTCTCCAGGTCGTCGTAGAGGCTGCTCAGCTCCAGGGGGCGGCTGACCCTGCTGTGCACGACCTGGGTGCCGACCCCGCGGCGGCGCACCAGCAGGCCCTTGTCCACCAGGGACTGGATGGCCTGGCGGACGGTGGGCCGGGACAGACCGAGCCGCGCGGCCAGCTCGATCTCGTTGCCCAGCAGGCTGCCGGGAGTCAGCGCGCCCTGCTCGATCGCCGCCTCCAGCTGCTGTGCCAGCTGGAAGTACAGGGGTACCGGGGAGCCCCGGTCCACCCGGAGCCCGAGCGTGGCGGTGGGGTCCACTTGAGGTTTCGGCACGGGCCCGAGGGTAGTCCGGCGGCAGGTTGACGGAAAGTCGTGTAGTCCGATTGTCCGGACATAAGGATTGACAGCGTCCGGTCTCCGCCCCCACCTTGTTGCCATGCGCATCGGGGTCATCGGCACGGGCCGCATCGGCACTTTCCACGCGAGGACGCTCAGCCGTCACCGCGAGGTCGGTTCCCTGATCCTGACGGACGCCGATCCGGCGCGGGCCCAGGAGCTGGCGCACCAGCTGGGCGAGACGGCGGCGCCGGGGGTGGACGAGATCTTCGCCTGGGGCGTGGACGCGGTGGTGATCGCCACGGCGACGTCGGCGCACGCCGAACTGATCGGACGCGCGGCGCGCTCGGGTCTTCCGGTCTTCTGCGAGAAGCCGGTCGCGCTGGACCTGCCCGGCACGCTCCAGGCGCTCGCCGAGGTGGAGCGCGCGGGCACGACCTTGCAGATGGGCTTCCAGCGCCGCTTCGACACCGGGTACGCCGGCGCCCGGGAGGCCGTGCTCGCCGGGCGCCTCGGCCGGCTGCACACCGTCCGGGCGCTCACCTCCGACCCGGCGCCGCCGCCGGCCGGCTGGCTGCCGCTGTCCGGCGGGCTGTTCCGGGACACGCTGATCCACGACTTCGACATGGTGCGCTGGGTGACCGGGCGGGAGGTGCGGGACGTGTACGCCGCCGGGTCGGACGCGGGTCCGGCCGCCTTCCGCGACGCCGACGACCTGGACACGGCCGCCGCGGTGCTCGCGCTGGACGACGGCGCCCTGGTCGCCGCCACGGCGACCCGGCTGAACGGCGCGGGCTACGACGTGCGCATGGAGCTGGCCGGGGAGCTGGACCAGATCGTGGTCGGCCTGGACGACCGGACGCCGATCGCGTCCACCGAGCCGACCGGGCCGCCGGCCGCGGACAAGCCGTGGACCGGGTTCCTGGAGCGGTTCGGCCCGGCGTACGAGGCCGAGCTGCGCGCCTTCGTGGAGGTGGTGCGGGGCGAGCGGGCCAACCCGTGCGACGGCCGCGAGGCGCTCCAGGCCCTGCGCGTCGCCGAGGCGTGCGAGCGCTCCCGCCGCGAACACCGCCCGGTGCCCCTGGCGGAGATCCCGGACGCCGGGCCGGGGACGCGCTAGACGCACCCGGTCCCCTGCCCTTCTGTGGTGGCCGGCCGGCCCGGGTGGAAGACTGGACCGCGATGCGTGCCGCGTACATCGAACGACTGGGGCCGCCCGAGGTCATCCGCTGGGGCGAGCTGCCCGACCCGGCGCCCGGGCCGGGCGAGGTGCTGGTGGACGTCCGGGCGACCGTGGTCGATCCCGTGGACACGTTCGTCCGCTCCGGAGTGTTCCGTACGCCGCTGACCTTCCCGTTCGTGATCGGGCGCGACCTCGTGGGCGTCGTGGCCCGTGCCGCGCGCGGTTTCGCGGCGGGCGAGGCGGTGTGGTGCGACAGCCTCGGCCACGGCGGGCGGCAGGGCCCGACCGCCGAGCGGGCGGCGGTGCCGGCCGACCGGCTGTACCGGCTGCCGGCCGGGGTGTGTCCGCAGGACGCCGTGGCCGTGCTGCACCCCGCCGCCACCGCCCATCTGGCCCTCTTCGCGCACGGCGGCCTGCGGCCGGGCGAGACGGTGCTGGTCGGCGGCGCGGGCGGCAACGTGGGCGGCGCGCTGGTGGAGTTCGCGGCGCGGGCCGGGGCGCGGGTGCTGGCCACGGCCGCGCCGCGCGACCACGCCCGCGTCCGGTCGCTGGGCGCGGCGGAGGCGGTGGACTACCGCGCGCCCGGCCTGGCGGAGCGGCTGGCGGCGCTCGCTCCCGAGGGTGTCGACGTGCTCGTGGACACCTCGGGACACAACGATCTGCGCGCGGCGGTCGCCCTGCTCGCCCGGCGCGGCCGGATCGTGCTGATGTCCGGCGCGCGCGACGAGCCGGTCCTGCCGGCCGGTCCGCTGTACATGAAGGACGGCTCCGTGCGCGGCTTCGTCATCTCGCACGCCACGGTCGCGGAGCTGGCCGGGGCGGCTCAGGCGGTCAACGAGCGTCTCGCCGCGGGCGGGCTGCGGCCGCGGGCGGTGGAGTACCACCCGATGAGCGAGGCGGCCCTGCTGCACGACCGGATGGAACGGGGCGAGCTGCACGGACGGCGCGCGGTGCTGCGGCCCTGACCGCGCGGGCCCGGGACCGGGAGGCCGTGACGTCGGTGTCCGTTCGCCGCCAGCGTCCGCGCGGCCCGGCGGCTGGGATGGGGGCATGACTTCGGAAACGAACACCAACGACACCAGCGACACCAGCGACACCAGCAGCACCAACGGCGCGCACGGTGCCGCCGAGGGCGCCGGCGGCGAGTCCCGGGTGGCCCTGGTGACCGGCGGCAGCCGCGGGATCGGCGCGGCGACGGCGGTGCGGCTGGCCCGCACGGGACACGACGTGGCGATCACCTACGTCAACGGGAAGGAGGCGGCCGAGGAGGTCGTGGGAGCCGTGCGGCGGCTCGGGCGGTGGGCGGTGGCCCTGCGCGCCGACGCGGCGGACCCGCGGGAGGCCGAAGAGGTGGTGGAGCGCGCGGTGGCCGAGCTGGGCCGGCTCGACGTGCTGGTGAACAACGCGGGGGTGGGCGTGCTGGGGCCGGTGGAGACGCTGTCGCCCGAGGACGCCGACCGGGTGCTCGCGGTGAACGTGCGGGCCGTCTTCCTGGCCTGCCGCGCGGCCGTGCCGCGACTCGGGCGGGGCGGCCGGATCATCACGGTGGGCAGTTGCATGGCCCAGCGCGTGCCGGGGCCCGGCGGCGCCCTCTACACGATGAGCAAGTCGGCGCTGATCGGGCTGACCAGGGCGCTCGCCCGGGAGGTGGGCCCGCGCGGGATCACCGCGAACATCGTCCACCCCGGTCCGATCGACACCGACATGAACCCCGCGGACGGGCCGTTCGCGGCCGGCCAGGCGGCGATGACGGCCCTGGGCCGGTACGGCACCGCCGAGGAGGTGGCGTCGCTGATCGCCTACCTCGCGAGCGCCGACGCCTCCTACGTCACCGGCGCGGAGTTCCCGGTGGACGGCGGCCACGCGGCGTAGCCGCCGCCGTCCGGCCGGTGCGGGCGGACCGCGACGGCGGCTACGGCGGCTACGGCGGCTACGGCTACGGCTACGGCTACGGCCGGAAGGTGACGCGGGGCGCTCCGGTGCTGTCGGGCCGGGCGCCCCGCGGGTCGGTGGGTCAGCCGCCGAGTTCCTGGTGGCGGGCGGCGAGGCGGGCGGTGCCCTCCTCGGTCAGGGAGCCGAACAGGCGCAGCCGGGAGATGCCTCCGTCCGGGAAGATGTCCACGCGCGCGTGCGTGCCGACGGCGGGCGCGGGCAGCACGAAGCGGTGGTTGGTGTCGGGCTGGAGGCGGGTGCGGGGCAGCACCTCGACCCACTCGCCGTCCTCGCCGTCCCGCACCGACACCGAGGCCCAGCCGGCGCTGTTGCCCTTGAGGTAGGCGGTGTCGATCTCCAGGGCGCGGATCTGGGACTGGGCCACCAGCTGGTAACGGATCCAGTCGTTGCCCTGGTCGCGGCGGCGGCGGGTCTCCCAGCCGTCGTCCATCTTGCGGGAGCGGCCCGGCTGGATGGTGTTGGTGGCCGGCGAGTAGAAGAGGTTGGAGGCGTCCTCGACCCGGCCGCCGTTCTCCAGGGCGACCACGTCGAAGGCGCCGAGCACGGCCAGCCACCGCGGGTCGGGCACGACCTCGCCGTACACGCGCAGCCGGGCGATGCCGCCGTCGGGGTGCTGGTTGACGCGCAGGTGCGTGAAGCACTGCTCGACCGAGACCTCGAAGCCGTTGGCGGCGTGGCCGCCGACCGCGGTGCGCGGCACGAGGGTCGTCCACTTGACGTCGTCGGCGAGGAGTTCCTCGGGCGACGGGGAGCCCGGCACGCGGGCGGCCTCGACGGACACGGCCTGCGGGTAGTTGCCGCGGAAGTGCGCGGTGTCGACGACGACGCCGCGTACGACGCCCGGCGCGCCGAGCCGGACCAGCGCCCAGTCGTGATCCTCCGCGGTGGGCCACGGGTGGTCGGCCGAGGCGCCGCGCCGGCGCCGGGTCTCCCAGCCGTCCATGACCTTGCCCTTGTGCCCGAAGTGTTCGGGGTCGAACTCGGCGCGCTCGGGCACCAGCAGGTTCTCGCGCTGGGCGAAGAACTCGTCGTTGGCGGCGATCACACCGGCGCCGAGGTGGCGGTCGGCGAGGTTGACGTACTGGGTGAAGGGGAAGTCGGCGGTGCGGTAGTCCGCGTACGGGTCACCGCCTCCGTAGGGGTTCGCGTCGCCGGTGAAACGAGGAGTCGCCGTCACGGTGATCAGTTCTTCCTTTCGGGAGCCGGCCGTGGGCCGGTGCGGATGCGGTGCGTTCACGGTGCGGACGCGGTGGCACGCGCGGGAGGTGGCTCAGGGGCGGGTCAGCAGGCGGCCCTTCGGTGCGGTGAACTCGCCGTCGGCGACGATGCGTTCGCCGCGCAGCCAGGTCGACTTCACCACGCCGTGCAGGGTGCGGCCGGCGTACGCGGTGACGCGGTTGCGGTGCTGGAGGGCGGCCGGGTCGACGGTGAACGTCTCCTCGGGCGCGAGGACGGCGAAGTCGGCGTCCCGGCCGGCCTCGACGGCGCCCTTGTTGCCGAGTCCGGCCAAGGCGGCGGTGCGCCCGGACATCCAGCGCACGACGTCCTCCAGTCCGTGGCCGCGCCGGCGCGCCTCGGTCCACACCGCGGACAGGCTCAGCTGGAGCCCGGAGATGCCGCCCCAGGCGGTGGCGAAGTCGTCGGTCTTCAGGTCGACCGTGGAGGGCGAGTGGTCGGTGACCACGCAGTCGATGACGCCGTCGGCCAGCGCCTGCCAGAGCAGGTCCTGGTTGGCGGCCTCGCGGATGGGCGGGCAGCACTTGAACTCGCTGGCGCCGTCGGGCACTTCCTCGGCGGTCAGGGTCAGGTAGTGCGGGCAGGTCTCGACGGTGATGCGCACGCCCTCCGCCCTGGCCTCGGCGATCAGCGGCAGCGCGTCGCTGGAGGACAGGTGCAGCACGTGCACGCGCGCGTTCAGCCGCTTGGCCTGCGCGATGAGCGCGGCGATGGCGGTGTCCTCGGCGTCGCGCGGCCGGGAGGCGAGGAAGTCGGTGTACTTGGGGCCGCCGTGCTGCGGGGCGGCGGCGAGGTGGTGCGGGTCCTCGGCGTGCACGATGAGCAGTCCGTCGAAGCCGGCGATCTCGGCGAGGGAGACGGCGAGCTGGTCCTGCGTCAGATGCGGGAACTCGTCCACGCCGGAGGGCGACAGGAACGCCTTGAAGCCGAAGACCCCGGCGTCGTGCAGCGGGCGCAGGTCCTTGACGTTGTCGGGCAGGGCGCCGCCCCAGAAGCCGACGTCGATGTGCGCCTTGTCGCGGGCCACGTCCTGCTTGACCCGCAGGTTGTCCACCGTGGTGGTGGGCGGCAGGGAGTTGAGCGGCATGTCGACGAGAGTGGTGATGCCGCCGGCCGCCGCCGCGCGCGTGGCGGTCCAGAAGCCCTCCCACTCGGTGCGGCCGGGGTCGTTGACGTGCACGTGGGTGTCGACCAGGCCGGGCAGCAGGACGTCGTCGCCGAGGTCTTCCAGCCGGGCGCCGGCGGGGAGGTCGGCGTCGTGGGGCAGTACGGCCGTGATCGTGCCGCCGGCGACCGCCACACAGGCGGCGCGCGTCCCTTCGGGCGTGACGACACGCGTCGAGCGCAGCACCAGTTCAGCGTCGGACACCCGGACCCCTCTCCTGCTTCAACATTCTGTTGAAGGAGTCTTCACTCCCGTCCAGACCCCGTCAAGAGGCACACTGCTGTACGGATGTCTGCCGGGCTTACTCTGGACGTTTCCACAAAGCGGAATTAGAATTCCAACAGACAGAACGTAGTTCCGTACAGGCAGGGAGTCAACCGCCCCCCGGGTAGGCTTTGGCCCTTCCTGCCCGCCCCGAAAGGAACGCGCCGTGCCGACGTCCAGCGCCAGCACCACCGACTCCGCCAAACCCGCCGCCAGCGGTGGGGTCCAGTCCCTCGAGCGCGCCTTCGACCTGCTCGAGCGGATGGCGGACGCGGGCGGCGAAGTCGGGCTGAGCGAGTTGTCCGCGACCAGCGGACTGCCCCTGCCCACCATCCACCGGCTGATGCGCACCCTGGTGGCCTGCGGCTACGTCCGCCAGCAGCCCAACCGGCGGTACGCGCTCGGCCCCCGTCTCATCCGGCTCGGCGAGTCCGCCTCCCGGCTGCTGGGCACCTGGGCCCGCCCCTACCTCGCCCGGCTGGTGGACGAGACCGGCGAGACGGCGAACATGGCACTGCTGGACGGCGACGAGATCGTGTACGTCGCGCAGGTGCCCTCCCGGCACTCGATGCGGATGTTCACCGAGGTCGGCCGGCGGGTGCTGCCGCACTCCACGGGCGTCGGCAAGGCGCTACTCGCGCACACCCCGGAGGACGAGGTGCGCGCCCTGCTCGCCCGCACCGGCATGCCCGCCGCCACGGAGAAGACGATCACCACCGCGGACGGCTTCCTCGCGGCCCTGTCGGACGTGCGCCAGCTCGGCTACGCCATGGACGACAACGAGCAGGAGATAGGGGTCCGCTGCGTCGCGGTCTCCGTCCCCGACTCCCCCACCGCCGCCGCGATCTCCATCTCCGGTCCGGCGGGCCGGGTCACCGAGTCCGTGACCGAGCGCATCGTCCCGGTCCTCCAGCAGGTGGCGGCGGAACTGTCCCACGCCCTGACCAACCCGGGCCCGGCGGCCTGAGCCCGCGCCGGCCTGAACCCGCGTCCGGCGGGCCGGGCCGGCCCGGTGCTCCGGCGGCCCGGGCCGGGCCGGGTCCGCTACCCGGTGGGCGCGGCGAGCCGCCCGTCCCGCATCTCCCGCACCGCGTCCGCCGCGTCGAGGTGGCCGCGGTCGTGGGTGACCAGGACGGTGGCCGTGCCCCGGTCGCGGGTGAGGCGGACCAGCAGGTCCAGGACGGCCGCGCCGCGTTCGTGGTCCAGGGCGCTGGTCGGCTCGTCCACCAGGAGCACGGACGGCTCGTTCATCAGCGCGCGGGCGATGTTCACCCGCTGCCGCTGACCTCCGGAGAGCTGGTGCGGCCGCCGGTCGGCCCGGTCGGCGAGTCCGACGGCCGCCAGCAGCTCCCTCGCCCGCCCGCGCGCCGCGCGCCGCGCGGCCGTACGGCGTCCGTCCAGACGGGCCATCACCTCCAGTTGCTCGGCCGCCGTCAGGGACGGCAGCAGGTTCGGCTGCTGGAAGACGATGCCGATGCTGCGCCGCCGCAGCACGGCCCGCTCGGCCGCGCTGAGCCCCGCGGTCGCCGTGCCGGCCACGCACACCCGGCCGCCGTCCGGCGTGATCAGGGTGGCGGCGACCGCGAGCAGGCTGGACTTGCCCGAGCCGGACGGCCCGACCACCGCCGTGAGCGAGCCGGCGGGCACTGCGAGGCCGACCCGGTCCAGCGCGGTCAGCCGGCCTTCGCCGTCCGGATAGGTCAGGGTCACGTCGTCGAGGACCAGGCTCATCGCACGCCTCCCAGCGCGGTCAGCGGATCGACGGCGGTGATTCGCCGGACGGCCAGGCCCGCGCCCAGCATCCCCAGGCCGGTCATCACGGCGGCGGGCCCGAGCAGGGTGGCCGGGGCGAGCACGAACGGCACCGAGCCGCCCGCGACCAGGGCGCCGGCCAGCGCCGCGAGTGCGGACCCGAGGAGGGTCCCGGCGACCAGCAGCACCGCCGCCTGTCCGAGCGCGTCGCGCAGCAGGTACCGGGTGGCGGCCCCGAGCGCCTTGAGCACGGCGATGTCGGCGGCCCGCTGGATCGTCCACACCGTGAAGAACGCGCCGACGACCAGCGCGGAGACGGCGAACAGGAAGCCCCGCATCAGCCGCAGCGAGCCGTTCTCCGCCCGGTAGGAGCCGATGGCGGTGAGCGCGTCGCCCTTGGCTAGAGTCCTCGTCCCGGCGGCCCGGTCGGCGGCGGCGACGTCGGCGCCGCCGGTGCGCAGCGCGATCACCGTCGCCCGGCCCCCGTCCCACGCCGTCCACACCACGGGCGTATGGCTGTAGGAGGCGCGGCCCGAGACGGCGGCCACCGTCCAGAAGGCGGCGCCGAGCCGGACCCGGTCGCCGGGCCCGGCGCCCAGTGCGGCGGCGGCCTTGGCGGAGAGCACGGCCCGCCCCGGCGCGAGCCCCGGCGGCGCGATGCCGGACGCGGGCCGTACGGCGAACACCGACACCGCCGCCGTGCGGTCGCCCGCCGCCGCGTCGACGGTGCGGATCGCGACCGGCTCCGCGTACGGCACCCGCGCGGCCCACCGCTGCACGGCGGCCGGCGCGAGCGAGGAGCCGGTGAAGGACACCGGCCGGCCGCCGGGCGGCGCGGCGAAGGCGAGATGGTCGGCGGGCAGGCCCTCGACGGCCGAGGTGTTCTCCTCGGCGAGCCCGGCGGTCAGCCCGGACAGCAGCCCCACGAGCAGGGTGATCAGTACGACCACGGTTCCCATCAGGGCGAACCGCCCCTTGGCGAACCGGAGGTCTCTCCATGCGACGAACATGCCGCAACCCTGCGCGCGGCGGCCCTCGCCGGGCATCGCGCCCGGGCACGCTTCGGCCGCGCCGAAGGGCGGGCCCCGGATTCCACCTTTCGGTTGACGGGCGGCGCGCGGCGCCCGCTTACCCTGGAGCGGTCATGGACGCCCACCCCCACTCCCCCGTCGTCGCCGCCCTGCGCCGGTGCCTGTACGCGCTGTTCGCGGGCCTGCTCGCCCTCGCCGCGGTGCGCGCGCACGGACCGTCGGCGGTCGCGACGGTGACGGCGGCGCTCGGCACCGGCGCGGTGCTGGCCGCGGGCGCGCCGAGCCGGGCCGTACGGCGTTCCCGGCGCGCCGCGGCGCTGTGGCTGGCGCTGCTCGGCGCCTCCTGGCTGGTGCTGCTGGTGTTCTCCCCGGACGGGCTGTGGGCGGCGTTCCCGCTGTACTTCCTCCAGCTGCACCTGCTGCCGGCGCGCTGGGCGCTGCCCTCGGTCGCGGCGACCGCCGCCGCGGCCATCGCCGGTTTCGTCGGGCACGGCGGACAGGTCACGCCGGGGGCGTTCATCGGGCCGCTGCTCGGCGCGGCGGTCGCGGTGGCCACCGTGCTCGGCTACGAGGCCCTGTACCGGGAGAGCGAGCGGCGGCGCGAGCTGATCGAGGAGCTGGTGGCGACCCGCGCCGAGCTGGCCGCCGCCGAGCGGACGGCGGGCACGCTGGCGGAGCGGGAGCGGCTGGCCCGGGAGATCCACGACACGCTCGCCCAGGGGCTGTCCAGCATCCAGCTGCTGCTGCGCGCCGCCCAGCGGGCGGTGCCGGGCGGCTCCCCGGCCGCCGCCCACATCGAGCAGGCCCGTGCCACCGCGCAGGACAATCTCGCCGAGGCCCGCCGTTTCGTGCACGCGCTGACCCCGCCGGACCTGGAGCGCGGCTCACTGGCCGGCGCACTGGAGCGGCTGTGCGCGCGGACGGCGGGGCCGCCCGCGGTCCGGTTCTCGGTGAGCGGCGCGCCGGCCGGACTGCCCACCCCCTACGAGGTGGCGCTGCTGCGGATCGCGCAGTCCGCGCTCGGCAACACGCTGCGGCACGCCCGCGCGGGGCGCGTGGAGGTCACCCTGAGCTTCATGGACACGGCGGTGGCGCTGGACGTGGTGGACGACGGGGTCGGCTTCGTGCCGGACGCCGCAGTGGCCGCCGTGGGCGGGGGCGGCGCGACGGCGGGCGGCGCGGCGGCGGGCGGTTTCGGGCTGCCCGCGATGCGCTCGCGCGCCACGGCGCTGGGCGGCACGCTCACCGTGGAGTCGGCGCCCGGCCAGGGCACGGCGGTGGCGGTCACCCTGCCCCGCCCCGGGCCGCGGAGCGCCGTATGACGCCGGAGCACGTGGCCGAGGAGGGCGGGCCGGTCCGGCTGCTGCTGGCCGACGACCATCCGGTGGTCCGGGCGGGACTGCGGGCCGTGCTCTCCGCCGAGCCGGACTTCGCGATCGTGGGCGAGGCGCCGACGGCGGAGCGCGCCGTGGAGCTGGCCGCCGCGGGCGGGATCGACGTGGTGCTGATGGATCTCCAGTTCGGGCCCGGCGGGGCGCACGGCGCGGAGGCCACGGCGCGGATCACCGCCCGGCCCGGCGCCCCGCGCGTGCTGGTGCTGACCACGTACGACACGGACGCGGACATCCTGGCCGCGGTGGAGGCGGGGGCGGCGGGCTATCTGCTGAAGGACGCCCCGCCGCCGGAGCTGGCCGCGGCGGTGCGCACCGCCGCCGCCGGCCGCTCGGCGCTGGCCCCGGCCGTCGCCCACCGGCTGATGGACCGCATGCGGACGCCGGCCGCCGCGCTCAGCCGCCGCGAGCTGGAAGTGCTGGAGCTGGTCCGCGACGGGCTGTCCAACCTGGAGATCAGCAAGCGCCTGTTCCTGAGCCAGGCCACGGTGAAGTCCCACCTGGTGCACGTCTACGCCAAGCTGGGCGTGGAATCGCGCACGGCGGCGGTGGCGGCGGCGACGGAACAGGGCCTCGTACGGCGGCACAGGCCCTGATCCCCGCGGCGCGACGCAGGGCACGGGCACCACGACGGCACGCGCCCGGGACGCCATGGCGGCACGCGCCGTGAGCACCACGACGGCGCACCTGCTGAGCCCCCGACGACGGCACGGACCCTGAGCCCTGCGACGGCGCAGGGCAAACGGGCACCACGGCGGCACGGCGCGTGGACGCCGCGGCGGCGCAGACCCCGAGCACCACGACGGCGCACGTGCTCAGCGCTGCCGCGGCGGCTCGGGCTCCGAGCCCTGAGGCCGTGCGGGCGCCCGTCCGTCGGCGGCGCCGACCCGCTCAGCGGCGCGGCGGCTGTCCGAACAGGTCCACCGCGGTCCGCACCTGCGCCAGGCCGGGCCCGAGGGCGCTGACCGAGCCTATCGATCCGGCGATGAGCAGCAGCGAACGGCGCAGTCGCGGAATCTCGGGGGCGCCGTGGGCGGCCATCGCGGCGAGCGCGGCGAGTTCGTCCTCGGCTATGGAGCGGTCGGCGAACTCCGCCGGATGGGCGGCCAGTTCGCGGCGTAACCGGGACACGGCGGTGCGCAGTCCCGCCACCCTCGGGTCCTCTTCGCTGCCCGTCACCGGCCGCTGGCCCAAGCTCCGCAACACAGCCCTCCCCCTCGCACTTCGTCGTGCGCAGTCCCCGGACGCGGGTAGTAAACGACACCCGGGGCGGGGCGCGCCAGCACGGGGACCGAAATTCAGCCCCACGACACCGCGCCGCCGTGCGGCGGTCAGGTATGCAGGACGCATGACACGCACAGACGACGAGGCAGCCCGGACGCACCGGACGACCGGGACGCACGAGACGACCGGGGCGCGAGGAGCGACCGGGACGCACCAGACAGCCGGGGCGCACGAGACGGCCGGGGCGCGGGAAGCCGCCGGGGCGCAGGAGGTGGCCGGGCTCGTGCTGGCGGCGGGCGGCGGGCGGCGGCTCGGCGGACGCCCCAAGGCGCTGCTCACCCACCGGGGCCGGCCGCTGGTGGAGCACGCGGTCGCCGTCCTGCGGGCGGCCGGCTGCACCCGGGTGCACGTGGTGCTGGGGGCGCGGGCCGGCGACGTACGGGAGCGGGCGCGGCTGGCGGACTGCGTGCTGGTGGACAACCCCGCCTGGGAGGAGGGCATGGGGTCCTCGCTGCGGGCGGGGCTCGGCTCGCTGGCCGGCTCACCGGCGCGGGCGGCGCTGGTCTGCCTGGTGGACCAGCCCGGGATCGGCGCGGCGGCGGTGGGCCGGGTGCGGTCCGCGTTCCGGGACGAGACGTCGCTGGTGGCCGCGGCGTACGAGGGGGTGCGCGGGCATCCCGTGCTGTTCGGCGCGGCCCACTGGGCGGGCATCGCGGCCAGTGCGACCGGCGACCGGGGCGCGCGCGCCTACCTGAAGGAGCACGCGGCGGCGATCACGCTGGTGGAGTGCGCGGATGTGGCGCAGGCGTACGACATCGACACCGAGGCCGACTTGGCGCACCTGGAGTGAACGGCGTGGCACTGAACGCCACGATTCCTCGACTCAGAGAATCTCGACATCAACAAACCATTGAACTTCCACCATGAGGAAACTAGTATCCACTGATCAGAAGCGCCTGGCCGATCCGAGGGCGCCATATACCCCATTCGTGTCGCTTGGCATCCAGTGCCACGGCGCGGTGGCGGTGAACGTGGTTCGCTGAAGAAGCTCCCCCGAAGGAAGTGACAGCTCATGTCCGCACCAGCGCCGTCCCCGCTGGCCATCGTCGACGCCGAGCCCCTGCCCCGGCAGGAGGAGGTCCTCACCGAAGCGGCGCTCGCCTTCGTGGCGGAGCTGCACCGGCGGTTCACGCCGCGCCGCGACGAACTCCTCGCCCGCCGGGCCGAGCGCCGCGCCGAGATCGCCCGCACCTCCACCCTCGACTTCCTCCCGGAGACGGCCGCGGTGCGCGCGGACGACTCCTGGAGGGTCGCCCCGGCCCCCGCGGCCCTGAACGACCGCCGGGTCGAGATCACCGGTCCCACCGACCGGAAGATGACCATCAACGCGCTCAACTCGGGCGCGAAGGTCTGGCTCGCCGACTTCGAGGACGCCTCCGCGCCCACCTGGGAGAACGTCGTCCTCGGCCAGCTCAACCTGACCGACGCCTACACCCGCCGCATCGACTTCACCGACCCGAAGTCCGGCAAGTCCTACGCCCTGCGCCCGGCCGGCGAACTGGCCACGGTCGTGATGCGCCCGCGCGGCTGGCACCTGAACGAGCGTCACCTCGTGGACGCCGACGGCCGTCAGGTCCCCGGCGCGCTGGTCGACTTCGGCCTGTACTTCTTCCACAACGCGCAGCGGCTGCTGGACCTCGGCAAGGGCCCCTACTTCTACCTGCCGAAGACGGAATCGCACCTGGAGGCCCGCCTCTGGAACGAGATCTTCGTCTTCGCCCAGGACCACGTCGGCATCCCGCAGGGCACCGTCCGCGCCACCGTCCTGATCGAGACGATCACGGCCGCGTACGAGATGGAGGAGATCCTCTACGAACTGCGCGACCACGCCGCCGGGTTGAACGCCGGCCGCTGGGACTACCTGTTCTCCATCGTGAAGAACTTCCGTGACGGCGGCGAGAAGTTTGTCCTGCCGGACCGCAACGCGGTCACGATGACCGCCCCGTTCATGCGGGCGTACACCGAACTCCTGGTGCGCACCTGCCACAAGCGCGGCGCGCACGCGATCGGCGGCATGGCGGCGTTCATCCCGTCCCGCCGGGACGCCGAGGTCAACAAGGTGGCCTTCGAGAAGGTCCGAGCCGACAAGGACCGCGAGGCCGGCGACGGCTTCGACGGCTCCTGGGTCGCCCACCCCGACCTGGTGCCGATCGCCATGAAGTCCTTCGACCGGGTGCTCGGCGAGCGGCCGAACCAGAAGGACCGGCTGCGCGAGGACGTCGACGTGCAGGCGGCCGACCTGATCGCGATCGACTCGCTCGACGCCAAGCCGACGTACGCGGGCCTGGTCAACGCCGTCCAGGTGGGCATCCGTTACATCGAGGCGTGGCTGCGCGGCCTGGGCGCCGTCGCCATCTTCAACCTGATGGAGGACGCGGCCACCGCCGAGATCTCCCGCTCGCAGATCTGGCAGTGGATCAACGCGGGCGTCCAGTTCGAGAACGGCGAGAAGGCCACGCCGGAGCTGGCCCGCACGGTCGCCGCCGAGGAACTGGCCAGGATCCGCGCGGAGATCGGCGAGGACGCCTTCGCCGCCGGCAACTGGCAGCAGGCCCACGACCTGCTCCTCCAGGTCTCCCTGGACGAGGACTACGCCGACTTCCTGACCCTGCCGGCGTACGAGCGGCTGAGGGGCTGAGCCACGGGTGTGAGCGGTCCCGGGGCGTCCGGGGCCGCTCACACGTGTGCCCGGACCGTGCGCCGGGCGGCTACTCCAGGTGGACCGACCAGTCCTGTTCCGCGGCCGGCTTGCCGTGCAGATCGGGGACCCGCTTGAGCCAGTCGGGCCGGCCGGCCTGGGTCCGCGCCGCGCGCCGGGCCTCCTCGGCGGCCAGCTCGGCGCGGCCGGGGAAGTCCGTGGGCAGCCAGGCCGCGGAGGCGGCCACCCGGGCGGCGAGGTAGTCGACGTAGGCGGCGCGGACCTGCTCGGGGCCCGCGAAGTCCGGCTCCTCCGCCAGCCAGGCGTCCGGCACCCGCGCGAGGACGGTCCGCAGCAGTTCCCGCGTCACCAGCGGCGCGAGCCGCGCGTCCGCCGCCCGGACGTCCGGCGCGTACTGCCCGAGGGCGTGGTGCCGGAAGTCGTACGCCTTCGCGGGCTCCGAGGTGTCCCAGCGGTGGTGGAAGACGAGGGCAGCGCCGTGGTCGATCAGCCACAGGCGCGGCGGCACGGTGCCCGACGTCGGCCAGATCATCAGGTTGGAGCTGTGGACGGTGCGGTCCACATTGGCCGTCAGCGCGTCCAGCCACACGATCCGGCCGGCCTCCAGCGGATCGACCGCGAAGCCCTTGGCGGCCTCGGGGGTGAAGTCGCGGGCGCCCGGCAGAAAGTCCATGCCGAGGTTGACGCCGGGGCTGGCGTTCAGCAGGTCGCGCACCTCCTGGTGCGGTTCATGCGCGGCCAGCTCGGGGTCGAAGTTCACGAGCACCAGTTCGGGGAAGCGCAGCCCGAGGGCGCGCGCCAGCTCGCCCACCACCACCTCGGCCACCAGCGCCTTGCGGCCCTGCGCGGAGCCGGTGAACTTCACGACGTACGTGCCGAGGTCGTCGGCCTCCACGACGCCGGGGACGGAGCCGCCGGAGTGCAGGGGCTCGACGTAGCGGGTCGCGGTGACCTCTCTCAGCATCGTCGCGTCCCCCGCCGGTCGTCCGTCCCGCACGACGCCAGCATAGTGACCGGGCGCGACGGGGGCGCGCTCGCGGGCGTCCGGGCCGTCGACCGACGGCCCGGACGCCCGCTGCGGCGTTCCCTCGCCGTTACGCCTTGTGCTGCATCGAGCTGCGCGCCGGGTTGCTCTGCTCGGCGGCCTTCGGGTCCTTCTCGCCGGCCTTGGCGCGCACCCCGGCGGCGATGCGCTTGCCGATGTTCTCGTCGATGTTCGTCCAGTACTCGAAGGCGCGTTCGAGTACGGGCTCGCTCACGCCGTTGAGGAGGTGGCCCACCACGTTGTCGACGAGGCGGTCGCGAGCGGCGTCGTCCAGCACCTCCCGCACCATCGTGCCGGGCTGCCCCCAGTCGTCGTCCTCGGGGTGGGAGACGTAGGCGGCCCGGGTGATCTCGCCGTCGGCCGTCCAGCTCGGCGGCGAACCGTAGCGCTCGGTGTCGGCGGCGGGGCCGCCCTTGGAGTTCGGGGCGTACACCGGGTCGGTGGTGTACCGGTAGGCCATCGCCCCGTCCTTGGAGTACGTGTGGACGTCGACGACCGGGGCGTTCACCGGCAGCTGCTGGTAGTTTGCGCCGATGCGGTAGCGGTGCGCGTCCGCGTAGGAGAACAGCCGGGCCAGCAGCATGCGGTCCGGGCTCGGGCCGATGCCGGGGACGAGGTTGTTGGGCTGGAACGCCGCCTGCTCGATCTGGGCGTGGTTGTCGGTGGGGTTGCGGTCCAGCGTCATGCGGCCGACCCGGATCAGCGGGTAGTCGCCGTGCGGCCACACCTTGGTCAGGTCGAACGGGTTGAAGCGGTAGTGCGCGGCCTCCTCGTACGGCATCACCTGCACGTACAGGGTCCAGCTCGGGTAGTCGCCGTCCCGGATGTGCTCGAAGAGGTCGCGGGTGTGGTAGTCCGTGTCCGCCGCGGCCATCTGGTCACCCTCGTCCTGGGTGAAGAACTCGATGCCCTGGTCGGTCTTGAAGTGGTACTTCACCCAGAACCGCTCGCCGTCGGCGTTGATCCACATGTACGTGTGCGAGGTGTAGCCGTTCATGTGGCGCCAGCTGCGCGGGATGCCCCGGTCGCCCATCAGCCAGGTGACCTGGTGCGCGGACTCCGGGGAGAGGGTCCAGAAGTCCCACTGCATGTCGTGGTCGCGCAGGTTGTTGTCCGCGCGGCGCTTCTGGGACCGGATGAAGTGCTGGAACTTCATCGGGTCCTTCACGAAGAAGACCGGCGTGTTGTTGCCGACCATGTCGTAGTTGCCTTCGCTGGTGTAGAACTTCACCGCGAAGCCGCGCGGGTCGCGCCAGGTGTCCGGGCTGCCGCGCTCCCCGGCGACGGTCGAGAACCGGGCGACGAGGTCGGTGCGGACGCCGGGCTGGAACAGGGCCGCCTTCGTGTACGCGCTGACGTCGTCGGTCACCTCGAAGTGACCGAAGGCGCCGCTCCCCTTGGCGTGCGGCTGGCGCTCCGGGATCCGCTCCCGGTTGAACTGCGCCATCTGTTCGATCAAATAGGCGTCCTGGAGCAGGATCGGTCCCCCGGGGCCCACGGTGAGCGAATGCTCATCGCTCTCCACCGGTGCCCCGGAGTCAGTGGTCGTGGCAGGTCGGATCTCCGTCATGGGTCGCCTTTCCTGGTGCTTCAGCAGCGGCGTCGCGACTGTCGCGTGACCCGTGACGGGCGGCCCAAACACCTTTTCTCCCGACTGCCCCGGGCGACTCGGCCGTCCGGGGCGGTCGCCGGCGGCTCCTACGCCCGCGCCAGCGGGTTGCGCAGCGGGCGGTAGCGGGCGGCGGCGCCGTCCGCGCCCGTCCAGCGCAGCAGCAGGTTGGTCTTGCCGGGCAGGGTCGGCGCGGTGAGCAGGGCGGGGATCTCGGGCAGGTCGGCGCGCAGGGACAGCTCGCGGCGGACGGCGGGCCACGGGTCGAAGCCGCGGTGGCGCTCGACGAGGGCGGCGGCGATCTCGGCGAGGTGGTTGACGACCAGGCAGTACACCAGCCGCTCCCAGCCGGCCGCCCGGTCCGTCCCGGGCAGCAGCTTCACGCCCTCCGCGTCCCGGAACAGCGCCTGCACGGGCAGCCCGGCCGCGTCCACGGCGATCAGCGAGTTCTGGAGGTGGGCCTCCAGGACGACGCCGTGGTCGGCGAAGGCCGCCAGCGCCGGCGGCACGACCTGGCGCAGATACGCCGCCCACCAGCGCTCCGGGTCCCTGACGGCGTCCAGCGGGTTGCCGTCGAAGCCCTCGGCGAGGGCGGCGGCGAGCAGCACGGTCGTGCCGGGCAGCGCGTGCCGGGCCAGTCCGTCGCGGACGACGACGGCCAGTTCCTCGAAGGCGAAGGCGGCGGTGCGGTAGCCGCGGTCGCTGAGCCAGGCCGCCGGGCCGTCCAGGCGGGCGAAGGCGGCCACGGCGGCCGTGTCGGTGCGGCGCAGCCTCAGCAGGTCGTGCCGCCACAGCCGGCGCACGTCGTTGGTGATCCGCACGTCCAGGCTGAACTTCAGGAACAGATCGTGCTCGGCGGCGTGCACGGTGCGCACGGCAGCGGTCGGGCCGACCTCGAAGGGGGTGCGGCCCAGCCGCAGCAGCCGGCCGTCCGCGAACGCCCCGGCGAGGGCGCCGGCCGCCAGCTCCAGCTGCCAGGGGTGGGCGGGCAGCAGCCGGTAGCCGGGCGGCGCCTGGCCGAGCGCGTCCAGCGCCGAGGTGTCGCCCTCCTCGGCGACCAGGTCCTCGCGCACGGCCAGCAGCGCCAGCGGGAAGCGGGCGTACGCCTCGGGCGCGTACGGCAGCCAGGAGGCGACCGGGCCGCCGCCGCGCGCCTTGGGCGCCGGGTGGTAGGGGTGTCCGGTGACGAGGGACTGCTCGGAGCGCAGGTAGGGGTCGGCGGGCGGGACCGCCGTGTCGCGGGCGGCGAGCAGCGCCGCCACCGCCTCCCGGCTGTCGATCATCTCGGCGGGCAGTTCGTCGTTGCTCAGGCCGGTGTGCCGGCGCAGTTCCTCGGCGACGAGTTTGACCAGTTCCGGGTGGCCGACGCGCTGCCAGCCGCCGTCCGCGCGGATCTCGGGTTCGGCAGGGCGCCGCCCGGCGCGCACCCGCAGCAGCCGGCCGCTGCCGGGCAGCCGGTAGGCCTGCCGTCCGCCGGGGTCCGGACAGGGCTGCGCCAGTTCGCGGATCAGGCAGTTCAGCAGGGGCGCTGCGGCGTACGCGTCGGCACGCGCTCCGGCGTCGGCGCTGAGGGGCATGGGCTTGACGCGTTCCATTCGTTCCCTACGTCCACACGGTGCGGTGTGATCAGTATGGCTGCCCGGTGCGCGCTACCGTGACGCCCCGACCCGCTACCGAGGAGCCCGATGGTGCCCCGTCCCCCGAGCGCCGAGACCGAGATCGGCGACGAGTTGGCCGCCGTACGGCCCGCCCTGGCCGCACGGTACGCGCGGGCGCTGCCCGGCGCGCGGGCGGCGGTGCTGACCCGGCTGTGGCGGGCGCTGGCGTACGAGCCGCTGCCGTGGGTCACGGGCCGGGAGCGGGTGCGCGACGGCCTGGTCCTGCGGCTTTGCGACGGCCGCGCGCTCAGCGGCCCGGCCGCCGACCCGTACGCGACGGCCGCCTACGTGTCCGAGGTGCGCCTCGGCGGCGCGCGCTACGCCGATCCGGCGCGTCTGACGGCCGCCCTGGCCGTGCCGCACGGCGAGGCGTTCGCCGCCGAACTGGCGCACAGCGTCGCCTCGTTGGCGCTGTCCCGGGCCAGCCGGCCGGCGCCCGCCGAGCATCACCCGAACGGGTGGCCCGCGACCGACTGGGAGTGGGAGCAGCGGGTGGTGGACGGGCATCCCTTCCATCCCAACTGCCGTTCCCGGCCGGGTTTCTCGGTGGCCGAGCAACTGGCGTACGGGCCGGAGCACGGGCCGCTGGTGGAGCTGCGCCTGCTGCCGGCGCCGGAGTCGGAGTGCGTGGTGAGCGGGGTGTGGCCGGACGAATTCCGTGCCGGGCGGGACCTGTTGGTGCCCGTGCATCCGTGGCAGGCGCGGCACGTGCTGAAGCGGGCCGGCGAGGGCGCGGGCCTCGTGGCGCATCCGCTGATGTCGCTGCGCACGCTGGCCCTGCCCCACGGCCCGCACGTCAAGACGGCGCTGTCGGCGCGGCTGACGTCGTCGGTGCGGGACATCTCGGTGGGCTCGGTGGCGGCCTCGGCGGCGCTGTCGGACTTCGCCGGGGAGCTGGCCGCCCGTACGGACGGGCTGCTGTGCTTCACCCGGACCCTCGGCGCGGCCGCCGCCGGCACCCCGGATCTGGCGGCGTTGTGGCGCGAGTCGCCGCGCGCGTACGCCGAGCCGGGCGAGCAGGTGCTGCCGGTGGCGGCCCTCGCCACCACCGCCTGGCCCGACTCCCCCGCGTGGACGGCCCGTTTCGCGCGGCTGGCCCTCACCGCCGGTCTGCGGCTGCTGGAGCTGGGCGTGGCCCTGGAGGCGCACGGGCAGAACCTGCTGGTGGTGCTGTCCGCCTCGGGCGCGCCGCTGCGTCTGGTCTACCGCGACCTGGCCGACATCCGGGTGAGCCCGGCCCGGCTGCGCCGACACGGCGTGCCGGTACCGGAGTTGCCCGAGCGCAACCTCACCGACGATCCCGTCGCCCTGCGCCGCAAGCTGTTCGGCTCGCTGGTGGCGGGCGCGCTGGCGGGCACGGCCGGATCGGGCCCGGCGCTGCGCGCGGCCGTGGCGACGGCCCTGGAGGACCTGCCGGACTCGCCCGACGTACGGGCGCTGCGCGAGGAGCCCTGGCCGGCCAAGGCGCTGACGCTGATGCGGCTGTCGCCGGGGCGGGCGGGAGACCTCTGGACGGGGCTGCCCAATCCCGTCCGGGGCGGGTGAGGCGCCCGGCTGGAAATCGGCGGTCGTGTATTACGAATACGACATGTTGCCCCTTCCCGCCCGTCCGGGGATGTACGTGTGAGGAGTTCGCAGGCCACGAGAGTCTCGAGAGCAGAAGATGACTGACGTCAACAGCAGTGACGGTCTGATGACGCCGATCCGCCCCGAGCAGCTGGAGCCGGGGGCGGTGATCGCGCAGTCGCTGGACAACCAGTGGGTCCCGGCCCGGCTGGCCAAGGTCATGATCGCGCGGGGCCAGTCCCTGGACCAGGTCGGGCGGCAGCGGAACCAGGAGGTGCGGGCGGAGTACTTCCGCAGTCTCATCAACGCGAGCCAGGTGGTGATCAACCGCGCCTACTTCTACAACAACGACGCGATCAACCACGACTTCGCGCTGGAGGGGGAGAGCCGGACGGCGCACCAGCGGCTCCTGGCGTCGGGGGCCATCGTGCCCTTCCTGCTCAACGAGCGGCATCCGGCCGAGGAGCCGCCCGCCCATCTGCACCTGCGGCGCGACGGGTTCACCGCCTGGCAGGAGACGCTGGCGGGGATACCGGCCACGGACCGGGTGCGCTGTGTGCGCATGTCCTGGGACGGCACCTCGGGCGACCAGGAGAACCGGGAGCGGACCCGGGTCCGGCTGTTCCAGCCGTTCGCCGAGAAGGTCCAGGGACTGACCGCCAAGGACATCGACGTCCTGGCCGCACAGGTCGGTGTGGACCGGCAGGACGCGGACCGGTTCGGACGGCGGCTCGGCGAGATCGTCGCCTTCAGCAATGACCTGAGCGTGCGCCGGGAGTCGGTCGTGCGCAACACCCTCTACGAGGAGTTCGTCTCGGCGCCGGGGACGAACATCGCGGAGGGCAGATACGACCGGGGCAAACCCTTCGCGGCGGAGATCAAGCAGCTCCTCGACCTGATCTACAACGTCAACCTGGCCGACGCGCTGGGACGTTACCCGCTGACCCCGGTGGGCAGCCTGCGCCGGGTGGTGCTCCAGGAAGCCCGCGAGGCCAGGAGCACCGCCGGGTTCGTCGAGGACCCGGAGCAACTGCTGACGCTGTTGCGGCGGCAGTCCTTCGCCGCCGTCCAGGACCAGCTGACGCCGTCCGCGGTGAACGCGCTGTCGCTCCAGGACATCTGGCGGCTGCGGCAGACCTCCGCGTGGAACGGGTACATCCGGGCGTTCGGCGACCTGACCGCCGATCCCGGCGCCTTCCAGGACTCCGTGGGCCTGGTCTTCGACCGCTATGTCGGGCTCAACGCGGAGATCCTCGAGCTGGCCCGGGAGCACGGCCGGGCACGGCCGGCCCCGTGGCGTCCGGTGGTCGAGGTGGTGGTCACCGTGGGGGCGGCCGTGTTCACGGCCGTCAGCGGCAACGACGTGTGGGAGGTGGCGGGTTCGGTCCTGCCGCTCACGGTGAGCGGGTCGCTGACGGGGTCGGTGCAGCTGGTGCTGCGCAACCGGATCGCCGGGCGGCAGCAGCAGCGGTTCGCCCGTGAGATAGCCGCCGTACGGCTGGCCAGTGAACGAGAATGGGCGCAGTTCCACGACTTGGTGCGCCAGCTGCCCGGCTACCGGGACGCGGCCGGCCCCGGCGCCACCGGCACGGCGTCCACGACCACTCAGGACAACGAAGACCTGCCCGAATACTGAACGCGGAGTACGCCCTTGCACAGCCTGCGAGACACCCGATGAGCCGCTACGAGTCCCTGCGCCGGGCCGTCCCGGAGTGGTTCCGCAACGAACCCGGGGCGATCGAGATCCTGACGGATCCGGAGCTGGTCCGCCGGGCCCGGCGGCAGGCCGCCGGGAGCGGGCAGAGCCGTTCCCCGGGCCGGTTCGGCGCCTTGCGGGAGCGGCTGAGGGCGGCGGTGCGGCCGGTGCCGACCGGTGTGGTCTCGGCCAATCGGCACCTGTGGTACCTGCGGGACGCCGTGCGCTTCCCCGACGGCCGGCTGGGCCTGTACGACCGGATCCTGCCGCCGCCCGGCGCCTCCCCCGGCGTGGTGGTGCTGCCGCTGCTCGGACCGGAGGGGAAGGTCGTGCTGATCGAGCACTACCGGCACGCCACCCGGGCGTGGCACCGGGAGGTGGTGCGCGGCTTCGGGGACCCGGGGGCCACGGACGAGGAGAATGTCGCGCGGGAGCTGCGGGAGGAGATCGACGCGACGCCGACGGCGGTCGTCCCGCTCGGTGAACTCGACCCCGACACGGGTCTGTTGGGCCACCGGGTCCGGCTGTACGCGGCCCGGGTGGACGGCTTCGGCGATCCGGAGCGGGGCGAGGGGATCCGGCGGGCCGTCACGGTGAGCGCGGCCGAGGCGGAGGCGATGGTGGCCGACGGGCGGATCACCGACGGGTTCACCGTCGCGGCGCTGTACCGGGCGCGTCTCACGGGCCTGCTCGGCACGGCGTCACCCGGCGGGCCGAGCTGACGGCGCGCCGGAAGTCGGCGTCACCGGCGGCCGTCGTTTTGAAGGTGGGCGGGTTTGGTCAATAGGATCCGCCGATGATCACAAGACAACGGCTGGCGGCAGGAGTCTGTGCTCTGCTCGCCGCCCTGACGGCCGGGATCGCCTTCCCCGCCGGCGCGGTCGCCGACGAGACGGACGGGCAGGCCGCACCCAAGGTCGAACTCGTCCTGGACGTCAGCGGTTCCATGCGCGCCCGCGACATCGACGGCGGGACGCGGATGGCCGCGGCGAAGCAGGCGTTCAACGAGGTGCTCGACGCGACCCCCGAGGAGGTCCAGCTCGGCATCCGCACGCTGGGCGCCAACTACCGCGGCAACGACCGCAAGGAGGGCTGCAAGGACACCGCGCGGCTCTACCCGGTCGGCCCGCTGAACCGCACCGAGGCCAAGACCGCGGTCGCGACGCTGAGCCCGACCGGATGGACGCCGATCGGTCCCGCGCTGCTGAAGGCCGCGACCGACCTGGAGGGCGGCGACGGCACCCGCCGCATCGTCCTGATCAGCGACGGCGAGGACACCTGCCAGCCGCTGGACCCGTGCGAGGTGGCCCGCGAGATAGCCGCCAAGGGCATCGGCCTGACCATCGACACCCTCGGCCTGGTGCCCGACGCCAAGACCCGCGACCAGCTCAGCTGCATCGCGGACGCCACCGGAGGCACCTACACCGACGTACGGCACAAGGAAGAACTGAGCGACAAGGTCGGCGAGTTGGTCGACCGGGCCGCCGATCCGGTGGTCACTCCGGTGGCCGTCCAGGGCGCCGCCGACTGCGCGAAGGCGCCCGAGGTGAAGTCCGGTCTCTACACCGACCGTGAGGAGTTCGGGCAGCAGCGCTGGTACCGGGTGGACGTGCGGCCGGGCCAGGAGCTGCGTGCCTCGGTGAGCGTCGCCGACGACCGGGCGGTGAACCCGGACTACGGGGTGCTGCTGCGGGCCGTGACGCTGCACGGCCGGGAGATCGTGCGCGGCGAGGCCGCGGGCACCGGCCGTACGGACGTGATCTCGACGGGTCTGCGCTACCCGAAGGCCGGGAGCGACGACGACGACGCTCCGGCGGAGACCGTGTGCCTCCAGCTGACCAACTCCTACTCGGCGGCGGCCGGGGTGAAGACGACGCCGGGTCTGCCGCTGGAGCTGACCGTGGACGTGGTGGACGGGCCGAGCAAGGCGCACGACGTGGCGGCCTTCGGTCTGGGCCGCGGCTGGTGGCTGCTCGGACTGTTGGTGGTGATCGGCTTCCTGGCCGGACTGGTCTGGGGCTGGCTCTCGCGCTGGCGGGTCGCGATCTGGAGGACGAACTGATGCGTTGTACACGAGTGTTGAGCGCGGCACTGCTCGCCGTCGGCCTCGCCGCCGGCACCGCGGCCGCCGACTCCTCCCCCACCCCGAGCCCGTCCGGCTCCGGCGACGCGCCGACCCGGGCCGGCACGTCGTTCCGCACGGCGACGGAGATCGAGCAGGGGCAGCGGGCGACCGCCTCCGGCTCCACGGGCGACTATCTGTACTGGTCGTTCCCGGCGGACGCGGGCGAGCGGCCCACTGTGAAGGCGACGGTGAAGCTCTCGGACCAGCACACCGCGCAGACCTGGCAGCTCGACGTCTACGACGGCCTGCGCCGCCGCCAGTCGTGCCAGTACGGCGCGCAGACCCGCACCGCCGCCGCGGGCACCGCCTCGGTGGAGCTGGCCTGCGTGCTGCGCACGGTGCGGGCCTGGTCGGAGCCGTGGGCCGACGACCCGCTGCCCGGCACGTACTACGTCCGGCTCACCGCGGTCGGCCTCCAGGCGTCCGACCTCGGCCAGCCGGTGAACGCCGAGGTGCGGGCGGACGCCAAGCACATCGGCGGCCCGGCGGCCGTGGACGGCTCGCTGGCGCAGCCGCTCGTCCCGGGCGTCGCGGTCAAGTCCGCGCAGCAGGACGGCGACGCGGCGGACGGCTCGAAGAAGCACGCCGTGCTGTCGAGCATCGAGCCGGACGGCGGCTGGTCCTCCCACTGGTGGTCCGACCGCTGGGTGTGGAGCGGCGTCGGCGCCGTGCTGGCCGCGCTCGCGGGCATCGGCGGGTACGCGCTGACCCGGGGTTCGGGACGACCGTCCCGGGTGCCGCCGAGCGCCTGACGCAACGTCATTTCCTCACATAGGAAGGCCCGTTCTCCCCGGAGGACGGGCCTTCGGCCGTCAGGCCTCCCGCAGCGCCTTGGCGAGCGCGCCGTCGCCGCTCACCTCCACCCGCCCGTCGCGCACCGCGTCCGCGAGGGCCAGCTCGCCGCGGGCGACGGCCGTGCAGACGGCGTGGTCGAGCACCAGCCGGGCGTCGGGCTCGCCGGGCGCCGGGCCGTCGCCGTAGACCGGACCGCTCACGGCGCCGACGTGGAGGTGGAACACGCCCTCCTCCAGGCGGACTTCGACGAGTCCCTCGCCGTCGAGCGCCCGCAGCAGCGGCAGTGCGAACCAGTGGGCGCGCACCGCGTCGGTGGGGCGCGGCTCGCCGAGTTCGGGGCGGCCCCACTCGCCGAGCGCCTGGAGCACGGGCAGCAACGCGCGTCCGCGCTCGGTGAGTTCGTAGACGTAGGCGGCGCCGGGCGGGGGCAGCCGGCGGCGGCCGGCGAGTCCGTCGCGCTCCATGTCCTTCAGCCGTGAGGCGAGCACGTCCGTGCTGACTCCGGGCAGGTCCGCGTGCAGGTCGGTGTAGCGGCGGGGGCCGGCCAGCAGTTCACGGACGATCAGCAGCGTCCAGCGGTCGCCGACGAGGTCGAGCGCGCGGGCGGCGGAGCAGTACTGGTCGTAGCTTCGGCGAGGTGGCATGCGACGCAGTCTAGACATGTCGTTGGACTTTCCAAGCTCCTACTTGGTAAAACCAAGCAACACGAGTTCCCGGAGGGGCGCATGGAGTTCCGGCAGTCGAACAAGCTCAGCGAGGTCTGCTACGAGATCCGCGGTCCGGTGATCGAGCACGCCAACGCACTGGAGGAGGCGGGCCACAGCGTCCTCAGGCTGAACACGGGCAACCCGGCGCTGTTCGGTTTCGAGGCGCCGCAGGAGATCGTCCAGGACATGATCCGGATGCTGCCCCAGGCGCACGGCTACACCGACTCGCGCGGCGTCCTGTCCGCGCGCCGCGCGGTGGCCCAGCGCTACCAGGAGCGGGGCCTGGAGGTCGGCGTGGACGACGTGTTCCTCGGCAACGGCGTCTCGGAGCTGGTCTCCATGGCCGTACAGGCGCTGGTGGAGGACGGCGACGAGATCCTCATCCCGGCGCCGGACTTCCCGCTGTGGACGGCCGTGACGACGCTGGCCGGCGGCAAGGCGGTGCACTACCTGTGCGACGAACAGGCCGAGTGGTACCCGGACCTGGACGACATGGCCGCGAAGATCACCGACCGCACCAAGGCGGTGGTGATCATCAACCCGAACAACCCCACCGGCGCGGTGTACCCCAAGGAGATCCTGGAGGGCATCCTCGATCTCGCCCGCCGGCACGGCCTGATGGTCTTCGCGGACGAGATCTACGACCAGATCCTGTACGACGACGCCGTGCACCACTCGACCGCCGCGCTCGCCCCCGACCTGGTCGTCCTCACCTTCTGCGGCCTGTCCAAGACCTACCGGGTGGCGGGCTTCCGCTCCGGCTGGCTGGTGGTGACCGGACCGAAGCAGCACGCGCGCAGCTATCTGGAGGGCCTGACCATGCTGGCCTCCATGCGCCTGTGCGCCAACGCGCCCGCGCAGTACGCCATTCAGGCCGCGCTGGGCGGCCGCCAGTCCATCAAGGAGCTGACCTCGCCCGGCGGCAGGCTGTACGAACAGCGCACCGTGGCCTGGGAGAAGCTGAACGAGATCCCCGGCGTCTCGTGCGTCAAGCCCAAGGGCGCGCTGTATGCCTTCGCCCGGCTCGACCCGGAGGTCCACAAGATCCACGACGACGAGAGGTTCGTCCTGGACCTCCTGCTGCGCGAGAAGATCCAGGTCGTCCAGGGCACCGGCTTCAACTGGCCCTCCCCCGACCACTTCCGCATCCTCACCCTCCCGCACGCCGACGTCCTGGACACGGCGATCAGCCGGATCGGCCGGTTCCTCGGGGGGTATCGGCAGTAGGGTGCCGCTGGTGAGGCATTCGTTCAGGCGTACGAGGCGTGTGTACTGGAAGGGCGCGGTCAAGGGGCTGCTCGTCGTCGTGCTGGGGTGTGCGCTGGGGGCCTGCTCCTCGGAGCCGGCCGGGCGGCGGGTGCCGTACTGGGTCGAGGGGACGACGCCGGCGCAGGTCGCCCGGCGCATGAACACGGCGGTACCGGCGGGCGCCACCGATGTGCGGGCCGCCCGGCAGAAGGGGTTCCAGGACGACGGGCTGCTGCTCGCGTTCACGCTGCCGAGAGGTGACACCGAGGCGTTCGTGCGGGAGTTGCGGCCCGACAGTCCTCTCGGGCACCGCGCCCGTCCCCTCGCCTCCGCCGGTGACGGCGAACCGGCCGCTCCGTTCGCCCATCTCGGGCTGCCGGAACCGGAAGCGCTCGCCGACGTCACTGAGGGGCCGGTGTGCACACCCTGCCGGGGCGAGCTGAACTCGCTGACCATCGCGGTGCATCCGCTCGACGCACAGCACAGCCGGGTGTATCTCCGGGGCGTCGACTGAGGTAGTCAGGTGAGAAGCACCTCGCACCAGACCGTCTTCGTGTACGGGTCGCCGCTCGTCACTCCCCAGTGTGTCGACAGCGCCTCGACCAGCATCAGGCCCCGGCCCGACTCCGCGTCCGGAAGCGACTGCGGGAGCGCGCCCGGCGTCGGCGGCCGACTGTTCGGCCGCGCGTCCGTGACCTCGATGCGCAGCGCCGGGTCCGCCGCGTACAGGGTCAGCGTCAGGCGGAAGTCCCGGCCCCGCACCTTGCCGTGCCGCACCGCGTTCGCGGTGAGTTCCGCGACCAGCAGCGCGACCGTCCCGCTCGCCTCGCTGTCGTGCCCCCAGCCCCAGTCCGCCAGTTGCTGCGATGCCAGGCGGCGGGCCAGCCGGGCGCCTCTCGGCGTGGCCGTCAGACAGATCGTGAACTGGCCCGTGGGCGCGGTGGTCCACCCGGGGGTGGAGATATCAGCGTTCATGTCACCCAGCGTGGTGGCTCGTCACTACGCTGCACAGCCACGGCGACAGTACGCAGCGTGGCTGTCCGGGTGCTGTCCGGGTCTGTACGGGCGGCGACGCGTTACGCCGTGCACCGGCGGGGCGTTGGGGACTGGCAACACACGGAGGTGTCAGATCATGAGCGCGATGGAAGACGGTTCACAGACCGGCGACACGATGGAAGCGGGCTGGGACGACGAGGAGTCGGCGGCGGTGCTCCGCACGGTCGGCAGGGTCATCAAAAGGTTCCGCTTGCGCGCGGGGCTCACCCAGGCCGAGCTGGGCAAGGCCATCCGCTACAGCGAGGAACAGGTGTCCTCGGTGGAGCGGGGACGGCGCGCTCCCAAGGAGCAGTTCCTGTTGGATGCCGACCGGGTACTGGACGCGGGCGGCGTGATCACTGAGCTGACGAAGGACGTGGAGGAGGCCCGGTATCCGAAGAAGGTACGTGACCTGCGGAAGTTGGAGGGGGACGCGGTCGAGATCTGCTCGTACGCAAACTCCGTCGTCCATGGCCTGCTCCAGACGCCGGAGTACGCCAGAGCCTTGTACGGCACACGTCGCCCGGTCTTCGGCGAAGAGGAACTGGAACGCCTCGTCGCCGCGCGGCTGGCTCGGCAGGACATCTTCGACAGGCGGCCGGCACCCGTCTTCAGCTTCGTCCTGGAAGAGGTGACCTTGCGACGCCCTCTTGGGGACAGAATGGTCATGCGGAACCAGCTCGAACATCTGATTGAGATCGGCCAACGGCGGCACGTGGAGATCCAGGTGATGCTCACGAACACCGACGACCACGCCGGCCTCAACGGATCGATCCAGCTGATGCGGCTCAAGGAAGGGGACACGGTGGCGCACTCGGAAGCACAACTCATCAGCAGCCTCATGTCCCACCCGAAAGAGATCCAGATCCTGGAGGCTCGCTACGGCATCATCCGGGCTCAGGCTCTCACGCCCCGCAAATCGCTGACCATCATCAAAGAAGTGCTAGGAGAGACATGATGACCAACCCCGCGGCTGGAAACGATTCCGCGCTGGAGTGGTTCAAGAGCAGCTACAGCACCACCGACGGCCCTGAGTGTGTGGAGGTCGCCCACACGCCCCAGACCATCCACGTCCGCGACTCCAAGGCCGCCCAAGGCCCCCACCTCGCCTTCCCCCCGGAGGGATGGGCCGCGTTCCTCTCCTACGCCTCGGCGTAATGAGGCGGGAGTCCACACCGGCCGTACGGCCCAGCCCCTGCTGCGGCCGTACCCGGTGCGTGTCAAGGTGTCGTCGGCGACGACAGGGAAGGAACAGCGGACGTGGGTGACCTCTTTCTCGTCCGGCACGGAGAGACCGAGTGGTCGCGCTCCGGGCGGCACACCGGCTGCACGGACGTGCCGCTCACCGAGCACGGCCGCGAGGAGGCACGGCGGCTGGTGCCGCTGATCCGCTCGCACCGCATCGGCGCGGCGTTCGTCAGCCCCTCGCAGCGGGCGCGGGAGACGGCTCAGCTCATCGGTGTGCACGACGCCCGGGTGGACCCGGATCTGCACGAGTGGGACTACGGCGGCTACGAAGGTGTGACCACGCCCGAGATCCAGCGCACCCGGCCGGGCTGGTTCCTGTTCACGGACGGGGTGGCGCCGGGGCCGCCGGAGCATCCCGGGGAGAGCGTGGAGCAGGTCGGCGAGCGGGCCGACCGGATGCTGGCGCGGGTGGACGCCGCCTTCGCCAACACGGAGGGCGTCGTGCTGCTGGTGGCGCACGGCCACTTCCTGCGGGTGCTCACCGCGCGGCGGCTCGGTCTGCCGCCGTCGGCGGGCGCGCTGTTCCAGCTGGCCACGGGGACCGTATGCCGGCTGGGCACCGAGCACGACCGGCCGGTGATCGCGGGCTGGAACATCCGGCCGCCCGCACCGGCCCAGTCCTCCGACTGACGACGGACCCCGCCCCGCTGTCAGACCCGGGTCGTACGCTGCTGAGCAGCAACGGCCCGGGGAGGGGGGACACCGTGACACGACCGCCGACGGCCGCGCAGCGCCGCGTCATCGACGCCGCGGACCCGGTGACCGGGCGACTGCGCGGCACCCCGGCGCAGCTCGCCGCGCTGGTGCAGCGGGGGCTCGCCTTCCGGCATCCGCGCCCGCCGCACGACCACTTCCTCACCCCCGCCGGGCACCGGATACGGGAGGCCGAGCCCGCGACCGGGGGCTCCGCCGGTCCGGCCGACAGCGCACCCGCCGCCGCCCCGCAGGAGGGCGCCGGCGGCGTGTTCGCCGCCCGGGTCGGTGGCGAGGAGCAGCCGGTGGACGCCTCCCCCGCCCGCCTCCGCGAGGTGCACAGCGCCTGGCAGGGGCTGCTGGAGCTGCGGCGGATGACCCATCCGGACGGCAGCGTCCAGCGGCCGTGCGGGTGGGAGCGTACGCATCTGGTGCGGGCCGCGGCGCTGGCCCTGGAGGCGGCCGGGTGCCGTCCCGCCGGGCCGGACGGGGACGACGGGTACCGGGTGCGGGCGACCGCGCAGCCGGAGGCGGTCGCCGTGCACGGCCCGGACGGCGAGGCGCTGCGGGCGTGCGCGGCCGCGCTGGAGCGGGCGGGCTGGCAGGCCGGGGAGTACACGGAGCCGCGCACCCGGGTCCGGTACCTGCTGGCGTCCCCGCGCCGGGTGTGAACGGCATGGCAAGATCGGGGGGAACGCAGAGGCGATCGGGTGCTGAGGGGGATGCAGTGAGCGAGCCGTTTTCCGTGCGGGTGACCGTGCGCGGGTACGAGACCGACACACAGGGCCACGTCAACCAGGCCGTGTACCTCAACTACGGGGAGCACGCCCGCTGGGCGCTGCTCCAGGCGGCCGGGATCACCCAGACGGGACTGGTCTCCCGCGGGGTGGGTCCGGTGGCGCTGGAGACGACGATCCGCTACCGCCGGGAGCTGCTGGCCGGTGACGAGATCGACGTCAGCTGCGCGTTCTCCTGGGAGGGCGGCCGGACGTTCCGGATCGAGCAGACGGTCCGCAAGGCCGACGGCACGGTGGCGGCCGAGATCAGCGCGGTCGGCGGTCTGCTGGACCTGAAGACCCGCAAGCTGGTCGCCGCTCCGGACGAGCACTTCAAGGAACTCGCCTCGGATCCGGCGCTGTTCGGGCTGTAGAGCGGGGGCGCGAGAGCGTGGAACGGGGTACGGCCCGGTGGCAGCCGGGCCGTACCCCGTGAAACGGTCGCGTCCGTGTCGTCAGTGCACGACGGCGATCTCCTCGCCCGCCTCCATCGGGTGGGTGACGTCCCGCTCCTCTTTGCGGGACTTGCCGAGGTGGTTGAAGACCAGGTTGAGGACGACGGCGGCGACGCAGCCGGTGGAGATGCCGGAGTCGAGGACGATCCGGGCCGTCTCCGGGAAGGCGTGGTAGAAGTCCGGCACGGTGATCGGGATGACGCCGACGGCCAGCGACACGGCCACGATGAGGACGTTGTTGTCCTTGTCGAGCCCGGCCCGGGCCAGGGTCTGGATGCCGCTGGCGGCGACCGAGCCGAACAGCACCACACCCGCGCCGCCGAGCACCGGGCGCGGGACGACCGCGATCAGCGAGGCGGCCATCGGGCACAGGCCCATCAGCACCAGGAAGCCGCCGCCGGTGGCGACCACGAAGCGGCTGCGCACCCGGGTCATCGCCACCAGGCCGATGTTCTGGGCGAAGGCGCTGCACATGAAGCCGTTGAACAGCGGGCTGAGGGCCGAGCCGAGGGTGTCGGCGCGCAGGCCCCGCTTGATCGTCTCCTCGTCGGCGGGGCGCTCGACGACCTCGCCGAGGGCGAGCATGTCGGCGGTGGACTCGGTCATGGAGACCACCATCACCACGCACATCGACACGATCGCCGCGAGCTGGAACTGCGGCGCGCCGAAGTGGAAGGGGGTGGGGAAGCCGACCACGTCGGCGTCGGCGACCGGACCGAAGTCGGTGACGCCGAAGGGTATCGCGATGAGCGTGCCGGCGATCAGGCCCAGCAGGACGGCGATCTGCTTGACGAAGCCCCGGGTGAAGCGGCGCAGCAGCAGGACGACGACGAGGGTGATGCCGGCCAGGGTGAGGTATTTCGCGGAGCCGTAGTCGTGTCCGGCCGGGTTCGGGCCCTGGGCCCAGCCGAAGGCGACGGGCAGCAGGGAGACGCCGATCAGGGTGATGACGGTGCCGGTGACCACGGGCGGGAAGAAGCGGACCGCCTTGCAGAAGACGGGCGCGGCGAGGAAGCCGAGGAGGCCGGCGACGATGACCGCGCCGAAGATGATCGGCAGAGCGTCGGACTTGTCCTTGGTGGAGGCGACGATCGCCGTCATCGGCGCGACGCCGGCGAAGGTGACGCCGTTGACGAAGGGCAGGCGGGCGCCGATCTTCCAGATGCCGAGGGTCTGGAGGAAGGTGGCGAGACCGGCCGTGAACAGGCAGGCGCCGGTGAGGAAGGTCAGTTCGGTGCCGGACAGGCCGACGGCCGCGCCGACGATCAGGGGCGGGGCGACCACGCCCGCGTACATGGCGGCCACGTGCTGGAGGCCGCTGGTCGCCATTTTGAGCGCGGGGAGTTTCTCGTCGACGGGGTGGGTGGACTCGGCTGGCTGTCGTGCCTCATCGCGGGGTGCGGGGTGAGTGGCCACGGCTGCTCCTCCGGTCGGGTAACACGTCTGCTGACGTGGGTGTCTTGGAGGTAATGCGTGTGTGGTCGTGCGGGACCGGGGGCGGGTCCTGGGGGGACCCTCGGGGAGTGGCGGACGGACACCGTCCCGGGGCGCGCGCGTCCACGCGCGCCCCGGAGCCGGCCGCCGCGGACCCCGCTCGGGTCCACGGCTCCCGGCCGGGGGCCGTCCCCCCCGGCCGGAGCTTCGGTGCGGATCAGCGCTGGGCGGCGATCCGGGCCAGGCGCTGGGCCTCGGTGCGGGTCGAGTGCGCGATGGCGTCCTCGTCCGCGTGCAGCAGGCGGCCGTTCTCGACGATCTGGCGACCGTTGACGAAGGAGGCCGTCACGGGGGCCGCGGCGCCGAAGACGAGGGCGGTCACCGGGTCGGCGATCGACGCGTGGGCCAGGGTGTCCAGCTTCCACAGCACCAGGTCGGCGAGCTTGCCGGCCTCCAGCGAGCCGGTCTGCTCGGCCCGGCCGAGGACCGTGGCGCCGCCGTGGGTGCCGAGCCGCAGCGCCTGGCGGGCGTTCAGGGCGGCCTCGCGGTGCGCGCCGAGCCGGTTGATCAGCAGGGCGTTGCGCAGTTCGGTGTGGAGTTCGCCGGACTCGTTGGAGGCGGTGCCGTCCACGCCCAGGCCGACCGGGACGCCGGCCGCCAGCATGTCGGGGACCCGGGCGATGCCGGCCGCCAGACGCGCGTTGGAGGACGGGCAGTGCGCCACGCCGGTCTTCGTGCGGGCGAAGGCGGCGATGTCGCTGTCGTTCATGTGGACGCAGTGCGCCATCCACACGTCCTCGCCCAGCCAGCCGGTGGACTCGAAGTAGTCGGTGGGGCCCATGCCGAACAGCTCGTGGCAGAACTTCTCCTCCTCCACCGTCTCCGAGCCGTGGGTGTGCAGCCGTACGCCGAGGCGGCGGGCCAGCTCGGCGCCCTGGCGCATCAGTTCGGTGGAGACGGAGAACGGGGAGCAGGGCGCCACGGCCACCTGGGTCATGGCGTCGAAGGAGGCGTCGTGGTGCTTCTTGACGGTCTCCTCGGTGGCGGCGAGCGCGCCCTCCAGCGTCTCGACGGCGAAGTCCGGGGGCAGGCCGCCGTCCTTCTCGCTGCGGTCCATCGACCCGCGGGCCAGGGTGAAGCGGACGCCCATCTCGCGGGCGGCGCGGATCACGGCGCCGGACAGGTCGCCGGAGCCCTGCGGGAAGACGTAGTGGTGGTCCATGGCGGTGGTGACGCCGCCGCGGGCCATCATCGCCAGCGAGCCCTGGGCCGCGGCGTACACCATCTCCTCGTCGATGCGCGCCCAGGTGGGGTAGAGCGCGACGAGCCAGTTGAACAGGTTGTGGTCGGTGGCCAGGCCCCGGGTGATCCACTGGTAGAAGTGGTGGTGGGTGTTGATCAGACCGGGCGTGACCAGGTGGCCGCTCGCGTCGATCCGGCGCTCGACGTCGGCCAGGTTCTCGGGGGCCCGGCCGGCGCCGATGGACTCGATCCGGTTGCCGGCGATGACGATGTGCCCGGAGGCGTACTCGGTGTCGTTCGCGTCCACGGTCGCGATCGAACAGTTCTCGATGACGATGCGCTGGGCTGCCGATGGTGCCATGGCGCTTCCTTGTCTGTGAGTGGCGGCCCGTGGCCGGAGGGACCACGGGGAGGGCACGGCAGGACCCTAGGAGGATTTGAGTGCCGGGGCCGCGGTGCGGCTCCGGGTGCCGAGATGGTGGAAGAACAGGTTGAGGGAGACCGCGACGATGGCGCCGGCGCTGATCCCGGAGCCGAGGACGGTCTGCGCCCAGGCCGGGAACTCGGCGTAGAAGGTCGGCGCGGCCAGGGGGATGATGCCCGCGCCGAGGGCGACGGCCACCAGGATGATGTTGGAGCTGTCGTCGAGGCCCGCCTCCGAGAGGGTGCGGATGCCGCTGACGGCGATGGAGCCGAACAGGACGATGCCCGCGCCGCCGAGGACCGGCATCGGCACGAGGGAGACGACCGCGCCGAGCACCGGGAAGGCGCCGAGGACCAGCAGGGCGCCGCCGGCGACGGCGACGACGTAGCGGCTGCGCACCCGGGTGAGCGAGACGACGCCGACGTTCTGGGCGAAGGCGGAGGTGGGGAAGCCGCCGAAGACGGGGCCGAGCAGGGTGGCGATGCCGTCGGTGCGCAGGCCGCGGGTGATGGTGCGGGAGTCGGCGCGGCGGCCGCAGATCTCGCCGAGCGCGAGCATTCCGGCGCTGGACTCGGTCATCAGCACCAGCATGACGATGCACAGCGACAGGATGGCCGCGGGCTGGAACTCGGGGGCGCCGAAGGCGAACGGGGTGGGCAGCGCGGCCACCGGCGCGGAGCGGATGCCGCTGAAGTCGGCCATGCCGAACGGGATCGCGGCCAGGGTGCCGATCAACAGGCCGAACAGCAGGGCGACTTGCTTGACGAAGCCCTGGCCGAAGCGCTGGATCAGCAGGATGACGACGAGGGTGAAGCCGGCGAGCGCGAGGTTGCGCATCGAGCCGAAGTCGGTGGCGGTCTTGTCGCCGCCCTGCGCCCAGCCGACGGGCACGGGCATCAGCGTGACGCCGATGAGCGTGATGACCACGCCGGTGACCAGCGGCGGGAAGAACCTGAGGAGCCGTCCGAAGAACGGTCCGACGGCGAGGCAGAAGACGCCGGCGACCATCACCGCGCCGTAGATGGCGGGGAGTTGGTGACCCTTGGTGTTGGTCTCGGCGATGGCCAGGATGGGCGCGATGCCGGCCGAGGAGGCGGCGTTGACGAAGGGCAGCCGGTTGCCGACCAGGCCCTTGACGCCGATGGTCTGCAGGATGGTGGCGACGCCCGCGATGAGCAGCGAGGCGGCGATGAGCCGGGTGCGGGCCGCGATGTCGAGGCCGCAGGCCTGGCCGATGATGAGCGGAGGAGTGACGACGCCCGCGTACATGGCGGCGATGTGCTGGAGCGCTGCGGGGACGAGCCGCGAGGGGTGGAGCTTCTCGTCCACCGGGTGCACGGACGTGACGGCGTCCTCGATGTGCACCGGCGGGGTGGAACAGGAGCCTTTCGCCGGCTCCGTTGCAGGCTGTGCCATGGTGTTCCCTCCGGTGTGGCGCGCCACCGGCCCGGGCGGCCGGGCCGGTGGCGCGCGTCCCGCGTCAGAGGTTGGTCATGTCGACCGGGATGAGTTGTTCGGCGCCGTCGCGCAGGATGGTGGCCTCGATCAGGCCGTAGGGGCGGTCGGCGGCGTAGTACACGGCGCCGTCCTTGGCCTCGTTGTCGATCCCGAAGGGCGACAGGTCCGAGCGGAAGTGGTGCTTGTTGGGCATCGAGAAGCGGATCTCGTCCACCTCGTCACGGGAGTTGAGCACCCGCACGCCCATCTCGAAGAGGGTCTGCTGGAGCGAGTACGAGTAGGTCTCGGCGAACGCCTGGAGCGCGTGCTTGCGCACCCCGTTGTACGAGCGGTCCCAGTCCGGGGCGTGCGAGTCGACGCCGTCCCAGTTGTGCCGCCACCAGGTGGAGACGGTGGTGGCCAGAATCCGGTCGTAGTCCTCCGTGAGGGTGGTGTACTTGTCCTTGAGGTAGCCGAAGAACTCGGAGTTGGTGGAGTTCAGGACGGTCAGGTCCTTGAACCCGGAGAGCACCTGGATGCCGTGGCCGTCGTAGGTGATCTCCGCGACGCGGGTCTCCTGGCCCTTGCGGACGAAGGAGTGGGCGATCTCGTCGGAGCCGACGAAGCGGGCGCCGGACTGCGAGGTCTCGATCCGCTCCCAGCCGTACTCCTCGATGCGGATGCGGGCCCGGTGGATGGGCTCGTTGTTGTCCACGAAGTGGCGGGCGAGCTTGACGCCGAGGTCCTCGGCGCTCTGGATCCCGTGCTCCTTGGCGAAGGCGAACACCGTGTTCTTGGTGGTGTCCGTCGGCAGGACGTTCGCGTTGGAGCCGCTGCGGTGGACCTCCTCCATGTCGCCGGACAGGGCGACGGAGACGTTCAGGTCCTTGATGTGGTGCGTGTCGCCGTCACGCGTGATCTTGACAACGCGGTTCTCTGCCTTGCCGTACTGGTTCTGTCCCAGGACGAAACGGGTCATGTGTCGGTCAGCTCCCTCGGTAAACGGAGTAGCCGAACGGGTTGAGCAGCAGCGGAACGTGGTAGTGCTCACCGGGCACCACCGCGAAGGTGATGGTGACCTCGGGGAAGAACACCGGCCGGCCGTTCTCGCTGTCCCGGAGCGCGGGGGCGTCCTGCTGGGCCGCGGCTTGTTTCTTGGCGAAGTACGACTCGGTCTCGAAGTCGAGCCGTACGTGGGTGGCGCCCTCCGGCAGGGCCGGAAGGTCCTTGCACCGCCCGTCCGCGTCGGTGGCGGACCCGCCGAGCGCCTGCCAGTCACCGTCGCTGCCCGAGCGGGCGCTGAGGTGGACGGCGACGGCCTCGGCGGGGCGGCCGACGCTGGTGTCCAGGATGTGCGTGGACACTGAGGCGGTGGTCTCGGTGCTCATGTTTTCCTCTTCGGGCGTCTTCGAGCAGGGCTCAGGCGTCTTCGAGCAGCCGGCCGAGCCGGATACGGTTGATCTTCCCCAATTCGGTGCGGACGATCTCCCGTTCCTGCTCGGGCGAGTTGCCGATCCGCTCCTTGACCGCGTCCCGCATCTGCTCGCCGGTCCGGCCGGTGGCGCAGATGAGGAAGACATGGCCGAACTTGTCCTGGTAGGCCAGGTTGAGTTCGAGCATCTCCGCCTTCAGGTCCTCGGACGCCCCGGCCATGCCGCTCTGCTCACGGGCGGAGGTCGGGTCGCCGGGCTTGGGGCGGCCGATCGGCGGGTGGCCGGCCATGGCCTCGGCCAGGTCCGCCGCCGTCAGCTCGGCCATGGCGGCGTCACTGGCGGCGTAGAGGTCCTCGGGGTCGGCGTAGGGGCGGGCGGCGCGGAGCCGCTCCGCCCACGCCGTGGCGGCGCACGCCTCCCGGAGCGCGGCGCGGGCCGCGTCGTCCGGGAGGGCGTTGAAGCGGGCGAGGCCCGACGGCGTGGAAGTCGTAGTCACGGGAGCCTCCGTGGCCGCGAACGGCCTTCGTGCTGAACGGGCTGCGGATAGCTAACGCCCTCCGAAACATCACGTCAACACTTTGTTGAAAATTCCGGGTAAACCCCGGAGTCGGGCCGGTTAACCCCCGGCAGCGGCCCTGCCGTGCTCCTCCCGATGGACGCCGCTCAGGCTTCCTTTTCCCGGTTGAGGTAGTTGTAGACGGTGAAGCGGCTGACGCCGAGGGCGCCCGCCACCGTCTCCACCCCGTGCCGCACCGAGAAGGCGCCGCGCGCCTCCAGGACCCGGACGATCTCCTGTTTGGCCCTGCGGTCCAGTTCCGCGAGCGGCACCCCCTTGCGGCGCTCCATGGCGGCCAGGATGTGGTCGAGGGAGTCGGCGAGCTGCGGCAGGCGCACCGCGACGGCGTCCACGCCCTCCCAGGCGAGCACCACGTCGTCCAGACCCGCCTCGTCCGGCGGCAGCAGCTCGCCGCCGATCGCGTCGACCAGCGGCTTCACGGCCGCGATGAACGGCTCCTGCCCGGTCACCTATCACCCTCCCCGATCACGTTGACCTGGAGCGAGATACGGGTGGCGCCTGCCTTCAGGCTCTTGCGCAGCAGGGCGTCCACGGCGGTCAGGACCGCGTCGGCGCCTCCTTCCGCGGTGTTGCCGAACGGCCCGACGTCCACGGCGTCCAGCTCCGCCGCCTCGACCACCTCGCGGGCCACCACGGCGTGGGCGGGCGCCTCGTCCAGGTCGAAGGGTTCGGTCGTGAACTCAACTCTCAATCGCACGCGCTCAACCTAACGCGCGGGCGGCGCTTCGGGGCCTTTCCGGCCGGCCGGGGGCGCACCGGCCGGACTTCCCCCCTTGACAAGCCGCGACTCTCACCGGCAGTCTTCCGTTAAGCAGAAATGAACTTCCGCAATACGGAATAGCGACACGGAAGGGAGCGCGGCCCCCGATGGGATTCGCAGACCAGCGCTTCAACGTCAACCTGTCGATCCTCTTCACGGAACTCCCGCTCCTGGAGCGTCCCGCGGCCGCCGCCGCGGCCGGCTTCACCGCGGTCGAGCTGTGGTGGCCCTGGGTCGACGCCCCCACCCCCGAGCAGTCCGAGCTCGACGCGCTCAAGAAGGCGATCGAGGACGCGGGCGTCCAGCTGACCGGGCTGAACTTCTACGCCGGACAGCTGCCGGGCCCCGACCGGGGCGCGCTGTCGGTCCCCGGCGCGGAGTCCGAGCGGTTCCGCGCCAACATCGACGTGGCGATCGGCTTCGCCGACTCCCTCGGCTGCACGGCGTTCAACGCGCTGTACGGCAACCGCGTCGAGGGTGTGGACCCCGCCGAGCAGGACGCGCTCGCCCTGGAGAACCTGGTCCTGGCGGCCCGCGCGGTCAACCGGATCGGCGGCACGCTGCTGATCGAGGCGCTGAACAAGCCCGAGTCGCCGCTGTGCCCGCTGGTCAGCGCGCCCGCCGCGATCGAGGTCGTGGACAAGGTGAACGCGGCCACCGGCCTCGGCAACGCCAAGTTCCTGATGGACCTGTACCACCTGTCGATGAACGGCGAGGACCTGCCGGCGGTGATCGAGCGGTACGCGGCGAAGACCGGCCACGTGCAGATCGCCGACAACCCCGGCCGCGGCGCCCCGGGCACCGGCTCCCTCCCCCTGGAGGAGCTGCTCGACCAGCTGCGCAAGGCCGGTTACGACGGCTGGGTCGGCCTGGAGTACAAGCCGGGCGACCGGCCGAGCGCCGAGGCCTTCGACTGGCTGCCGGCCGAGGCCCGCGCGGCCCGCTGAGCCCACCGGGCCCTCGACCGGCCCGCCGAAGTCGCAGACGTAGCACCGCTTTTCAAGAGAGGCACCCTCGATATGAGCACCCTTCCGAAGATTGCCTGGGTCGGCCTCGGCATCATGGGCTCCCCCATGTCCGAGAACCTGATCAAGGCCGGTTACCAGGTCACCGGCTTCACCCTGGAGCAGGAGAAGCTGGACCGGCTGGCCGCCGCCGGCGGCTCCGCGGCCGGCTCGATCGCCGAGGCCGTCAAGGACGCCGACGTGGTCATCACCATGGTGCCCGCCTCCCCGCAGGTCGAGGCCATCGCCTACGGCCCGGACGGCATCCTGGAGAACGCCAAGTCCGGCGCGCTGCTGATCGACATGTCCTCGATCACCCCGCAGACCTCGGTCGACCTGGCCAAGGCCGCCAAGGACAAGGGCATCCGCGTCCTGGACGCCCCGGTCTCCGGCGGCGAGGCCGGCGCCATCGAGGCCGTGCTGTCCATCATGGTCGGCGGCGAGCGCGCCGACTTCGACGAGGCCAAGCCGATCTTCGACGCGCTGGGCAAGACCATCGTGCTGTGCGGTCCGCACGGCTCGGGCCAGACCGTGAAGGCCGCCAACCAGCTCATCGTCGCCGTGAACATCCAGGCGTGCGCCGAGGCCGTGGTCTTCCTGGAGAAGTCCGGCGTGGACCTCGCCGCCGCCCTGGACGTCCTCAACGGCGGCCTGGCCGGCTCGACCGTGCTGACCCGCAAGAAGGACAACTTCCTGAACCGGGACTTCAAGCCGGGCTTCCGCATCGACCTGCACCACAAGGACATGGGCATCGTCACCGACGCCGCCCGCAACGTCGGCGCCGCGCTGCCGGTCGGCGCCGTGGTCGCCCAGCTGGTGGCCTCGCTGCGCGCCCAGGGCGACGGCGGCCTGGACCACTCGGCGCTGCTGCGGGCCGTGGAGCGCCTGTCCGGCGCCCAGCTCTGACGGTCCCACCCGAGACCTCCGGGCGACGCCGCCGCTGACACCTGTCCTGTCGCGCCCAGGCGGCGGCGTCGCCCGGAACCACCTCCGGCAGCCGGTCGACGTTCTTCAACAAACTGTTGACACAGCAATTCAACAAAGTGTTGACGCGCCGATCGCTCCAAACCTAGGCTCCACAAAGCGGAAACAAGTTTCCGCTGCCCCTCGTATGGAAGGTCCACGATGTCGAAGCGCGTGCTCACGACAGAGTCCGGCGCCCCGGTCGCCGACAACCAGAACTCCGCTTCCGCCGGCATCGGCGGCCCGCTCCTGCTCCAGGACCAGCACCTGCTGGAGAAGCTGGCGCGCTTCAACCGCGAGCGCATCCCGGAGCGCGTGGTGCACGCCCGCGGCTCCGGCGCCTACGGCCGCTTCGAGGTGACCGACGACGTCACCGGCTTCACGCACGCCGACTTCCTGAGCGAGATCGGCAAGCGCACCGAGGTGTTCGTGCGCTTCTCCACCGTGGCCGACTCGCTCGGCGGCGCGGACGCGGTGCGCGACCCGCGCGGCTTCGCGGTGAAGTTCTACACCGAGGAGGGCAACTACGACCTCGTCGGCAACAACACCCCGGTGTTCTTCATCAAGGACCCGATCAAGTTCCCCGACTTCATCCACTCGCAGAAGCGCGACCCGTTCACCGGCCGCCAGGAGCCGGACAACGTCTGGGACTTCTGGGCGCACTCCCCCGAGGCCACGCACCAGGTGACCTGGCTGATGGGCGACCGCGGCATCCCGGCGTCCTACCGCCACATGGACGGCTTCGGCTCGCACACCTACCAGTGGACGAACCGGTCCGGCGAGGCGTTCTTCGTCAAGTACCACTTCAAGACCGACCAGGGCATCCGCTGCCTGACCGGCGAGCAGGCCGCCGAGCTGGTGGGCCAGGACGCCAACTCGCACCAGACCGACCTGCTCCAGGCGATCGAGCGCGGGGTGCACCCGTCCTGGACGCTGCACGTGCAGATCATGCCGGCGGCCGAGGCGGCGAACTACCGCTTCAACCCGTTCGACCTGACCAAGGTGTGGCCGCACGCGGACTACCCGCTCAAGCGCGTGGGCCGCCTGGTGCTGGACCGCAACCCGGACAACGTGTTCGCCGAGGTCGAGCAGGCCGCGTTCTCCCCGAACAACTTCGTGCCGGGCATCGGCCCCTCGCCGGACAAGATGCTCCAGGGCCGGCTGTTCGCCTACGCCGACGCCCACCGCTACCGCCTGGGCGTCAACCACACCCAGCTCGCGGTGAACGCGCCCAAGGCCGTCCCGGGCGGCGCCGCCAACTACGGCCGCGACGGCCTGATGGCCGCCAACTCCCAGGACCGGTACGCCAAGAACTACGAGCCCAACTCGTACGACGGCCCGGTGGAGACCGGCGCCCCGCTGGCGGCGGCGCTGGCCGTGTCCGGCCACACCGGGACGCACGAGGCCCCGCAGCACACCAAGGACGACGACTTCTTCCAGGCGGGCGAGCTGTACCGGCTGCTGCCGGAGGACTCCAGGCAGCGTCTGGTGGCGACCATCGCCGGCGGCCTCTCGCAGGTCACCCGCAACGACGTCGTCGAGAAGAACCTCGCACACTTCCACGCCGCCGACACCGAGTACGGCAAGCGCGTGGAGGCGGCGGTCCGCGCCCTGCGCGAGGACTGACCCGCACACCGCGTCCGGCCCCCCGACGGGGAGGTCGGGAGCCGGACGCGCAACGCCCCGCGCGGGCGCCGGACGACCCGGATGAGGGGTGGTCGGCCGGTACCTGCGCGGTCAGGGCGAGGACCGCGGTGGATGCGAGCCAGTGCGGTGGTGAAGGCCGAGCGCAGCGCCTTCTCGACCAGAGGGAAGGCCGCGCACGGCCGTCGCATCACCGCGGTCCCAGCCCGGAACACCGCCTCACCCGATGAGGCGCCTCCCCCACCGGACTCCGTCCGGCGGCGCGAATGTCCTGTCGCGCCCAGTCTCGTGCCGTCGGACGGGCACCAACGACAACTTCATACCTCACCGGGCCGATGAGCGCCGGATGCGGACGGTCCCGCATCCGGCGCTCTTCGGCGTGCCCGGCCTCCCTCTCCGGGTGCGGGGCGGCCGCGCCGGCGGGAGGCTGAGGGCATGGACCATCTCACGCGGCATCCGCACATCGTGGTGCATTCGCCGGCCCTGGACGGCTCCCGGCGGGTGACCGAGGGCGACGTGACGCTCGGGCTCGCCTCCCACCTGGACGACGTGGTCGAGATCCTCCGCCTGGCCGACCTGGACCGGGTCGAGGTCGAGGAGAGCGACCTCATCGAATGGCAGGGCGGCGGCCCGGACGACTGGCCGGGCCTGTCGGAGCACGAGGACGCCTGAACGGGACCGGGACAGGCAGCCTCCGGGGGCCTCGGCGCCTCAGGGGACCGTGAGCACGATCTTGCCCTGGATGTGTCCCCGGGCGGCGCGCTCGTGCGCCGCCCGGGCGTCCGCGAGCGCGAAGGTGCTGTCGACGGCGACGCGGATCGTGCCCGCGTCCAGCAGGCGTCCCAGTTCCGCGAGCTGGGCGCCGTTCGCTCGTACCTGCGTGCCGGACACGGTGACGCCCAGCCTCGCGTTCTCCTCGTCGTCGAACTCTCCGAAGTACACCGGGTACAGGGCGCCGCCGCGCTTGAGAGCGGGCAGGAAGCGTCGGCTGCGGGGACCCCCGACGGCGTCCAGGACGAGGTCGACGTCGCGGACGACGTCCTCGGGGCGCTGCTCGGTGTAGTCGATGTACTCGTCGGCGCCGAGGCCGTGGAGGAAGGTCTCGTGGGCGCCGGAGGCCACGGCGATGACGTGGGCGCCCTTCCACTTGGCCAGTTGCAGGGCGAGGTGGCCGACGCCGCCGCCGGCTCCGTTGACGAGCACCGTGGTGTCGCCGCCCAGCGCCACGGGGCGGTGCCTCGCCTCCTGGAACGGGGAGGGGTGGTCGTGCCCGACGTCGATCAGGTACTGCCACGCCGTCAGCCCCGACATGGGCAGCGCGGCAGCGTGCGCGTGGTCCACGGCGGCCGGCTTGGGCGCGAGGTCGGCCGCGGGTGCGGTGACGTACTCGGCGTACGCGCCGCTCTGCGTCAGGCCGGGAAAGCGCAGCATCCCCATCACCTCGTCCCCGGCCGTGAAGCCGGGGACGTCGGCGGCGACGGCTTCCACGACACCCGAGACGTCGGTCCCCGGGATCAGGGGCAGGTCGAACGGGGGCCTGAACTCGGGAGGGACGCCGGGCATGCCCTCGCGTACGTACCAGTCGGGCGGGTTGAGACCGACCGCCCGCACGCGGACGAGCACCTCGCCCGAGGCCGGTTCGGGAACCGCGACCTCCTCGTGGCGCAGCACCTCGGGGCCGCCGAACTCGTGCAGCCGGATCGCTTTCATCATGCGGGTCGGCATCGTGTTCCTCCTGCCTACGGCACGGTATACATTTATTCGGATCAGTGCACCACATAAACGGTTCACTGATCCGAATATATGGATCAGTGAACCGTTTCGTCAAGCAAGGAGACCGATGCGAGTCGACGCGCAGCGAAACCGCGACCATCTGCTCGCCGTGGCGGGTCCCGTCGTGGCCGAGCGGGGCATCGATGTGTCGATGCGCGACATCGCGCGCAGAGCCGGCGTCGGCCTCGCGACGCTGCTGCGGCACTTCCCTACGCGCGAGGCGCTCCTGGAGGGCCTGCTGCACGCGAGCTTCGGCGACCTGACGACCAGAGCGAGTGAGCTGGAGACGGCGCACACGGCCGAGGACGCTCTCGCCTTCTGGGTGCGCGACTGCGTCGCCTGGACGACCGAGTACCGAGGGGTGACCGTCCTGATGGCGGCGGCCATCGAGGACCCCGAATCCGCCCTGCACGCCTCGTGCGTCACCCTGCGCGCGGCCGGCGCCCGGCTCCTCGCTCGGGCCCAGGCCGCGGGCACGGCCCGCGACGACCTCGACGGCGACGACCTCTTCGCCCTGATGGCCATGCTCGCGTGGGCCGGCGATCAACCCGCGCTCGCGCCCCGCGCCGACCACCTCTTCGACCTCGTCACCAGCGCCGTGCTGACGCGCGCGGACGGCGACCGGGGCACGGGCGCCCGGCGCGCGATCTGATCCGACGCGGATGTTCCTCGGAGCCCGCGTACTGCATCGGGCCCAGGGCTACTACGTCATGCTCAAATCAAGCTCTGAACCCGGTCGCGGGGGCTTCGCTGGGGGTCGGAAGAGGGCAGACTTCCCCTCACACAGGGCCCGTCGGGAACGGGGGCGGCGGGGCCTGTGGGCACGGGGGCACGGGGGAAGCGGGACCCGCCGGTACGGGGGTGGCGGGGCCCGCTGTGCACGCACGGCGAAGGGGTGGACCGTCCCAGGACGGTCCACCCCTTCGCGTGGTGCGGGTGTGCAGGCGGTGTGGCTGTGCGTCAGACCTTGAGCGGCTTGATCGCGGTCGGCGCGTGGCCCGGCTCGGTGGCCAGCTCCTCGAACTCCACGACGTTGCCGATGTCGTTGGTGCCCGACATGGAGATGTTGGTGACGCGCTCCAGGATCGCCTCGACCACGACCGGCACCCGGAACTCCGCGGCGAGCTTCTTGGCCTGCTCGAAGGCGGCGCCCAGCTCGGCCGGGTCGGTCACCCGGATCGCCTTGCAGCCCAGGCCCTCGGCGACCTTGACGTGGTCGACGCCGTAGACGCCCAGCTCGGGCGAGTTGACGTTCTCGAACTCCAGGTTGACCTGGAAGTCGATGTCGAACGCCCGCTGCGCCTGGCGGATCAGGCCCAGGTAGGAGTTGTTGACCAGGACGTGCACGTAGGGGATCTTGTGCTGCGCGCCGACGGCCAGCTCCTCCAGCATGAACTGGAAGTCGTAGTCGCCGGAGAGCGCCACGACCGGGGCGTCCGGGTCGGCCTTGGCGACGCCGAGCGCGGCCGGGATGGTCCAGCCGAGCGGGCCCGCCTGGCCGCAGTTGATCCAGTGCCGCGGCCGGTAGACGTGCAGCATCTGGGCGCCGGCGATCTGGGAGAGGCCGATGGTGGAGACGTACCGGGTATCCGGGCCGAACGCCTTGTTCATCTCCTCGTAGACACGCTGCGGCTTGATCGGGATGTCGTCGAAGTGGGTACGGCGCTGGAGCGCGGCCTTGCGCTCCTGCGCGGAGGCCGCCCAGGCCGAGCGGTCGGGCAGCCGGCCGGCCGCCTTCAGCTCCTTGGCGACCGTCACGAACAGCTCAAGCGCGGCCTTGGCGTCGGAGGCGATGCCGTAGTCCGGGGCGAAGATCTTGCCGATCTGGGTGGGCTCGACGTCGACGTGGACGAACTTGCGGCCGGCCGTGTAGACGTCCAGCTTGCCGGTGTGGCGGTTGGCCCAGCGGTTGCCGATGCCGAGGACGAAGTCGGACTCCAGGAAGGTCGCGTTGCCGTAGCGGTGCGAGGTCTGGAGGCCGACCATGCCGGCGTTCAGCTCGTGGTCGTCGGGCAGGATGCCCCAGCCCATCAGGGTCGGCACGACCGGCGTGCCGGTCAGCTCGGCGAACTCCACCAGCAGTTCGGCCGCGTCCGCGTTGATGACGCCGCCGCCCGCGACGATCAGCGGCCGCTCGGCGGCGGTCAGCATCGCGAGCGCCTTCTCGATCTGCGGGCGGGTCGCGGCGGGCTTGTAGACGGGCAGCGGCTCGTAGGTCTCCGGGTCGAACTCGATCTCCGTCAGCTGCACGTCGATCGGCAGGTCGATCAGGACCGGGCCGGGGCGGCCGGAGCGCATCAGGTGGAAGGCCTGCTGGAAGACGCCGGGGACCTGCGCGGCCTCCAGGACGGTGACCGCCATCTTGGTCACCGGCTTGGCGATGGAGGCGATGTCGACGGCCTGGAAGTCCTCCTTGTGGATCACGGCGGTGGGCGCCTGGCCCGTGATGCACAGGATCGGGATGGAGTCGCCGATGGCCGAGTACAGACCGGTGATCATGTCGGTGCCGGCCGGGCCCGAGGTGCCGATGCAGACGCCGATGTTGCCGGCGTGGGTGCGGGTGTAGCCCTCGGCCATGTGGGAGGCGCCCTCGACGTGGCGGGCGAGGGTGTGGTTGATGCCGCCGGAGGCCTTGAGGGCCGCGTAGAAGGGGTTGATCGCCGCGCCCGGCACACCGAACGCGTCGGCGACGCCCTCGCGCTTGAGGATCTCAACTGCCGCGCGGGCAGCGGTCATACGAGCCATCGAGTACTCCTGCTTCGGCTGTCTTCTGCTGTCTTCGGCTGCCGGATTCGCACGCCCGTCGCGCCCCGCGGTGAGCTGTGTCCGTACTTCCGTATAGCGGAAAGTATTTTCTACGATCTGGAAGCAATGTAGGGGGGAGCGGTGAAGGCGTCAAGGGCGTCCCGTACGCCGGAACGCGCGGCGGGGGCGGGCGTCCGGGCGCGGGCTGACCGGGGTGCGGAGACGACGAAGGGGACCCGAAGGTCCCCTGGGAAACGGAAACGGACCCCGGCCCGTCGCCGTGTGCGCCGCCTGCCGCGCACTCGGTTCCTTGGGCCGGGGTCCCCCGGTCGTTCCTGCCGGACACTCGCTCCGGGGCTGCTCACGCCTCCCCGGGCGCCGCGGCGCCGTACCGCTCGCGCAGCTCGATCTTGCGCACCTTCCCCGACACCGTCATCGGGAAGGCGTCCAGGACGCTCAGCCGGCTCGGGATCTTGTAGTGCGCCAGCCGGTCCGCGCAGAACGCCCGCAGCTCCTGAAGGGTCAGCGGGTCGGCCGCGTCCAGCGGGATCACACAGGCGAGCACCTCCTCGCCGTACCTCTCGTGCGGCACGCCGACCACCTGTACGTCGCGGATCTTGGGGTGGCCGTAGAGGAACTCCTCGATCTCGCGCGGGTAGACGTTCTCGCCGCCCCGGATGATCATGTCCTTGATCCGGCCGACGATCTCCACATAGCCGTCCTCGCGCATCACCGCGAGGTCCCCGGTGTGCATCCAGCGGCCCGCGTCGATCGCCTCGGCGCTCTTCTCCGGCTCGGCCCAGTAGCCGAGCATCACGCTGTAGCCCCGGGTGCACAGCTCCCCCGCCGTGCCGCGCGGCCGCGTCACACCGGTGGCCGGGTCGACGATCTTCACCTCCAGGTGCGGCAGCACCCGGCCGACCGTGCCGGTGCGGTGTTCGAGGTCGTCGTCCGTCCGGGTCTGCAACGACACCGGGGAGGTCTCGGTCATGCCGTAGCAGATGGCGACCTCGGCCATGTGCATCTCGGCGACCACCCGCTTCATCACCTCCACCGGGCAGGGCGAGCCCGCCATGATGCCGGTGCGCAGGGTGGACAGGTCGTACCCGGCGAAGCCGGGCAGGTTCAGCTCGGCGATGAACATCGTCGGCACGCCGTACAGCGAGGTGCAGCGCTCCCGCTCGACGGCCGCCAGGGTGGCCGCGGGGTCGAAGGAGGCGGCCGGGACGACCAGGCACGCGCCGTGCGAGGTGGCCGCGAGGTTGCCCATCACCATGCCGAAGCAGTGGTAGAAGGGCACCGGCACGCACACCCGGTCCTGCTCGCTGTAGGCGATCAACTCACCGACGAAGTAACCGTTGTTGAGGATGTTGTGGTGGGAGAGCGTGGCACCCTTCGGGAAGCCGGTGGTGCCCGAGGTGTACTGGATGTTGATCGGGTCGTCGCAGGACAACTCGGCGGCGCGCAGGCGCAGTTCCTCGGCGCGGTCGGCCGTGCCGCGGGCGGCGAAGGCCGTCCAGCTCGGGTCGTCGATGTAGACGGCCTCGCGCAAGTCCGGGCAGGCGGGCCTCACTTGCTCCACCATGGCCCGGTAGTCGCTGCCCTTGTGCCGCAGCGAGGCGAAGAGCAGCGAGATGCCCGCCTGCTTGAGGACGTACGCGACCTCGTGCGTGCGGTACGCCGGGTTGATGTTCACCATGATCGCGCCGATGCGGGCGGTGGCGTACTGCACCAGCACCCATTCGGCGCAGTTGACGGCCCAGATGCCCACCCGGTCGCCCTTGGCGACGTCGCTCGCCAGCAGCGCGCGGGCCAGCCGGTCCACGTCGGCGGCGAACTCGGCGTACGTCCAGCGCCGGCCGGAGGGGACGTCGACCAGCGCCTCCCGGTCGGGCCAGGCGGCGACGGCCCGGTCCAGGTTGGCGCCGATGGTGTCGCCGAGCAGGGCCGTCCCGCCCGTCCCGTGCGCGTACGACGGCTCAGCGGCCGGCCGGTCGTCGGTCACCGGAAGTCCTCCTCGCGGTACTCGGCGTCCGAGCCGCCGGCCGTGGCCTCGCGCAGCTCGACCCGGCGGATCTTGCCGGAGACGGTCTTGGGCAGCTCGCCGAACTCCAGCCGGCGCACCCGCTTGTAGGGGGCGAGGACCTGCCGGGAGTGCTCGAAGAGCACCTTGGCGGTGTCCGGGCCCGGCTCCCAGCCCGCCGCGAGCACCACGTACGCCTTCGGCACGGCCAGGCGCACCTCGTCCGGCGCGGGCACGACGGCCGCCTCGGCCACCGCCTCGTGCTCCAGCAGCGCGCTCTCCAGCTCGAACGGGCTGATCTTGTAGTCGGATGCCTTGAAGACGTCGTCGGAGCGGCCCACATAGGTGAGGTAGCCGTCCTCGTCGCGCGAGGCCACGTCGCCGGTGCGGTAGTAGCCGCCGGCCATCGCCTCGGCGGTGCGGTCGGCGTCGCCGTGGTAACCGGTCATCAGGCCGACCGGGCGGGCCGACAGGTCGAGCGCGATCTCGCCCTCGCGGGCGCCGGGCGCGCCGGAGACCGGGTCGAGCAGCTCGACGCGGAAGCCGGGGCTCGGCCGGCCCATGGAGCCGGTCTTGAGGGTCTGGCCGGGGCTGTTGGAGACCTGCACGGCCGTCTCGGTCTGCCCGAAGCCGTCCCGGACGCTGACGCCCCAGGCCCGCCGGACCTGCTCGATGACCTCCGGGTTCAGCGGCTCGCCGGCGGCGACGACCTCGCGCGGCGGGGTGGCCAGCCGGCTCAGGTCGGCCTGGATGAGCATGCGCCACACGGTGGGCGGCGCGCAGAAGGAGGTGACGCCGACGCGGTCCATCTCGGCCATCAGCCGGGCGGCGTCGAAGCGGGTGTAGTTGTGGATGAACACGGTCGCCTCGGCGTTCCACGGCGCGAACAGGTTCGACCAGGCGTGCTTGGCCCAGCCGGGCGAGGAGATGTTCAGGTGCACGTCGCCGGGCTTGAGGCCGATCCAGTACATGGTGGCCAGGTGCCCGATGGGGTACGAGGTGTGGGTGTGCTCGACCAGCTTGGGGCGGGCGGTGGTGCCCGAGGTGAAGTAGAGCATCAGCGGGTCGTCGGCGAGGGTGGGTCCGTCCGGGACGAACCCGGCGGGCGCCGCGTACACGTCCTCGTACGGCTCCCAGCCCTCCTCGGGCAGCCCGCCGACCGAGATCCGGGTGAAGGCGCCGGGCACGTCGTCGAACTTCGCGGTGTCCTCGGCGCGCGCGATCACGTGCTTGACCCGGCCGCGCTCGACCCGGTCGCGCAGGTCGGCGGGGCCGAGCAGCGGGGTGGCCGGGATGACGACGGCGCGCAGCTTCATCGCGGCCAGCGCGGTCTCCCACAGTTCGGCCTGGTTGCCGAGCATGACGAGGATGCGGTCCTCCGGCTGCACGCCCCGGTCGCGCAGCCAGTTCGCGGCCCGGTTGGAGCGTTCGGCCAGCTGGGCGAAGGAGAGCCTGGTCTCGGCGCCGTCCTCCTCGACGATGTGCAGGGCGGTGCGGTCGTTGCCCTCGGCGACGGCGTCGAACCAGTCCAGCGCCCAGTTGAAGTGCTCCGGGCGGGGCCACTGGAATCCGGCGTACGCCGCGGCGTAGTCGTCACGGTGCTCCAGCAGGAAGTCCCGCGCCCCGCGGAAGGTCTCCGTCGCCGTCGTCATCTGTCCTCCATGTGCGGTCCAGAATCCGGACCATTGCCGTGCGGCTCGGCTCCATCGTGTAATCCGTGATGCAGGTCTCACTACCCCCGAACGGGGGTGTGGTGGGGCACGGGCGGATGACGAAGGGGCGAGCGGGTGACGGCTGAGGCGTCCGGGGCGGCGGAGATCAGGGGTGCGCTGGTGCGGCTGCGGCGGGCGACGGGGCTGCCGGTCGCCTTCGGCGGGCTGGTCGAACCCGGCCGGCCACGGGTGCGGATCAGCGAGCTGACGGGCACGGCCACGCTCGCGCTCAGCGCCCTCGCGGTGGTCTCGGGCAACGGGCTCGGCGGCAAGGCGGTCGCGCTGGCCCGGCCCTGCGCGGTGACGGACTACTCGATGTCCCGGCGGATCAGCCACGAGTACGACGCGGCGGTCGCGGCGGAGGGCCTGCGGTCGGTGCTCGCGGTGCCGGTGGTGGTGCGGCGGCGGGTGCGCGGGGTGCTGTACGGCGCGCTGCGCACCGCCCAGCCGCTGGGCGACCGCACGCTGAGCGCGGCGGTGGCGGCGGCGCGGGACGTGGAGCAGGCGCTCGTGGTGCGGGAGGAGGCGCGGGCGCTGCTCGCGGCGGCCGCCGGGCCCGGGGCGTCGTCCGGAGCGTCGTACGGGGCGTCGCCCGGGGAGCCCGCCTCCGGGGCGGCGTGGGAGCAGGTGCGCGAGGCGCACGCGGCGCTGCGGGCGCTGGCGCCGCGGATCCCCGACCCCGAGCTGCGGGCGGAGCTGCTGTCCGCGTGCGGTCTGCTGACCGCGGCGACGGCGCCGGCCGCCGCCGTGCGGCTGGCGCCGCGCGAGGTCGACGTACTGGCCTGCGTGGCGGCGGGCGCGACCAACGCGGGCGCCGCCGCCCGGCTGGGGCTCGGCGCCGAGACGGTCAAGGCCTACCTCCGCTCGGCCATGCGCAAGCTGGGCGCGCACACGCGGGGCGAGGCGGTGACGGCGGCACGACGGGCGGGGGTGCTGCCCTGAGGGCGGGGCGCTGCCCGGAGGGCGGGGGCTCGGGACGGGGCGCGCGTGCAGGTACGGGCGCGGGTGCGGGTGCGGGGGCTGCCGTGCGGGGGGCGCGGGGCCTTGGGAACGGCGGGAACCAGGCGCTCCCGGGGCCTTGGGAACGGCGGGGCGGGGCCGGTCGGAGGGTGGTGAGCGGCGTCGCGGGGGCGGGCGGACGGAGTACCGTCGGGCGGGTCGTGGGGGTACCTTCGAAGGGCTGTCCGTGTGGGGTTCGTATTCATTCGCCGGGACTTTCCATAGGCGGTGTGCCGGCCGCTGTTATTTCCCTCACCACCCCGACCGTCCGAAATTCAAGGTCCCGTTGCCTAGAATTTGGCCCGAACACGACATTCGAGGGGAGCGGTGACCGTGCGACGGGACTTCAAGGACCCTGCGAGCTGCCGCTCCGACCTCGTCATCGGCCAGGAGGAGCCGTCGGCCGCGGCGCGCGAGCAGCTCGCCCGCGGCGGCAGTGTGCTGCTGCACGGCCCGGCGGGAATAGGAAAGTCGACCGTTCTGCGGGCATTGGCAGCGGAATACGCGCCGACCGCCCGCACGGTGTTGCGCTGCTCGGCGACCGAGTCCGAATCCCACCTCCCCTTCCTCGCCCTCGCCGACCTCCTTGGTCTGGTCCTGGAGGAGATCTCCGGCACCCTGCCCGCCGCCCAGCGCACCGCGCTGGAGTCGGCGCTCACCGGCCGCGGCGAGTCCACCCTCCAGCGCGACGGCCTCGCCCTGCGCCTGGCGGTGCTCTCCGCGCTGCGCGCCCTCGCCGCGCAGGGCCCCGTCCTGCTCGTCGCCGACGACCTCCAGTGGCTGGACTCGGCCAGCGCGGAACTCCTCGGCTTCGCCGCCCGCCGGCTCGGTGGCACCCCGGTGCAGATGCTGTGCGCGGTGCGCACCGAGGACGAGGAGTACGACCGCCATCTGCGGGCCAGTCCGCCCGACACCCTCTCCGTACGGCTCGGCCCGCTCACCCGTGACCAGGTCTCCACGCTCCTCGATCACCGCGGCTACACCGGCCTGCCCCGCTCCACGGTCCGCGAGATCCACCGCACCAGCGGCGGCAACCCGCTGTTCGCGCTGGAGCTGGGCCGGGCGCTGGCCGAGACGCCCGCCTCGCCGCGCCCGGGCGAGCCGCTGCCGGTGCCCACCTCGCTGCGCGCCCTGGTGCTCAGCCGGCTGGAGATGCTCTCCGACGAGGCCCGCCGCACCCTGCTCGTGGCCAGCGCCGGCGCCCGCCCCACCCCCGCCCTGCTGCACGCGGCCGGCCGGGAGAACGCCGAGGCCGAGTGCGCCCAGGCCGCCGAACTCGGGCTGCTGGCGACCGAGCCGGAGGGGCCGGCCGTACGGTTCGCGCACCCGCTGATCTCGGCCGCGCTGTACGCCGAGGCGCCCGCCCAGGAGCGGCGGGCCGCGCACACCGCGCTGTCCACCGCCGCCTCCGACCCCATCGAACGGGCCCGCCACCTGGCCCTGGCCAGCACCGGCACCGACCCGGAGGTGGCCGCCCGGCTCGCCGAGGCAGCGGCCCTGGCCAGGGACCGCGGGGCGCCCTCGGTGGCCGCCTCGCTCGGGCTGCTCGCCGCCCGGCACACCCCCGCCGACGGCGAACCGGGCCCGGACGAGCGGCGGTTGCAGGCCGCCGAGGACGCCATCACGGCCGGCGAGGCGGACCTCGCCCGCGACATCGCCCGCGAGGTGCTGACCCGGGCCGCCGTGCCGGCCGAGCGGGTGCGGGCGTGGATGGTGGTGATCGAGGCGGCCGGGCAGGCCCTCGGCGACGTGGACGCCGTCTTCCCGCAGGCGCTGGCCGACGCCGGCGACGACCCCCGGCTGCTGGCCCTGGTGCACTACATGCTGGCCTGGCGGGCGCTGATCGTGGCGGGCGACTTCGCCGAGGCCCGGCAGGAGGCCGCGCACGCCGCCGAGCTGGCGGCCCGCGCCGGGGACCGGCGCACCGAGCTGATGTCGCTGGCCCACCAGGCCTCCACCGAGACCCTGATGGGCCACCCCGACGCCGCCGCGACGACCCAGCGGGCGCTGGCCGAACCGCAGGACGACTATGTGGCCTGCCACCACAACGGCGTCGGCTCGGCCCGGTTCCGCTGGCTGCTGATGAACGGCCGGCTGGCCGAGGCCCGGGCCACCATCACCGCGCTGCTGCGCGAGGTGCGGCGGCGCGGGATGGTCGAGAGCGAGGTGCACTTCCTGCGCTCGCACGCCGAGACCGAACTGCTGGCCGGGCACTGCGGGCGCGCCCTCGACCTGGCCCGGGAGAGCCTGCGGCTGGCGCGGGACACCGGCATCGGGGAGGGCGCCTCCGCGATGCTGGCCTCGCTGGCCGAGGCCTCCGGCGGGGACACCGGGCGGGGTCTCGCGCTGGCCCGGGAAGCGGTGGGGCACGCCGAGGAGGACGGCGACCTGATGTACCTCTCGCGCGCCCTGGCGGCCCTCGGCTACGCCCGGTTCGTCGCCGGGGACGCGCAGGCCGCGGTGGACGCGCTGCGCCGGGTGCGGGAACTGGAGGCGGGGCTCGGCATCACCGACCCGGCGCGCGGGCGCTGGCACGGCGACCTGGCCGAGGCACTGGTGCTGGTCGGCGAGGTGGCCGAGGCGCAGCAGGTGGTCGACACCGCGCGCGAGCACGCGCTGCGGCTGGGCCGGGAGAGCGTGCTGGCCGTACTGGACCGGGCCGAGGCGCTGGTCCGGGCGGCGCGCGGCGAGACGGACGCCGCGCTCGCGCAGCTGACGTCGGCGCAGGACCGGCTGGCGAAGCTGGGCAACTCGCTGGAGGAGGCGCGGGCCGCGTTCGCGCTGGCCCGGCTGCGCACGGCGCCCGGCGCGCCGGGCGAGGCCGTCGGCGGGACCGGGGCCGGTGCGGCGCCGGGGCCGATGTCCTACGACGAGGCGGTACGGCTGTTCCGGCGCTGCCGGGCGCAGCCGTGGCTGCGGATGGCGGAGGCGTCCGCCCGTGCCCGCCCGGCCCGGCCGCGGGCCGCGCCGGCCGCGCCGGAGGGTTCCGGCGCGGTGCCGGAGGGCGCCGCGGCACTGGACGGGCGCGCGGTCCTGGAGGGGCTGGCGGCGATGGAACGCCAGGTGGCCTCGCTGGTCATGGAGGGCGCGACCAACCGGGAGATCGCCGCGCGGCTGTTCGTCAGCGTCAAGACGGTCGAGGCGACCCTCACCCGGGTCTACCGCAAGCTGGGGATCCGTTCGCGGGTGGACATCGTCCGTTTGGCGGCGGGCCGGCGCGCGAAGTGAGCGCGGTGCGGGTTGACTGGGCCGTGCGGGTCCAGTGAGGAGCCCTGCCGGGCGGTCGCGGCCGAACGGCCGGTTCTCGCCCGGTCCTCGGCGGCATGCCGGCTGGTTCTCGGCTGCGTATCGGCTGGTTCTCGGCTGCGTGTCGGCTGGTTTTCAGCTCGTTCTCGGCTGGTGCCGGTCGGGTGCGCCGGGTACGCCGGGTGCGCCGGGGTGGCCAACTCGTCTGGGAACAGCCGGAAATGGCCGGAACCGGTCGGGGCCGGCCGAAAGCGGCCGGAGCCGGACGGGTGCGGCCGAGGCCGGACGGGTGCGGACACAGCGCGCCGGAGCGGGGCCGAACGGCCCTGCCTGCCGGGCCGGTTGGGCGGACCGAGGGTTTTCCCTGACCGGGGGGCCTAGGGGGTTCCCTCATTGGAGGCGGCCGGGCCGGGCCCTAGCGTAAGGGACGTGCCGATCGCCCGGGCACCCGGGAGTCCGCACCGGACTCCAGGACTTCCGTGCTTCACCCCACCCGCGCGAGCCCCATCGGCCGGCCCCACGAGGAGACGCATGCTCGGCCTCACCCGCGTCGGACGCACCTGCGGCAAACGGACCGCCGCCGCCCTCGCGACCGGCGCCGCCACCACCGCCACCGCGCTGCTCACCGCTCCCACCGCGACCGCCGACCCCCGCCCCGCCGAGGCCCCCCGGCCCATCGTCGGCGGCACCACGACCACGACGGCCGACTACCCCTTCGTCGTGCAGCTCACGGACGCGGCCGGCAACCAGTTCTGCGGGGGCACCCTGGTGGCGGCGCGCAAGGTGGTCACCGCGGCGCACTGCGTGGCGGGCGAGGGCGCCGGGAACGTCCGCGTGGTCGGCGGCCGGACCTATCTGGACGGCGCCGACGGCACGGTGAGCGGCCTGGACGGCATCTGGGTGGCCCCGGACTACACGGACGCGGCCGGCGGTGACGACGTGGCCGTGCTGACCCTGTCGACGGCGATGCCGTACACCCCGGCGAAGTACGTCTCCCCCACCGACACGGACGTGTACGCGGCCGGCACGACCGCCCGGATCCTCGGCTGGGGCACCACCTCCGAAAGCGGCGGCTCCTCCAACCAGTTGCGCACCGCGACCGTCCCGGTCGCCTCCGACGCCGACTGCGAGAGCGCCTACGGCTCCGACTTCGTCGCGAGCGACATGGTTTGCGCCGGACCCCGGTCCGGCGGCACAGACACCTGCCAGGGCGACAGCGGCGGTCCCCTGCTAGTCGGGGGCGTCCTGGCAGGGATCACTTCCTGGGGCAACGGCTGTGCCGAGGCCGGTTACCCGGGTGTCTACACCCGGCTGACCACCTTCTCCGGCCCGGTCACGGCGCAGGTCGGCCCCTGAAGGTTCCCGGGGGGATCCCCCGGGTGCGATACCAGGGGGCGTTGCGAGCCACCACGAGCGGCCCGCAACGCCCCCTCTCCATGCCCGCCCCGCGCGGGGCGCGACGCGCCGGCCGGGGTCAGACGGTCCGGCCCCGTCCGGAGTGCAGCCGGCGGCCGACGACCAGCAGGTCCACCGCGGCGATCAGGGCGAGCGCCGCGCAGACGCCGGCCAGGGTGGCCAGGACCGTGCCGCCGGGGCTGTCGCCGGGCCCCGACCGGGTGGCCCAGTACGCGAACAGGGCGGCGGCGAGGGCGAAGACGGGCAGGAAGACACCGGACAGCAGCCGGCGCAGCCGCAGCGGACTGCGCGCGTGGCGCGGCTCGGTGCCGGAACGGGGGGCGTCGTGCACGGTCGCTTCCCTTCGCCTCGTGTGCGTACGGCCTCGGCGATCGTCGTCCGGTCGGCCTCGGCGACCGGCCTCTTTCGCGTGCGGGTTCAGCGGGCTGCGCGCCGCGTAACCGGATCCGGCGGGCCCAAACAACGTGGCCGTCAGCCGTCCGGTCCGGCGGCCCGCCAGCCGCTCCAGCGGTGGACGGCGACGTCGATCACCGGGCCGCCGGGCGGGGCGGCGCGGTACTGCGGGTACTTGCCGCACAGGCGGGCGCGGGCCGCCGCGCAGCGCTCGCGGTCGCCGGGGTCCGGGGCGTCCGGCGCGACGACGCGGGCCGTGCCGTCGGCCCTGGCCCACCACAGCCGGTCCCAGTCCTCGTCGTAGGCGTCCGCCAGCAGGCACACGGCCGGGTTCGCCCCGATGTCGCAGAGGCGGGCCAGACGCGGGGTGCGCTTGGGCTTGTGGTCGACCGCCGTCACCAGGCCGTACCCGCCGCCGTACCCGCCGAACCCGTCATCCGCGGCGTACACGGCGAACACCACCGGGACCAGCCGGGGGTGCCCGGCCGGGTCCACCGTGGCCAGCCGGGCCACCCGGGCGGCGGCGAACCGCCGCCGCGCCTGTTCGGCGTCCATCCGCGGCACCGGCACCGCTCCTTCCGCCGCGCGCTTTCCGATCTCCCGTGCCGGGTACCCCGGCAGCGCCCCCGCGGCCACACAATGGGCGACGGGGCCGACGGACGGCCGACACGACGCCGACGAGGGGAGACGCATGCCGGGGCTCGCCGTTCCGCTGTGGGACGTGGCCAACGGACAGGGACTGCGCCAACTGGCCGAACTGGGTCTGGCGCTGCTGCTGTCCAGCCTGATCGGCTGGGAGCGGGAGGCCCACCAGAAGAGCGCCGGGCTGCGCACCCACACCCTGGTCGGGGTCGCCAGCGCCCTGATGATGGAGGTGTCCCAGCACGGGTTCACCAATGTGCTGGGCCTGGACCACGTCTCCTTCGACCCGTCCCGGGTGGCCGCCCAGATCGTCTCCGGCATCGGCTTCATCGGCGGCGGTCTGATCTTCGTACGGCGGGACGCGGTGCGGGGGCTGACCACCGCGGCCACGATCTGGCTGACCTGCGCGGTCGGCATGGCCTGCGGCGGCGGGCTGCCGATCCTTGCCCTGGCGACGACCGCGCTGCACTTCCTCGTCGTCCGCGGCTACCCGTACCTGTCCGGGCGCACGGTGGGCGTCACGCCCAGGGCGGTGGAGGTGCGGCTGACGTATCTGACCGGCCGGGCGCTGCTGCCGCGGCTGATGGAGGCGTGCACCCGGCGGGGGTTCCGCATCACGGAGGTGAAGGCCGACCGGCTGCCCGGCCGCACCGACTCCGCCGCGCGGGTGCTGCTGCGGCTGGAGGGCACGGCGGACGCCGGACGGCTGGCGTCCGAGCTGTTCCAGGACGACGGGGTCGTGGACGTGGAGCTGAGCCTCGCCTCGGAGGAGGACGAGCAGGAGACCTGAACCGGGGCGCCCTGACGGGAGGTGCGGCGCCGCGGGGTGCGCCCGGTCGGGTGAGGGCGGCGCATGGAGTGCGGCGGCGGGGGCACCCGGGCGCACTGTGCACCAGGAACCACACGCGTCACGGATTCTGCTCACCGGCTGGTTCGCCTTCCCGGACGGCGAGGCGACCGCCGGTGACGTCCTGGCGCTGCGGCGCGTCGAGGACGTGCTGCGGCGCGCGGGGCTCGGCTACGACGTCGCCTGGAGCCCCGGGTTCCGGCCGGACGCCCTGCACCTGGCGGACGTGGCGCCCGAGCGGTACGGGCGGCTGGTCTTCGTGTGCGGGCCGCTGCACGGGCCGCAGATCGAGGAGCTGCACCGCCGGTTCGCGCACTGTCTGCGGATCGCGGTCGGCACCTCGGTGATCGACCCGCACGGCCCGGCGGTCACCGGCTTCCACCGGGTGCTGGCCCGCGACGCCCCGGCCGCCGAGCCCGTCCGGGACCTGGCCGCCGCCGCCCCGGCGCTGCCCGCCCGGCCCGTCGTCGGGGTGGTCCTCACCCACGGGCAGCACGAGTACGGGACGGCCCGGCGGCACGACGCGGTGGCCCGGCGGCTGACCGGCTGGCTGCACGGCAAGGACTGCGCGCGGCTGGAGCTGGAGACCCGGCTCGACACCCGCGACTGGCGGCTGTGCGCGACGCCCGCGCAGCTGGAGGCCGTCCTGGAGCGCCTGGACCTGGTCGTCACCGACCGGCTGCACGGGATGGTGCTCGCGCTGCGCGCCGGGACGCCCGCGCTGGCCGTGGACCCGGTCGAGGGCGGCGCGAAGGTGACCGCGCAGGCGCGGGCCTGCGGCTGGCCCGCGCTGGTGCCCGCCGAGCTGCTGGCCGAGGACGGCGCCGCCGAGCTGGACCGCTGGTGGCACTGGTGCCTGGCCGCCGGCCGGGACGCCGCGCGGCGCGTCGGCCGGGGGTTCGCGGCGGGCGCGGGGGGCGACGGGTCCGAGGAACTGGTGGCGGCGCTGGGGCAGCCGGGCGCCGGTTAGTCCGAACGGCCCGCGGGGCACACGGGAGAGGACGCGGCAGGCAGGTCGTTCCCCCCGTAGGAGCAACAGTGTCGACAAGACGACTCCCCGAGCATGAGCAGAAGATCCTGGACGAGATAGAGCGCGCCCTGAACCGCGACCGCCGGCTGGCCCGGCGGCTGCGCGCGGTGCAGCGGCGCCGGCGCCGTCCCGACCTGTCCAGGATGGCGGCCTACGCGCCGCATCCGGTCACGGTGACGGTGCTGGCGGCGGTCGCCCTCGGCCTGATGACCGCGGGCATCGTGACCTCGCAGGTGGCGGTGGTCTGGGCGTTCGCGGCGGTGTGGCCGGTGGCCCTGTTCGCCGGCTTCCGGCTGCTGTGCCGGTGGTCGCGGACGGGCTGAGCGCGGCCGTCCGCCCGGGGGACGCGGAACGCGGGTGAGCCCCGCCGTCGCAGCGGACGGCGGGGCTTCCGCACGGCCGTCACCCCGTGTAGCAGCGGGCCTTGGAGCGGCGCTGGCTGTCCTCCAGGAGGCGGAAGCGGCCCTCCACCTCCGGCGGCAGCACGCGGCGCTCGCGCAGCACCCACGGCAGGGCGGCGGCGGCCTCGGCGAAGGCGCGCAGCGAGGCGCTGTCGCGCGGCACCGTGCGGGCCAGGTGCAGGGTGCGGCGCAGGGCGGGCCGTACCGGGCGGCGCAGCCAGGTGAACCACAGCGTGTTGCGGATGCCGTCCCGGCGGCGGCGGGTGGCGTCGCGGACCGTCGAGGGCTGGTGGTGGATCGTCAGGTGTTCGGCGTACGTCAGCCACCAGCCGGCCGCGGCGAGGTCGGCGGCGAGCAGTTCCTCCTCGCCGCCGAGCCACAGGCGCGGATGGAAGCCGCCGGCGCGCCGGAACGCGTCGGTGCGCAGCACGGTCGCCGCCGCGAGGAACGAGCCGAGCGCCGGGCCCGGCAGCCAACCCGGGCCCGGCACGGGCGAGTCGCGCAGTTCCTCGACGATGGGGTCCTCGGTGCCGGCCGGTTCGACGACGATGCGGGCGGTGACGGCGACGAGCGCGGCGTGCCGGTCGAGCAGATCGGCGGCGCCGGCCAGCGCGCCCGGCGCCCACCAGGAGTCGTCGTCGCAGAAGGCCACGTAGGGGGTGCGGACGTGCCGTACGGCGAGGTTGCGGCCGACGGCGCCGAGGTTGCGGCCGGGGGTGAGCAGGCGTACGCCGGGGTGGCGGCGGGCCACGGCGGCGGCGGTGCCGTCGGTGGAGCCGTTGTCGGTGACGACGATCTCGGGCTGTTCGGGCAGTTCGGCCAGCCGGTCGAGGGTGCGCAGGAGTTCGGGGCGCCGGTTGTGGGTGATGACCACGACGGTGGTGCGGGGGTCGGTCATGGGGTGCCTCCGAGGTCGGCGCGGGCCCGGCGGTCCGCGCCGGCGTCCACGGGGGTGCCGGCGCCCGTGCCGGTGCGCGGGCGCGCGCCGCCCCTGTCGGTGTCCAGCAGGCGGGCGGCGCGTTCCAGGTGCGGGGGCAGCGGGTGGCGGGCGCGCAGGGCGGCGGGCAGCCGGGTCAGCGTCTCGCCGAGCGCGCGCCGGGCCTCGGGGTCGCGGCGGGCGTCGGCGGCCAGGGCGCGGGTGCGGGCGAGGGCGAGCGGCAGGGGGCGGCGCAGCCAGGTGGTGAGGACTTCGTTGCGGCGCTGGACGGCCGGGCGGTCGGGCCGCGGTTTCGGCGCGGGGTGGTGGTGGGCGACCACGTCGGGGCTGTGGGTGACGCCCCAGCCGCGGGCGGCCAGGTCGTAGGCGAGCAGGGTCTCCTCGGCGCCGAAGAAGATCAGCGGGTGGAAGCCGCCCGCGTCGAGGTAGGAGGTGCGGCGGGTGACGCTGGCGCAGGCGAGGAAGCCGAGCACCTGGGTGCCGGGGAGGTCGGCGGCCGGGCCGAGCGGCGAGTGGGCGAGGACCTCGTTGAGCGGGTCGGGCGCGTTCTCGGGGCCGACGAGGGTGCGGGCGGCGAGCAGGCCGAGCCGGGGGTGGGCGTCGAAGAGGCGGGTGGCCTCGGCGAGCGCGCCCGGCGCCCACCAGGAGTCGTCGTCGCTGAAGGCGACGTAGGGGGTGCGCAGGGCGCGGACGCCGTGGGTGCGGGCGAGGGCGCCCCGGTTGAACGGCAGCGCGACCACGCGGACCTGCGGGAACTCGCGGGCCAGGAGGGTGCGGGTGTCGTCGGTGGAGGCGTTGTCGGCGACGACGATCTCGGGGCGTTCGGGCAGCGCGAGCAGATGGCGGAGGGTGACGGCGAGGGAGGCGGAGCGGTTGCGGGTGGCGATGACCACCCCGATGGGTGAGCGTTCCATGGTGCTGGTCCCCTCGGTTCAGCTCGACGGCCCGGGGAGCGCGTCGAGGGCGTCCAGGACCTCGTCGACGGTGATCGCGAGCAGGGCGGGGTCGGGGCGGCGGCCGTGCGGGTCGCCTTCGGGGCCGTGCCACAGGGCGCGGTGGCGCGGGTCGTGCGGCGGCGGGCCCCAGCGGGCGGGCGGTACGGGGCCGCACAGGGTGACCGACGCGGTGGCGTGGGCGACGGCGAGGTGGGCGATGCCGGTGTCGCCGCTGACGACGGCGCGGGCGTCGGCGACCAGGGCGGAGAGCCGGTCCAGGGACAGGCCGCCGCCGAACACGTCGGTGCCGGGCAGGCCGGCCGCCTCGCCGAGCGTGGCGGCGAGGCCGGCCTCGTCCGCTCCCCCGGTGACGACGACGTGCCGGCCGCGGTCCCGCAGGGCCCGGGCCACGGCGGCGAACCGGTCGACGGGCCAGCGGCGGGCGGGGGAACCGGCGCCGGGGTGCAGGACCACCGCGCCGGGAGCGGGGGACGGCGTGGTGGGCCGGGGCAGCCGCAGGTCGGCGGGGTCGGCGTCGAGGCCGTACCAGCGCAGCAGCCGGCACCAGCGGTCCCGTTCGTGCTCGTCGGGGTGCCAGGGCGGGCCGTCGACGCCGGGCGTGCCGGGGTGCGCGAAGGCGAACAGGCGGCCGGGGCGCAGTCGGGCCAGCAGCAGGTGGCTGGGCGGTCCGTTGCCGTGCAAATCGACGGCGACGTCCGGGGGCGGGCCGGTCCAGTCGAGGGTCTCGGGTACGGCGCGCCCGGGCGCGGCGGCGGGCAGCAGCCGGTCCACGGCGCCGGTGGCGAGCGCGAGGGGCGCGAGGGCGGCGGGTGCGGCGAGCACGATCTCGTACCCGGGGAAGGCGCGCCGCAGCGCCCGCAGCGCGGGCACCCCGGCGAGCAGGTCCCCGAGCCCCAGCGCCCGCAGGACGAGCACGCGGAGCGGCGCCCCTTCTGGCCGCCTCTCCGCGTCGGCGGGGGCGGCCGGTCCGGTCGCCCGTCCGCCGTCGTCCGGCGGCTCCGGGCGCGCCGCGCTCCCGCTCCCCCGGCTCACGGGGGCGACGCGCCCGGCCCGCAGAGCGACCTCGCCCGGCGGCCGGTCGCGGCCCGTGCGCACGGTACGGACGGCCGCGCCCGCACGACCACCGCCGGGCCCCGTGTCCGGGCGCGCCTCCGGCACCGCACCCGGCGGCCGGTCCCGGCC
>NZ_BAABKC010000127.1:0-31280 GCF_039543625.1 Streptomyces similanensis | reverse complement strand
AGTGGGTGGAGCGGTGCCGGGCGAACTCGTCGAGTTCGACGAAGGAGTCCTCGTCCAGGAGGAGTTCGATGCGTTCACGGGCCGTCAGTTTGCCTTTGGCGTGCTGCTTCTCGACGGCGCGTGCGGAGCCGGCGTGCGTCGCTTCCTGGATGCGCCGCTGAAGGTCCGCGAGTTTCCCCGCGGTGGTGTGGAGGTCGATCTCGTTGATCTCTGGACGCTCTTCCGGCTCGGACATCGGGATGCGGCTCCCTGCCTGCTCAAAAGGGGGGACGGTTACTCAGCCGTAGCGTAGTGGCGGCCCCACCGATCGGCAGTGCGGCGTTTGCCACACCTAGGCTGGCTCGCATGACACCTCGTGACGCAGACGACGGCTCCTCCAACGGCCCCGCCGCGAGCCGCTGGTCCGACCTGGACCGCCCGCCCCTCAACGCCACGGCGCTGCGCCGCGGCCTGGTCCGCCCGGACGGCCTGTGGTCGGCGCTGGACGTGGTGCAGCGCACTGGCTCCACCAACGCGGACCTGGTGGCCGCCGCCGAGGCCGGCCGGGCGGCCGAGGGCGCCGTCCTGATCGCGGAGGAGCAGACCGCGGCGCGGGGCCGCCTGGACCGGCGGTGGACCGCCCCGGCCCGCTCCGGACTGTTCTTCTCGGTGCTGCTGCGGCCCGCCGAGGTGCCGGTGGCCCGCTGGGGCTGGCTGCCGCTGCTCACCGGGGTGGCGGTGGCCACCGGACTGGCCCGCTCGGCCGGCGTCGACACGGCGCTGAAGTGGCCGAACGACCTGCTGGTCACCGTCGGCGGCGAGGAGCGCAAGGCGGGCGGCATCCTGGTCGAGCGGGCCGGGAACGACGGCGTCGTCATCGGCGTGGGCATCAACGTCACCCTCCGCGCGGACGAGCTGCCCGTCCCGCAGGCCGGCTCGCTGGCCCTGGCCGACGCGGTGAGCACCGACCGCGACACGCTGCTGCGGGCGGTGCTGCGCTCGCTGGAGGACTGGTACGGCCGCTGGCGCGCCGCGGGGGGCGACCCGGCCGTCGGCGGCCTCCAGGAGGCGTACGCGGCGGGCTGCGCCACCCTGGGCCGCCGGGTGCGCGCCGAACTGCCGGGCGACCGGTCGCTGATCGGCGAGGCGGTGGCGGTGGACGGAGACGGCCGGCTGGTCCTCGCCACGCGGGAGGGCGTGCAGGAGCCGGTGGGAGCGGGCGACATCGTCCATCTGCGCCCGGCGTGACACCCGGCCGCCCCCGCGTACGTGCCGGGCGGGCGGGGGCCCGGCCCGGCCTGCTCCCCACGGCGGACCCTCGGCCCGCCGAGGGGGCCGGGGCCCGAGAAGACGCCGGTCAGGTCCCCCCTCGGCCCAACCTGACGGAGTGAGCTGGCGCACACCTGCCGTAGAGTTGAGGCCGGTCGAGACCTGACCGTGGCAGATGGGAAGGGCAGCAGGTGACCGTCGACGACACGGGCTCCGGCGCGGACGACGCGGACGGCCGGGTGGACCCGGAGGCCGAGGCCGCCGACTCCGGCGAGGATCCGCTCGCACTGCGACTGGAACAGCTGATCCTGGGCGCCGAGCGGCGCTACACCCCTTTCCAGGCGGCCCGCAGCGCCGGTGTCTCCATGGAACTGGCGTCCCGTTTCTGGCGGGCCATGGGCTTCGCCGACATAGGCCAGGCCAAGGCGCTGACCGAGGCCGACGTCCTGGCCCTGCGGCGCCTCGCCGGTCTGGTCGAGGCCGGGCTGCTCAGCGAGGCCATGGCCGTACAGGTGGCCCGGTCCACCGGGCAGACCACCGCCCGGCTGGCCGAGTGGCAGATCGACTCCTTCCTGGAGGGTCTGACCGAGCCGCCCGAGCCGGGCATGACGCGCACCGAGGTGACGTACCCGATCGTCGAGCTGCTGCTGCCCGAGCTGGAGGAGTTCCTGGTCTACGTCTGGCGCCGCCAGCTGGCCGCCTCCGCCGGGCGGGTGGTGCAGGCGGCGGACGACGAGGAGATGGTCGACCGGCGGCTCGCCGTCGCCTTCGCCGACCTGGTCGGCTTCACCCGGCTGACCCGCCGGATGGAGGAGGAGGAGCTGGGCGAGCTGGTGGAGGCCTTCGAGACGACCTCCGCCGACCTGGTGGCCGCGCGCGGCGGCCGCCTGATCAAGACGCTCGGCGACGAGGTGCTGTACGCGGCGGACGACGCGGGGACGGCGGCCGACATCGCCCTGCGGCTGGTGGAGACGCTGGGCAACGACGAGACGATGCCCGAGCTGCGGGTCGGGATGGCGTTCGGCACGGTCACCACCCGAATGGGCGATGTCTTCGGCACGACCGTGAACCTGGCCTCCCGCCTCACCTCCATAGCCCCGCGGGACGCGGTGCTCGTCGACAGCGCGTTCGCCGAGGAACTGATCCGTACCGGTGACGCCCCCGCGTCCGAGGCGGAGGCGGCCGAGGCCGCCGCGGCGGCGGAGAAGGAGGGCGAGGAGCCCCCGGTGTACCGCTTCGCCCTGCAACCGACGTGGCAGCGCCCGGTCCGCGGCCTGGGCGTGATCGAACCCTGGCTGCTCACCCGGCGCGAGAGCGCGGCGCCGTGACCCCCGCCCGGCTCAGCGGAGGCCGACGCACAGCCCGATGACCGGAAGACACAGCCCGCCGCCCCCGGAGGACGGCCCCGGAGCGGGACTCCCCGACGCGGCCGGCGCACCACGACCCGGAGCCGGCGACGGCACCGGAACCGGACTGACACGCGCACTGGCGGACGACTGAGGCCGAGGCGCAGACGCGGTGACCGAAGGCGCTGCCGCCCCCGAGACGCGCGGAACGACGCGCCCCCAACCCCTCACACCCGCCGCACCCCCCGGGGACCCCCCGGAAGGCGCCGCCACCACCCCCGAGACACCGCCACCGCCCCCGCCCCACGTCACAGCGGCACCCCCCGCACCCCCCATGGGAACCCGCACGGAGGGCAACGCGACGGCCCCCTTCCCACCCGAACGCTCCCCACCCCCCGCACGAGCACCCTTCCCCTTCTCCTCCTCACCCTCCCCCTGCGGAGTGGCGCGCGGCGCATGGGTCTCCGCCTCGGCGTTCCCGTTCCCGAGCCCACTGCCCGCGTACTCGGGAGTCAGCCGTACGAGACCGAGCGCACCGGCGACCAGGGCGAGACCGCAGATGACGAGCAGCGCCTTGCGCCCCCGGGGCCGCCGATGCCGCCCCCGGACCCGCACACCGATGACGCCCAGGGGAACCCGACCGTCCCGCACCGCACTGCCGTCCGTCATCGCCGTCCTCCCGATGCCCTCGCGCCCCAGGTGCGCCGTGGAACGCTATGCGCCGACACGCGGATGATGCGGAAGTCGGGCGAGATATCACTCGAACGGGTTGCCGGACCTCGACAAGGGGAGCGCGCCGAGCCGACCGCCCTTCCCCCGGACAGGCAAGGCTGCGATGATCGGACCAGCAGTCTTGTTAACACGCGTTAACCGGGAGGGTGTCATGAGCGAGGAACGGTTCGGCGAGTTCGTACTGGTGCGGCGGCACGGTTACGTCGCGGAGCTCGTGCTGGACCGGCCGAAGGCCATGAACGCCGTGTCGACCGACATGGCCCGCGCCATCGCCGGGGCGTGCGCGGCGCTCGCCGCGGACCGGGACGCGCGCGTGGTCGTCCTGACGTCCTCGCACGAGCGGGCCTTCTGCGTCGGCGCGGACCTCAAGGAGCGCAACTCCTTCAGCGACGCCGACCTGATGCGGCAGCGACCGGTCGCGCGCGGGGCGTACACCGGCGTACTCGAACTGCCGATGCCGACGATCGCCGCGGTGCACGGCTTCGCGCTGGGCGGCGGCTTCGAGCTGGCGCTCTCCTGCGACGTGATCGTGGCCGACCGGACGGCGGTGGTGGGGCTGCCCGAGGTGTCCGTAGGGGTCATCCCGGGCGGCGGCGGCACCCAGCTGCTGCCCCGGCGGGTGGGCGCGGCCCGGGCGGCCGAGCTGATCTTCACGGCCCGCCGCCTGGAGGCCGCCGAGGCCCACGGTCTCGGGCTGGTGGACCAGCTGGTGGACGAGGGCGAGGACCGTACGGAGGCGCTGGCGCTGGCCGCGCGGATGGCGGCGAACTCCCCGATCGGCCTACGCGCCGCCAAGCGGGCCCTGCGTCTGGGTCAGGGCCTGGACCTGCGGGCGGGCCTCGACGTGGAGGACGCGGCCTGGCGCACGACGGCCTTCTCCGCGGACCGAGCCGAGGGAGTGGCGGCCTTCAACGAGAAGCGCGCGCCGGCCTGGCCGGGCGAGTAACCCCTGCCCACCTCAGCGCCCCCAGCCGCCCCCCAGCCGCCCCGCAGCCGCCGTATGACGGTGGCCCCTGCGGCCGACGCGGCGGGCGCCCCCCGACGGCCCGCACCCGCCCGACGACGGGAGCGGGCCGTGGTGGTGCGTCCGAGCCCGCCGCGTACTGCGGTCACATCCCAGTTCAACCCATGCGACTCAGGGCCGTACGTCCGTGTGCGGCGGGCTGGACGCACCACCACGGCCCCGACCCACGACGCACCCCGAGGCGCACGCACCCGCACTCACCGTTGTCCGAGTCCCCGTTCGGGCAAAACATCCCTAGCCTGGGGTGATGGGTGAGAACAGACGGCTGGCCGCCGTAGTGGCGTTGGCGCAGGGCATGGCCGCGGCGCACACTCCGCGCGAGTCGTGGCGCGCGGCGGCGCTGGGAGCGTGCCGCGCGCTGGAGGGCAGCTTCGCCGCACTCTCGGTGTGGGAACGCGACCGAGGCCGCCTGCGCGTCCTGGTGAACGTGGGCGACCGCGCCCCCGAGGAGGAGGAGTTCCCGGAGGACGAGACGTACCCGGTGCATCAGTTCCCGGAGATCACCGAGTTCCTGCACGAACGCTGGGCCTCCGGCGGCGAGCCCGACGCCTGGGTGGAGACCGCCGAGGGCCAAGCCGCCGGCCGGCCCGGCTACTGCCACCAGCGAGTGGCCGCCCTGCGCCGCAGGGGCCGCGGCTGCTGCGTGGTCGCCCCGATCGTGCAGCACGGCCGGGCCTGGGGCGAGCTGTACGTCGCCCGCAGGACCGGCGCCCCCCTGCTGGACCGCGCGGACGCGGACTTCGCCACCGTCCTGGCGGCGGTGGTGGCCGCCGGCCTGGCGCAGACGGAGCGGCTGGAGGAGGCCCACCGGCTGGCCTTCACCGACGCCCTCACCGGTCTCGCGAACCGCCGCGCCGTGGACCTGCGCCTGGACGAGGCCATCGAGCGGCACCGCGCCGAGGGAGTGCCCGTCAGCCTCGTCGTCTGCGACCTCAACGGCCTCAAGCGGGTCAACGACACCCTCGGCCACGCGGTCGGCGACCGGCTCCTGGAGCGCTTCGGCTCGGTGCTGTCGCTGTGCGGGGCGATGGTGCCGGGGGCGCTCGCGGCGCGCCTGGGCGGCGACGAGTTCTGCCTGCTCGCGGTGGGTTCGTCGGCCGACGAGGTGGTCAAGGCGGCCGAGGAGCTGTGCGGGCGCGCGGCGGAACTGGAGCTGGGGGAGGGGGTGGCGTGCGGAGTGGCGTCGACGGAGGACGACATCGGCCCGGTGCCGTCGGCCCGCCGGCTGTTCCGGCTGGCGGACGCGGCGCAGTACCGCGCGAAGGCGCTGCGCGCCGACCGCCCGGTGGTGGCCGGCCGGGAGGGCCCCGACGACCCGGTGGTCCGCCTGGCGGACGAGTCGTCCCCGCTCCCGCGACTCCGGGCGGAGCGCCGCCGCTTCAGAGGCCGCCGCGCGTGAGGCACCCGCCCCGAACCCCGACCACCTCCAGGCCCCGAACGCCGACCACCTCCAGGCCCCGAACCCCGACCACCTCCAAGCCCCGAAACCCGGCCACCCCCGGGTAAGGGTCACCCACGTCACCCACTAGTGACATCCCCGCATTCAATGCGTACGCTCCTGAATATGGATATGCACACTGTGGTGGTGGGGACGACCGGCGTCACCGCGTCCGACGTCCTCGCCGTGGCCCGCGCCGGCGCCCGGGTCGAACTCTCCGACACCGCGCTGGCCGCCCTCGCCGCGGCCCGGGAGATCGTGGACGCCCTGGCGGCCAAGCCCGAACCCGTCTACGGCGTCAGCACCGGCTTCGGCGCCCTGGCGACCCGGCACATCAGCCCGGAACTCCGCGCCCAGCTACAGCGCAACATCGTCCGCTCGCACGCGGCCGGCATGGGCCCGCGGGTGGAGCGCGAGGTCGTACGGGCGCTGATGTTCCTGCGCCTGAAGACCGTCTGCTCCGGCCACACCGGCGTGCGCCCCGAGGTCGCGCAGACCATGGCCGACATCCTGAACGCCGGCATCACCCCGGTCGTGCACGAGTACGGCTCCCTCGGCTGCTCCGGCGACCTCGCCCCCCTCTCCCACTGCGCCCTCACCCTCATGGGCGAAGGCGAGGCGGAGGGCCCCGACGGCGCCGTCCGCCCGGCCGGCGAACTGCTCGCCGAGCACGGCATCCAGCCCGTCGAGCTGCGCGAGAAGGAGGGCCTGGCCCTCCTCAACGGCACGGACGGCATGCTCGGCATGCTGATCATGGCCTTGGCCGACCTGGACACCCTCTACAAGTCCGCCGACGTCACCGCCGCCCTGTCGCTGGAGGCGCTCCTCGGCTCGGACAAGGTCCTCGCCCCCGAGCTGCACGCCATCCGCCCGCACCCGGGCCAGAGCGCCTCCGCCGCCAACATGCTGGCGGTCCTCAAGGGCTCCGAACTCACCGGCCACCACCAGGACGACGCCCCGCGCGTGCAGGACGCGTACTCGGTGCGCTGCGCCCCGCAGGTGGCCGGCGCCGGCCGGGACACCCTCGCGCACGCCCGGCTCGTGGCGGAGCGCGAACTCGCCGCCGCCGTCGACAACCCGGTCGTGCTGCCCGACGGACGGGTGGAGTCCAACGGTAACTTCCACGGCGCCCCGGTCGCCTACGTCCTGGACTTCCTCGCCATCGCCGCCGCCGACCTCGGCTCCATCGCCGAGCGCCGCACCGACCGGCTGCTCGACAAGAACCGCAGCCACGGCCTGCCGCCGTTCCTCGCCGACGACGCCGGTGTCGACTCGGGCCTGATGATCGCCCAGTACACGCAGGCCGCGCTGGTCAGCGAGATGAAGCGCCTGGCCGTACCGGCCTCCGCGGACTCCATCCCGTCCTCCGCGATGCAGGAGGACCACGTCTCGATGGGCTGGTCGGCGGCGCGCAAGCTGCGCACGGCCGTCGGCAACCTGACCCGGATCGTCGCGATCGAGCTGTACGCCGCCGCCCGCGCCGTGGAGCTGCGCGAGGGGCTGACCCCGGCCCCCGCGACCCGGGCGGTCATCGAGGCCGCGCGGGCGGCGGGCGTGGGCGGCCCCGGCCCGGACCGCTTCCTCGCCCCCGACCTGGCCGCCGCCGACGCCTTCGTGCACGACGGCGGACTGCTCGCGGCGGCCGAGACGGTCACCGGCCCGTTGCGGTGAACGGCCGTCCCCGCCGCGATGGTTCGCGGCGGGGACCCGTGCGCGAAGCGCCGCCCGGAAGGCACCGGCCGATCCGGCCCCCCCGTGACTTTCCCGTGACCCGGGATGTTCACTAACATCGCCTCCACACGGCCAATTCGCCAGTGCCACAAGGGGGATCGATATTCCGTGTCATCCGCTCGCCGTACGCTGCTGACCGCCACCGCCGCGGGCACCCTGCTGGGCGCCCTGTGGTTCGTCCCCTCCGCGAGCGCGACCGGGGACGCGCCGGCGAGAACGGCGGCCGGTCCGGCCTCGGCGGCGCGCGACGCGGAGCGGGGACAGGCCGGGGAACGCACCCTGACCGTGCCCGCAGAGGGCTCGGCCGCCGCAGCCGGCTTCCGGGCAGCGTCCGCCCCGCAGAACGCCACCCCGCACACCGGCACCGAGACCCGTACAGGCACCGAGGCCCGTACCGGCACCGGCACCGAGGCCCGTACCGGCACCGAGGCCCGTACCGGCACCGACACCGGGACCCGCACCAGCACCGACGCGGGCACGCAACGGGACACCACCACCGCCGCCACCACCACCGCCGAGGACGGTCCGCTGCTCGCCGACACGGGCAGCCTCGACACCACCCCGTACGTCGTCGGCGGCACGGCCTTCCTCGCCCTGGGCGCGGGGTTCGTGGTGTACTCGGTGCGCCGCGAGCGCCTCGGCCTCTGAACTCCGCCGCCACTCGGCCGAGTTGCCCGAGACGCGACGAAATGCCGCGTTTCGCACGGAGTTGCGCCAAACCAGCCCCGCCCCGATCCCGCTGTGACAAGAGACACCGCGTGAATTCGCGGCCCCCGGCCGCATCTCTTCGCGCCGCTCGGGAAGGCCCACCGGGAGGGACCGGCGGCCCGCTCCGCCGTCCTCCGCGCACACCGGGCACGACCCCGTCCGGTCGGGCCGGAGGTCTCGGCGAGAATGAGGGGGAGCGGCACGACGCTCAGACCGGTGAGACCCGCGCCCGCCTCCGGTGGACGTGGTGTGTCCCACATCCGCACGCGTTGGGGAACGGGACGAAACGGTCGTAGCGTTGTGGGTTGTTGACGGGGGAAGCAAGGGGTCCTGGGGAATTCGGCGACGATGGAGAAGCGTGTGATGACGAACAGTAGGCGGCGCAGGGCCCTGGCGGCCTCGTCCGCACTGCTCGGCGGTGTACTGGTGCTTTCGGCCTGCTCCGGCAGCAAGGCGGCCGACGGGGGCGGCGACGAGAGCACCTCGCAGGCCAAGTCGGATCAGGCCGCGGCGCAGGAGACGTCCGAGGCACAGATCAAGATCACACCGGCGGACGGCTCCGACAACGCCTCGATCAACAACGCGGCCGCCGTCACCGTCGCCAAGGGCACCCTGACGGACGTCACGATGACCACGACCGACGGCAAGCCCGTCCAGGGTCGGATATCGGCCGACAAGACGAGCTGGAAGCCCAGCGCCCAGCTCAGCCGCGCCACCACGTACAAGCTCGCCGCGACCGCCACGGACGCCAAGGGCCGCGCCGCCCACGAGAACGCCTCGTTCACCACCGTCGCCCCGGCGCACAGCTTCATCGGCTCCTTCACGCCGGACAACGGCACCACGGTCGGCGTCGGCATGCCCGTGTCGATCAACTTCGACAAGGCGATCACCGACAAGGCGGCCGTCCAGAAGGGCATCACCGTCACCTCCTCCACCGGCCAGCAGGTGGTGGGCCACTGGTTCGGCGCCAACCGCCTGGACTTCCGGCCGCAGAAGTACTGGACGGAGAACTCCACCGTCACGCTGAAGCTCGACCTCGACGGTGTGCAGGGCGCGCAGGGCGTCTACGGCGTCCAGCAGAAGACGGTCACCTTCCGCGTCGGCCGCAACCAGGTCTCCTACGTCGACGCGAAGACCAAGCAGATGAAGGTCACGCAGGACGGCAGGACCGTCAAGACCATCCCGATCTCCGCGGGCTCCCCCGAGCACACCACGTACGAGGGGCAGATGGTGATCTCCGAGAAGTTCACCCAGACCCGGATGAACGGCGCCTCGGTCGGCTTCAAGGACTCCGACGGCAAGGGCGAGTACGACATCAAGGACGTGCCGCACGCCATGCGCCTGACCACGTCCGGCACCTTCATCCACGGCAACTACTGGGGTGCGCCGTCCGTCTTCGGCAGCGCCAACACCAGCCACGGCTGTGTGGGCCTCCAGGACAAGAAGGGCGCGAACGACGCCGGCACGCCGGCCGCGTGGTTCTACCAGCACTCGCTCATCGGTGACGTCGTGGTCGTGCAGAACACCGGCGACAAGACGGTGTCCCCGGACAACGGCCTCAACGGCTGGAACATGAGCTGGTCCCAGTGGACGGCCGGCTCCGCCGTCTGACACCCGCTCAACCAGCTTGCCAATGCCGCCCCTTGAGGGCGGCATCGGCGTTTTCCGGGCCCCGGGCACGCCCCCACGGGCCTCACGGTGACGGCGGGCCGACGTCTTCTCATCCTCCTCTTATGCCGGGCTTATCGCTTCATCACGGTGCGTCCCTAGCTTTCGGCGCATGTTCTTCACCTACCTGAGGCGCGAACTGCGCCGCCGTAGAAAGGCGGCCCTCGTCGTCGCCTCCGGTCTCGCCCTCGGCATCGCGCTCGTCATCGTGGTCACCTCCGTGTCCAACGGCATGAGCAAGGCCCAGGACAAGGTCCTCCAGTCGCTGTACGGACTGGGCACCGACATGACCGTCACCAAGGCCGCGACGCCGACCTCCGGCGCCTCGCAGCGCCCCCGCTTCCAGTTCGACGCGAAGGGCAACGACGACAAGAAGACCCAGAGCAGCGACCGGGTCCAGGTGCAGGGCTTCACGACGCTGTCCGCCGCGACGGTCACCAAGGTCGCGGGTCAGCAGGGCGTCTCCTCGGCGGTGGGCGGCCTCAGCCTGAACGTGGTGAAGATCAGCGGCCAGTTCACCCGCGGCGAGTTCCAGCAGCAGCGGAGCGGCGGCGAGGGCGGCCGGTTCGGCGGCGGCCAGTCCGCCCCGCAGGGCAGCGTCCAGGGCGGCGGCGCCAACTTCGACGTCAACCAGTACAGCGTCTACGGCGCCGACGTGGCCCACCCCGACCTCGGTCCGCTGACCTCCTCGAAGATCACCAGCGGCCGTACCTTCAAGACCACCGAGACGAACGCGAAGGTCGTCGTCGCCGACTCCGCGTACGCCAAGGAGAAGAAGCTCACGACCGGCGGCACGGTCACCATCAAGGACGTCAAGTTCCAGGTGATCGGCATCGCGACCGCCGACAGCGGCGACGCGGCGGCCAACCTCTACATCCCGCTCCAGCAGGCGCAGACGCTCAGCGGCAACAAGGACAAGGTCACCACGATCTACGTCAAGGCGGCCGACTCTCAGAAGATCGACACCGTCAAGGGCGCCATCCAGAAGAACGTCTCCGGCACCACGGTCACCACCTCCGCCGACCTGGCCGACACCGTCTCCGGCTCGCTGTCCACCGCCTCCAGCCTGGCCACCAACGTGGGCAAGTGGCTGTCGATCGCGGTCCTGGTGGCCGCGTTCCTGGTCGCCGGACTGCTGACCTCCTCGGCGGTCTCCCGGCGGGTGCGCGAGTTCGGCACGCTGAAGGCGCTGGGCTGGAAGTCGGGCCGGGTGACCCGGCAGGTGGTCGGCGAGGCCGTCGTCAACGGCCTGGTCGGCGGCGTCCTCGGCATCGCGCTCGGGCTGGCTGGCGCCTACGCGGTGAGCGCGATCAGCCCGACGCTCCAGGCGCAGCTCGGCTCCTCGGGCGGCTCCGCCGGGGGCGGCTTCGGCGGTGGCGGGGGCGGCGGTTTCGGCGGTGGCGGGGGCGGCGGCTTCGGCGGCCCCGGCCGGCAGACGGCCAAGACCCTCGAAGTGGCGCTCACCGCACCGGTCAGCCTCACCACCATCGCCGTCGCGGTCGGCCTCGCGGTGGCCGGCGGCCTGGTCGCGGGCGGGTTCGGCGGCTGGCGGGCCTCGCGCCTGCGCCCGGCCGACGCGCTGCGCCGGGTCGAGTAGCGCGCCCGCCCCCGACCTCCCCCTCTCGCATCCCTCCAGGAGCTGCTTCACCCATGTACGAACTCAGAGGCGTCACCAAGCGCTACACCCGGGGCAAGGAGGCCGTCCTCGCCCTCGACGGCATCGACCTGACCATCGGGGACGGCGACCGGCTGGTCATCCAGGGCCCCACCGGCGGCGGCAAGTCCACGCTGTTGCAGATGCTCGGCGGCCTGGACCGGCCGACCTCCGGCGAGGTCGTCCTGGACGGCACCGACATGGCGAAGCTGTCCGAGGCCAGACTCACCAAGGTGCGCAGCGAGAACATCGGCTTCGTCTTCCAGTCCTTCAACCTGATCCCGACGCTCACCGCGCAGGAGAACGTCGAGACCGCTCTCGTCCCGCTGGGCGTCAAGGCCAAGGAGCGGCGCGAGCGGGCCGCCGAGGCGCTGACATCGGTCGGCCTCGGCGAACGGCTCGGCCACCTGCCCGGCGAGATGTCCGGCGGCCAGCAGCAGCGCGTGGCCATCGCCCGCGCCCTGGTCAAGCAGCCCAAGGTCCTCCTCGCCGACGAGCCCACCGGCAACCTCGACGAGTCCACCCGCGACGAGATCATGGACGTCCTCGAACGCCTGTGGAAGGAGCACGGCCTGACCTTCGTCATGGTCACCCACGACTCCGCCTTGGCCAAGAAGGCCCCCCGCCTGGCCACGATCCGCAAGGGCCGCATCACGGTGAAGGAGAACGCCCAGGCGTAGCCCGACGGACGCAAGGCGTCGCCGCCCGGCCCGCAGGAACAACGAACCCCCTGCGGGCCGTCACCGACCGCCCGGCGGATCGATCGTTCCTTCGCGATCAGGGGAGGGGCGGTACCCGGAGATCATCAGTACGGTCAGCTCCCTGTCCCGGCGCCCAGGTCGAAGCGGCACCAGACCGTCTTGCCGCCCTGTTCCTCCGGCGACCACCAGACAGCCGCTGCCAGTCGCTGCACGATGAGCAGGCCACGACCGTTGTCGGGCAGCACCGCTTCCGACAGTTCTCCCAGCAGCCCTGGCGAGAGGGCCTCTCCCGCCGGGAGCAGCGGGGGCGTCGAGTCCTCGTCGGTCACACCGATGAACAGCCACTTCGGCCACAGCTTGAACGTCACGTCGACACGGCGGCAGCCGCCGACCACGGCCAGGTGACGATCCGGCACCGCGTGGTTCACCACGTTGCCGACCAGCTCCGAGACGACCAGCCGAGCGTCGTCCACGACCGCGTCGGCGCCCGCTCCCCGGAGGAACACCGCAGTCATCTCACGAGCCGTACGCGCCGTGTTCCTGAACTCGGCGAACAGCGTGAGCGTCAGGAAGTGCCCATCGGCGGACGGGGCCGGCGGTGCGGCGAACCAGTGGGTGTACGCGTCCAGCTCGCCGGCCAACCGCTCGGCCTTGCCCGCATCCATCACGTCCCCTTCCAAGAGCCGAGGCGGCTCGTTCGGCGTCGGTTGCATCACGCACGCCAGTACACGGGCCGGCGGGCATGACGGGGAGCGTTCACCAGGGGGTTCACATGAACACGGGCAGAGGCGAAGGGGTTCACCGATGAACCCCCCGACACCGACCGGACTGTGACACGATGAACACTCGCTGTCATCCTTGGCTTGGCGGGGGGCATGAGCCGAAAGCCGAACGAGCACCTGATCGCAGTGATGTACGAGGCGAAGGTCTCGAACAAGGGCCTCGCCAAGCGGATGAGAGACGCTTCCGACCAGCAGGGTTTCAGTCTTGGGACGACGCACGTCTCAGTGCAGCGCTGGCGGAACGGTGCGGGCATCCAACCGCAGACAGCAGCGATCATGGCAGACGTGCTCAGCGTGCGTCTGGGCCGCCGCGTCACACCGGGCGATCTCGGATTCTTCGACCCCACGCCGCCGACCGCCTCGGACCCCGTCGGCTATCCGAACACCCTGCCCGACGTGCTGTCCGTGCTGGACGGACTCGCTCAGGAACGCGCAGAGACGGCCGTCACCGACCGCTGGGCCGTGGCGGACGCCGACCTCACGGCAGCGGTCCTCTCGTGGATGATCGCGCGCCCCGACGGCATCCGAGCCGACCGGTCCACGCAGCAGCGAGTCGGCATGCGCGACGTACGCGCGATCAGAGACGCAGCCGCCACGTTCATGCAACTCGACTTCAAATACGGCGGAGGCCACGGCCACCGAGCATTACGTCACTACTTCCGCCACGAAGTACCGCCGCTGTTCAGCGCCGGCTACAGCGACAGAGTGGGCCACGCACTCTTCAGCGCCGCAGCCGAGGTCTCACAACTGCTGGCATGGACCGCGTATGACGTCGGCAACCACCGGCTCGCCCACCGCTACCTCACCGCCACCTGCGCCTGACCCAGGTCACCGACGACCGCATGTTCGGTGCCCGCATCCTCGGCAACCTCAGCCACCAGGCCAACTACCTCGGCCATCACACTTAAGCCATCCAGCTCGCCCGAGCCGCCGTCGCGGGTGCCAAGGGCCGCGCCACCCCACGCGCCATGGCCAGCTACTGGGCCATGGAAGCCCGCGCCCTGTCCAGCACAGGCGACCACACCGGAGCCGGCCACGCCATGAACCAAGCAGAACGCCACTTCGGCCAGGCCGACACCGCCGACGACCCCGCATGGCTCGTTTACTTCGACGACGGCGAACTCCTCGGCGAGTTCTGCCACTGCTTCCGCGACCTGAAGATGCGCCGCGAAGCTGTCGACCACGCGCAGCGCGCCGTCGACAGCACCAACCCCCAGTACGCCCGCACCCTCGGTTTCTGCCGCATGGTGCTCGCCCAGAGCCAGCTACTGAGCGGCGACCTGGAGGACGCCGTCACCCCAGCCGGCCTCGCCGTGGACGCCGGCGACACCCTTCAGTCCAACCGCTTCCAGCGCTACGTCAGCGACTTCCAGGCACAGGTCGGCGTGCACGCGACCCACCCCGTCGTCGCCTGCAACGAGCAGTTCAACGAAGCGCTCGCCCGCCTGGACGACGAGGACGGGTAACGACTACCGCGGTCGCCAGTCACGAGGAGCGTCATCGTGGCGAAGCGCGTCGATGCGCCGGCGGTATTCGTCAGCCGTCTCGTGGTCTTCCTGGATGTTCGGCATGAGCCACGTCGTCATGCCGAACTCCTGAAGCCGACGGAGCGTGTCATAGCCGTGCCAGTCGTACAGATCCCGCCCGTAGGCCCGGACGAAGTCGGCGTACTGCTCGTCGGTCTGCCACCCAAGACTGTGATGCTCCGTGGCCGTGACCATCGAGTCCCACTCGGGGTGATCAAAGCAGAAGGCTTCGAAGTCGATCAGGATGACCTGCCCTTGATCGTCCACCATGAGGTTCTGCACGTGAGCATCACCGTGCACCGGCCCCTGGGGCGTCTCGAACCGCAGCTCCTCGAACTGGTCGCGTAGCTCCCGCCAGCGCTTACGCAGGAAAACCCTGTCGTCCTCCGGGATTGCAGCCCGGCTGATCCGCAGCTCTTGCTTGCCGAAGGGATCGAATGGCGGCAAAGCCAGCCCGGCCGGCAGTGTCATGGAGTGCAGGCCACGCAGGACGCTTCCCAACTCTCCATACGTCGCCTTGCGATCGCCCTCCACGATGAGGTGCCAGAAGGTCACCGGGTGCCCCTCGATCATCAAGGGCTGCTCCAAGTCATCAACGATGCGTGCAGCCGGGAACCCTTCCGCGGCAAGCCACCGCGACACGCCCACCTCAGTGCGCGCCTTGGGCAGGTACTCCTCACCGCGAGCAACCCGCACGACCACCGGGGTCGAGGCGAGCCGAAACAGAGCATTCTCCCCGAGGCGGATCAGCTCAGCGTCTCTGTCGTCCAGCCCGGCCGCCCTGCACGCGGCACTCATCACCCGCGCGGCCCCCGCCGACGTGAACCCCTCATCCGACCGAGCAGCGCCAACGGCCATGCCCGTACCAGCTCCCTAGTCGCGCGCGGTCAACCAGCACACGCCCCACGGGCGACCAACCCTGCGTGCACCGGACACGGGCTAGACCGTACCCACTGTCCGACTCCCAGAAGGCCGTCCGCAGGCGGCCGTACGAGGTGCCCTGGTCAAGCAGCCTGAGGTCTCCTTGCCCACGAACCCACGCGGTCCCGAGCGGACACGGAATGGCCTCGAACCATCGGGCGTTAAGGAGAATGGGCAGGTATCGGCGGTGTGCGCCGAGCGGCCCGAGTGATCGAGCTGACCGAGACATTGGAGGGTCGCGATGGCTGCGCAGACGCAGAGGGCCGTGCTGGCGGGCGGATGCTTCTGGGGGATGGAGGAGCTGATCCGCAAGCAGCCCGGCGTGACGGCGACCCGGGTCGGCTACACCGGGGGCGACGTGGCGAACGCGACGTACCGCAACCACGGCACGCACGCGGAGGCCGTGGAGATCCTCTTCGACCCCGAGAGGACCGACTACCGCGCGATCCTGGAGTTCTTCTTCCAGATCCACGACCCGAGCACCGAGAACCGCCAGGGCAACGACGTCGGCCTCAGCTACCGCTCGGCGATCTACTACGTGGACGACGAGCAGAAGCGGATCGCCGAGGACACGATCGCGGACGTGGACGCCTCCGGGCTGTGGCCGGGCAAGGTCGTCACCGAGGTGGAGCCGGTCGGCCCCTTCTGGGAGGCCGAGCCCGAGCACCAGGACTACCTGCAGCGCTACCCGAACGGCTACACCTGCCACTTCCCCCGTCCGGGATGGCGGCTGCCCGTCCGCACGGAGGGCTGACCCCGACGCGGCCCGGCCGGCCGCCCCCGACCCCGGTCAGTGCGGCAGGGTCGCCGGGCTGCCGCCGTTCGCCTCGTAGCCGGCCACCGCCAGGGCGCGGTAGACGGCGAACTCCGCCGCCGGGTCCGCGGACAGCGTCCACGGCAGGGCGCCCACATGGCCGTCGACGTGTATGAGCTGGCTCATGGCCTCCGCCCAGCGCTCGGAGCGGACCAGGAAGAAGATCAGCAGGTGGCGTGCGTGCGCCGTCATCGGGTCGCCGGGGCGCGCCGCCTCCACCGCGAACAGCGCGCCGTGCACCGCCTTGGTGACGACCTCGCTCTGGTAGAAGCCGCGGACCAGGTTCACCTCCGGGAGGTGTTCGAAGACCGCGAACAGCGGCAGCGCCGCCAGCAGCGAGCCCCTGGGCGCGCGGCCCGCCGCCGCTTCCGCGAAGGCCGTGGCCAGCTCGCGCGAGCCGTGCCACTTCTCGCACCAGTAGTGCAGGGCCGCCAGATGCGCGCCCATGTGGGCCGGCGACCGGTCGACGATCTTCAGCCACAACTGCTCGAACTCCGGCTGGGCGTACCCGAGGCCGCGGGCCACCGCCAGCTCGACGATGTACGGGACCGGGTCGCCGGGCGCCAGCAGCGCGGCCTGCCCGCAGGTCTCCCTGGCCTCCTCCATGATGATCCGGAACTCGTCCGTGCCCGGCGTCGAGGTGCGCCACGCCTGCTGCACCAGGAACTCGGCGTGCACGGCCGCGCCGCCCGCGTCCTTGGGCGCCTCGGCCCGCCACACCCGCAGCCACTGGCCGCCGGGCGTCTCGTGCACCCCGCCCGGCCGCTGCTGCAACTCCAGCGCCGCGGCGCCGGCGAACGCCTGCACGCGCTGCCAGCGCAGCTCTCCCTCGCTCTCGGTGCCGGCCAGCAGTTGCGCGGCCGCGCGGTAGTCCTGGGTGCGCTGCACCAGGTCGAGCACGTCCAGCAGATCCTGGTCGGGACCGGGCATGCGGACGTCCAGCTCCTCCTCGGGCGCGAATCCGTAGTGAGCCGGGTCCGCGGCGTCCGGGTGCCCGGGCGGCACCTGCTCGATGGCGCCGCGCCTGCGCCGCATGAACGGAAGCAGCACGACGCCCAGCATGACCAGCGCCATCAGGACCCACAGAATTTCCATGCCCCCAGCGAACCAGACCGCGCCGACAATTGGCCAACCTGCGCCCGGACCTGTGGATAACTCCGCCGAGCCCGTACCGCGCACCGGTCCGGACCCGGCCGCACCCTGGACCGACCGGCCTCGCACCCGGGACCGGCCCGGACCGCACGCCGGACCGACCCGCCCCGCACGCCGGACCCTCGGCCCGCGCGCCCGGCGGCCCGGCCCCCGGCCGGACCCCGTCCGGCCCGCCGACCCGCACCGGCCGTCCCGGCGCACTACGCTCGGGCGCATGAGTGACAGGCACATCAGTGAGCACTTCGAGACTCTCGCGATCCACGCGGGCAACACCGCGGACCCCCTGACCGGCGCGGTCGTCCCGCCGATCTACCAGGTCTCGACCTACAAGCAGGACGGCGTGGGCGGTCTGCGCGGCGGCTACGAGTACAGCCGCAGCGCCAACCCGACCCGGACCGCCCTGGAAGAGAACCTCGCCGCCCTGGAGGGCGGCCGCCGCGGCCTCGCGTTCGCGTCCGGACTGGCGGCCGAGGACTGCCTGTTGCGTACGCTGCTCGCCCCCGGCGACCACGTCGTCATCCCCAACGACGCCTACGGCGGCACCTTCCGCCTGTTCGCCAAGGTCGTCTCCCGCTGGGGTGTGGAGTGGTCGGTCGCCGACACCAGCGACCCGGCCGCGGTACGGGCCGCGCTGACGCCGAAGACCAAGGTGGTGTGGGTGGAGACCCCCTCCAACCCGCTGCTCGGCATCACCGACATCGCCGCCGTCGCCCAGGTCGCCCGGGACGCCGGCGCCCGCCTCGTCGTCGACAACACCTTCGCCACCCCCTACCTCCAGCAGCCGCTCTCCCTCGGCGCGGACGTGGTCGTGCACTCGCTGACCAAGTACATGGGCGGCCACTCCGACGTCGTCGGCGGCGCGCTGATCACCGGCGACGCGGCCCTCGGCGAGGAGCTGGCGTACCACCAGAACGCCATGGGCGCGGTCGCGGGACCGTTCGACTCCTGGCTGGTGCTGCGCGGCACCAAGACGCTCGCGGTGCGCATGGACCGGCACAGCGACAACGCCACGAAGATCGCCGACATGCTCTCCCGGCACGCGCGCGTGACGAGCGTGCTGTACCCGGGCCTGCCCGAGCACCCCGGTCACGAGGTCGCCGCCAAGCAGATGAAGGCGTTCGGCGGCATGATCTCCTTCCGGGTCGAGGGCGGCGAGGAAGCGGCCGTCGAGGTCTGCGACCGTGCCAAGGTCTTCACGCTCGGCGAGTCCCTGGGCGGCGTCGAGTCCCTGATCGAGCACCCCGGCCGCATGACGCACGCCTCCACCGCGGGCTCCGCCCTGGAGGTGCCGGCCGACCTCGTGCGGCTGTCCGTCGGCATCGAGAACGTCGACGACCTGCTGGAGGACCTGAAGCAGGCCCTCGGCGGCTGACCGCTACGACCGGTGACCCCGGCGCCTGCCGCCTGGCGGGCGCCGGGCTCACCGGTCGCGCACGGGCGGAGTCGTCCGCGACGGCGGCTCCGCCCAGGGTCCCGCCGTCGACGCCCACACCGAGAACGCGACCACCGCGGCCAGCAGCGCCAGCCACAGGACGCGGCGGACGGCCGCCCGGCGGCGCAGCACCCGGCTTCCCCGGCGCACCGCGTCGGCGCACAGCCCGGCGGGCATCTCGGGCCGCGCCTGCTCCTGAAGGCGCCGTACGACCCTCTCGCGTGCCGTCCTGTTCACCGCGGGCCTGCGCTCACCGGACGAGGGCGGCGACCGCGCGGTCGCACAGGACGTGGACGCGCTGAGCGGGCAGTCCGAGCAGGGCCGCCGTCTGTTCCTCGGCGACCCCCTCGTACAGCGCCAGGACGACGACCAGCCGTTCCCGGGGCGGGAGCACGGCCAGGGCGCCGTGCAGCGGAGGGCGGGCGCGCGGCAGCAGCGGGGCGTGTCCGCGCCAGGTCTCGCGGGCGAAGCGGGTGGCGATACGGCGGCGGACGTGGTCGTACGGGTCGTCGTCGCGCAGCCGGCCCCAGGAGGCGTACGTGTGCGCGAGGGCCCGGGTCAGCAGGCGCCGGGCGCGCGGGTTGTCGTCCGGGGCCTCCGCGGTCAGCAGGGTCGCGGTGTGCAGCAGCCGGCCGCCGGCGCCCGCGACGAACGACTCGAAGTCCCGGGCCCGGTCGGCTCCGGCCCATGCCTGCCGTTCTCGCACCGCGCCTCCCGCGAAGGGCGATCTTGAGGGAGCGGGTCCCGGTCCGCCCGCGCGGCCGGAGCCGTGCGCGGCCGACGGGGCCCGGTCTCATATCAGGCCAGGGGCGGGCCGCCGGTCAAGAGGCGCGGGCGGTCCGGATGCGCGGGCGCACCAGATGTGGGGGTGGCCCAGACGCGCGGGCGGTCCGGATGCGCGGGCGCACCAGACGTGCGGGCGGTCCAGACGTGCGGGTGGTCCGGGGGTGCGGGTGGTCCGGAGGTGCGGGCGGGTCAGGCCGTCCGGCCGGGCTCCGCCGCCGGGGCAGCCTCCGCCGGGGCCGCGCCCGGGGAGGTCTGGCGGGTGGAGAGCGCGTGGTTGAAGCGGGTCAGCAGCGAGCAGAAGACCTCGCGCTCCTCCGGCGCCCAGTCGTGGGTCAGCTCGGCCATCAGCCGGCGCCTGGAGGAGCGCACCTCGGCCAGCCGCGCCAGCCCGCGCGAGGACAGCTGCAGCACCACGGCGCGCCCGTCCTCGGGATGCGAGGTGCGCTTGACGAGCCCGGTGTCGACGAGCGGAGCCACCTGCCGGGTGACCGTGGAGGAGTCGATGCCCATGCTCGCGGCGAGCGCCTTGACGCCCATCGGGCCCTCCTGGTCGAGCCGGTTGAGCAGCAGGTACGCGGCACGGTCCATGGAGTTGCGCACCTGCGCCACACCGCCGAGCCGGGTCTGTTCGGCGCGGCGGGCGAACAGGGCCACCTCGTGCTGGAGCGCGTCGAGGAGACCGGTGTCACCGACGGTCGTCATGTCCATCGACATTTCAGGTGTTGTGGGCATGGCCGGACGCTCACTTCTGAAGGGCTGCTGGTTGGGGGACAGGGTACGCGGCCCGGCGGCGCGTCGTACCGGCGCTGCGCGAACCGGTCCCAGAGGTTGGTCACACCGGATGCGAACGCCCGTGGACTGCGACACTTGAGGGATGAACCACCGCACGGCCGGCTCCTTTCCCTCCGTCACCCTGGACGACGTGCGCGGCGCCCGGAAGATGCTGGCGGGGGTGGCGCGGGTGACCGCGATGGAGACCAGCAGGCACCTGTCCGAGCTGGTGGGCGCGCCGGTGCTCCTCAAGTGCGAGAACCTCCAGCGGACGGGCTCGTTCAAGCTGCGCGGCGCCTACGTCCGCATCGCCGGGCTGCTGCCCGAGGAGCGCGCCGCGGGTGTGGTGGCGGCCAGCGCGGGCAACCACGCGCAGGGCGTCGCGCTCGCGTCGTCGCTGCTCGGCGTGCACGCCACGGTGTTCATGCCCCAGGGCGCCCCGCTGCCGAAGATCAGCGCCACCGAGGACTACGGCGCTCAGGTGCGGCTGCACGGGCAGGTGGTCGACGAGACGCTGGCCGCCGCCCAGGAGTACGCGGCCGAGACCGGCGCGGTGTTCATCCACCCGTTCGACCACCCCGACGTGATCGCGGGCCAGGGCACGGTCGGGCTGGAGATCCTGGAGCAGTGCCCGCAGGTGCGCACGATCGTCGTCGGCATGGGCGGCGGCGGGCTCGCGGCCGGTATCGCGGTCGCGGTGAAGGAGCTGCGGCCCGACGTGCGGATCATCGGCGTGCAGGCGGCCGGGTCGGCGGCGTACCCGCCCTCGCTGGCGGCCGGCCGTCCGGTGGCCCTGGAGCACCCGGCGACGATGGCCGACGGCATCCGGGTGGGCCGGCCGGGCGACGTGCCGTTCGCGCTCGTGGACGAACTGGTGGACGAGGTGCGCACGGTCGGCGAGGACGCGCTGTCCGCGGCGCTGCTGCTGTGCCTGGAGCGGGCGAAGCTGGTCGTCGAACCGGCGGGGGCGAGTCCGGTCGCCGCGCTGCTGGGCGGGACCGGCGACATCGAGGGCCCGGTGGTGGCGGTGCTGTCCGGCGGCAACGTCGATCCGGTGCTGCTCCAGCGCGTGCTGCGGTACGGCATGGCCGCGCAGGGCCGTTATCTGGCGGTCCGCCTGCGCCTGACGGACCGGCCGGGGGCGCTGGCCACGCTGCTCGGGGTGCTGTCGGCGGCCGACGCCAACGTCCTGGACGTGAGCCACGTCCGCACCGATCCGCGGCTCGGACTCGCCGAGGCGGAGGTGGAACTGCACCTGGAGACGAAGGGGCCGGCGCACTGCGCCGAACTCGGCCGGGTGCTGCGCGAGGCCGGGTACACCGTCATCGACTGACGCGGCCCCGAACCCCCGAACCCCCGGACCCCCGGACTCCCGGACTCCCGGACCCCCGGACCCCCGGACCCCCGGACTCCCGGACCCCGGGCCGTCGGAAACTCGCAGGTCGGAAGCGTGCTTGTCACTCGTTCGGGAAAAACCGTCGACCGACGCGATACATCGCGTTATGGTGTGACGCGTGGCCAAGCCGCCGGTCGAACCGTAGACCAATTCACGGAGAATCCAGGCGGAATCGGGCCGTGAAACTTAGGCTTTTCCGACAATCCCCGACGACGTGGAGACTCACATGCCAGGCGCCATCTACGCCGAGGGCCTCGTGAAGACCTTCGGTGACGTAAGGGCTCTGGACGGCGTCGACCTCGACGTCCCCGAGGGCACGGTGCTCGGACTGCTCGGGCCGAACGGCGCGGGCAAGACCACCGCCGTCCGCTGTCTGACCACTCTGCTGCGACCCGACAGCGGCAAGGCCGTCGTCGCGGGCATCGACGTGCTCGCGCGGCCCAACGAAGTGCGCCGCTCCATCGGCCTGTCGGGCCAGTTCGCCGCGGTCGACGAGTATCTGACCGGCCGCGAGAACCTCCAGATGGTCGGCCGCCTCTACCAGATGCGGACCAAGGCGGCGAAGGTCCGGGCCCAGGAACTGCTGGAGCAGTTCCACCTCGCCGACGCCGCCGACCGCACCGCGAAGACCTACTCCGGAGGCATGCGCCGCCGGCTCGACCTGGCCGCGGCGCTCGTCGTCGCCCCGCCGGTGATGTTCATGGACGAGCCGACCACCGGCCTCGACCCCCGCAACCGCCAGCAGCTGTGGGAGGTCATCAAACAGCTCGTCTCCGACGGCACCACCCTGCTGCTGACCACGCAGTACCTGGAGGAGGCCGACCACCTCGCACACGAGATAGCGGTCGTCGACCACGGCCGGGTCATCGCGCGCGGCACCTCCGACCAGCTCAAGGCCCGCACCGGCGGCGAGCGCGTCGAGGTCGTGGTCCACGCGCGCCCGCACATCGCCACCGCGTCGGAGGTGCTGCGCGGCTTCGGCACGGGCGGGATCACCGTCGAGGAGCACACCCGCAAACTCACCGTGCCCGTCACCGGCGGCGCCAGACTGCTGGCCGAGGTCATCCGCGAGCTGGACGCCCGCGGCATCGAGATCGACGACATCGGACTGCGCCGCCCCACCCTCGACGACGTGTTCCTCTCCCTGACCGGCCACACGGCCGAGGACGGGGGCGGGGACGGGGGCGGGGGAAAGGGCGAGGGCGGCGGCGGACCCGGCACGGCCACCGGCACCGGCGCCGAGGACCGCGGCCGCAGCAAGGAGACCGTCCAGTGAGCGCCACCGGTGACACCGCGCGCACCAGCCCGTCGGGCAACGCGCTGATCCAGTCCGTCCGTGACTCCCTCGTCGTCGCCCAGCGCAACCTGATCCGCATGACCCGGATCCCCGAGGTGGTGATCTTCGGGCTGATCCAGCCGATCATGTTCGTGGTGCTGTTCACCTACGTGTTCGGCGGCTCCATGCAGATCGGCGGCACCACCGACCCCGACACCTACAAGAACTTCCTGATGGCCGGCATCTTCGCGCAGACCGTCACGTTCGCCACCGCCGGCTCCGGCGCCGGCATCGCCGACGACATGCACAAGGGCCTCATCGACCGCTTCCGCTCGCTGCCCATGGCGCGCGGGGCGGTGCTCACCGGCCGCACCTTCGCCGACCTGGTGCAGACGGCGCTGACCCTGCTCGTCCTCGCCGTCGTCGCGCTGCTGGTCGGCTGGCGGGTCGGCTCGGACGGGGACAGCGGCGCCGGCCGGGTGATCGCCGGGTTCGCCCTGCTGCTCCTGCTCGGCTACGCCTTCACCTGGATCGGCGCCCTGATCGGGCTGTCGGTGCGCACCCCCGAGGCGGCCACCTCCGGGGGACTGGTCTGGCTGTTCCCGGTGACGTTCATATCGAACGCGTTCGTGGACTCCGGCCGGATGACGCCGTGGCTGCGGCACATCGCCGAGTGGAACCCGTTCAGCGCCACCGTCCAGGCGTGCAGGGTCCTGTTCGGCAACCCCGGCCAGTCGCACTCGTCCGCCTGGCCCATGCAGCACCCGGTCTGGGCCTCACTGATCTACTCGGTCCTGATCATCCTGGTCTTCCGCACGCTCGCCGTACGCAAGTACCGCTCCGCCACGGCGTAAGGGCGTCGTCCCGGCCCAGGCCCCGCCACGGGCGGGATCCGGCCCCGGGTACGACGAAGCCCCCGGCGGCTCACCGCGAGCGCCGGGGGCTCCCTCAGGGATGTGTACGGGGCCTCAGCCGTTGTACGGCTCGGCCTTCAGGATCGTCACCGAGGCCTTCTTGCCGTTCGGCAGCTCGTACTCGGCGTCCTCGCCGACCTTGTGGCCGATCACGCCGGAGCCCAGCGGCGACTGGGGCGAGTAGGTCTCGACGTCGGAACTGGCGTACTCGCGCGAGGCCAGCAGGAAGGTGAGCGTGTCGTCCTCGTCACCGTCGAAGGCGATCGTCACGACCATGCCCGGTGCGACCGCGCCGTCCGTGGAGACCGGAGCCTCACCGACCTTGGCGTTCTCCAGAAGCTGGGTCAGCTGGCGCACACGGAGCTCCTGCTTGCCCTGCTCCTCCTTGGCCGCGTGGTACCCGCCGTTCTCGCGCAGGTCGCCCTCCTCGCGCGCGGCCGCGATCTTGGCGGCGATCTCCGTGCGCGCAGGACCAGTAAGGTACTCAAGCTCGTCCTTGAGCTTGTTGTACGCCTCCTGGGTCAGCCAGGTGACGTTCTCGCTGGTCTGGGTCACAGGTGCTCCTCGTCGGTACTGGGGATACAAAGCATCGCCCTACCCCGAAGCATGTTCCCTCTTGGATGGGCGAAACCACGAGCCTAACAATTCAGCGGCCAAAGGGGGAGGACATAAGCCATGTACGTCACGTCAACGCTGGTCAGCGCCTACCTATTCCGCAGGACGCCCCAGCTCGGCGGCGTCGTCAGTCGGCGTGGCAGCCCAGCAGCTCGCCCGTCGTGCCCCGGGACGTCGTCCGCAGCGTGACGACCTTGTCGACCTGCTTGGCGTGCTCGTCGAAGCGGAAGTCGGCCCGGCCGACCTCGGCGCCGTCGGCCGACTGCGAGCGCACCGTGCAGTAGCCGCGGGCGCCAGCGTCCTTGTGGACCTCCAGGTGGACCTGCACCGAGGCATCCGAGGTCTGGAAGGAGACGACCTGCGCGCTGATCTCGCTCTTGGCCACGTAGTGATAGGCGAAGTAGCCGATCAGGGCCAGCACGACCGCGCCCAGGACGGCGGCCGCGATCCTGAGCTTGCGGTCGGCACGCTCGTCCGAGGAACGGCCGTAGCGGCCCTCGGGCAGCCGGGTGCTCGCCGTACTCATGATCGTCCTCTCGGCAGGGGCGGGACGGACGTCCCGCGAGGAGCCTCCGAAGCCGTACTCCGGAATTATTCGCCCCCCGATTCGGTCACTATAGAAGCCCCGGCCCGCCGTGCGACCGCCGCCCCGGAGCGAGGAACCACCCGGGGCGGCACCCGTTGACCGCCCGCCGAGCGCGGGCACCGACTTGACCTTGAGGACTGAGCCTTGACTGACCAGCTGCGACTGATGGCCGTGCACGCGCACCCCGACGACGAGTCGAGCAAGGGCGCGGCCACCATGGCGAAGTACGTGTCCGAGGGGGTGGACGTGCTGGTCGTGACCTGCACGGGCGGCGAGCGCGGCTCCATCCTCAACCCCAAGCTCCAGGGCGACAAGTACATCGAGGAGAACATCCACGAGGTGCGCCGCAAGGAGATGGACGAGGCGCGGGAGATCCTCGGCGTGGGGCAGGACTGGCTCGGCTTCGTCGACTCCGGGCTGCCCGAGGGCGACCCGCTGCCGCCGCTGCCGGACGGCTGCTTCGCCCTGGAGGACGTCGACAAGGCGGCCGGCGAGCTGGTGCGCCGGATCCGCGCCTTCCGTCCCCAGGTGATCACCACCTACGACGAGAACGGCGGCTACCCGCACCCCGACCACATCATGACGCACAAGATTTCGATGGTGGCGTTCGAGGGCGCGGCGGACACCGAGAAGTACCCGGAGAGCGAGTACGGGCCCGCGCACCGGCCGCTGAAGCTGTACTACAACCAGGGCTTCAACCGGCTGCGCACCGAGGCGCTGCACAACGCGCTGCTGGCCCGCGGCATGGAGTCCCCCTACGGGGAGTGGCTGGAGCGCTGGGAGAAGTCCGGTCACAAGGAGCGCACGCTCACCACGCACGTGCCGTGCGCCGACTTCTTCGAGATCCGCGACAAGGCGCTGATCGCCCACGCCACGCAGATCGACCCCGACGGGGGCTGGTTCCGGGTGCCGATGGAGGTCCAGAAGGAGGTCTGGCCCACGGAGGAGTACGAGCTGGCGAAGTCCCTCGTGGACACCTCGCTCCCCGAGGACGACCTCTTTGCGGGCGTCCGGCAGCTCTGAGGGACAATGCCTGACATGAGCGCAAGCGCGAGCCTGGCAACGACGCATCTGGTCACCCTGGCGGAGTTCGACAAGAACAAGGTCACCCCCGGCGTCCTCGGCTTCATCGTCTTCGCGGCGATGGCCCTGGCGGTGTGGGTCCTGATGAAGTCCATGAACCGCCACATGGGCAAGGTCGACTTCAAGGAGGCCTCGGACCCCGAGGGGAACACGCCCAAGGGCGCCTCCGGATCGGGCGGGCCCCACCCCTCCAAGGGCTGATCCCGGCCCGCCCGGGGGCCCGCGAGGCCGGGCGCCCGCCCGCCGACCGCTTCCCGGCCCGGTGCCCCTGGCCCGTTACCTCCGGCCTGGCGCCTCCGGCCCGGTGTCGCGTCACCGCCGGTGGGCGTAGTCGTGCTGCCCTCAAGCGAGGCGTCGGGCCTCCGCCTCACCCCGCTCCGCCGGTCTCCACCGCACCGGTGTCCACCCCGCCGGCCTCCACCCCCATCACCTCGCGGGCGTGCCGGTCCGGGACCATGCCCAGGCGCCAGGCCTGCCAGCCCGCGTCCAGGTCCACGCCGCGCTCCAGGAGGAGCTGGTAGGCGTCCACGTAGGGGTCCAGCTTCCCGTCCCGCAGCGGATGGGCGGACCGGGCCAGCGCCGACAGTTCCTCCTGGGCCACCGCCGTGCCGATCTCCACCCCGCCCGGCGCAGCGAACGGCAGCAGGGTGCCGCGCAGGAACCGCGCCCAGTCCGCCCCGCGGGCGTCGCCGTACGAGGTGAACAGGGTCAGCGCCTCGTCGCACAGGGCCAGGGCCTGCGGGGTGCGGGCGTTGCCCGCGTCGACCACGGCCAGCTCCAGACAGGTCCATGCCTCACCGTGCGCGACCCCGATGCGCTGGAAGTCGGCGCGCGCGTCCACCAGCAGCTGCCGGGCGAAACCGGAGTTGCGCAGCGAGCCGGTGCGGGCCGCCCGCTGGTCGCGGGTCACCCGCGCCGAGTGGTGCCGGGCGCAGGCCAGCCCGTAGACGTCGCGCATCCGGGAGAACATCGTGCGGGACCGCTCCAGCTCCCGCACCGCCTCGTCCAGGTCGCCGGTCTCCTCCAGCGCCTGCCCCAGGTAGTACAGCGTGTACGCCTCGCCGCGCGCGTCCTCGTTGTCACGGTGCCGGACGGCCGCCCGGCGCAGCTCGGCCACCGCCTCGGCGGTGTCGCCGGCCACCAGCCGGGCCCGCGCCAGCTGGGTGAGCGCCCACGCCTCGCCCCGGGCGTCGCGGGTACGGCCGTAGCGCTCCAGGGCCTGGCGCAGCTCCTCCCGGGCGCGCGGCACGTCGTCCTGGCGCAGCGCCAGCTGGCCCAGCTGGAAGTGGGCCCACGCCTCCCCGTGCACCGAGTCGCCCTCGCGGTGCAGCACCAGCGAACCCGTCAGCAGGTCCAGCGCCTCGGCGAGGTGACCCCGGTCGCGTTCCACCGCGGCCAGCGCGTGCATCGTCCAGGCCCGGTCGGTCGCCAGTTCGGGCACTGACTGGAGCGCCAGCGCCTCGCGGAGCCGGGCCGCCGCCTCCGTCAGGTTGCCCTGGTGGTGCAGGGTGATGCCGAGCGAGTTCAGCGCACGGGCCGCGCCCGCGTCGTGGTGGGCCTCGCGGTACAGGTCGACGACGGAGGTCAGGGTGGCGCGGGCCTGGTCCAGCTCGCCGAGCTGGCGGGCCGCGATGCCGGTGCGCCACTGCACCGAGCGGACCAGCAGCCCCTGGTCGACGGCCTGGGTCAGCTCGCTGATCTCACCGAGCCGGTACAGGTCGCCGCGCAGCAGGCAGTAGTCGCACAGCGCGCCGAGCAGGTCGAGCACGGCCGCCTGGTCGACGCCCTCGGCGTGCCGGAGCGCGGCCGTGATGAAGCTGGACTCGTCGTCCAGCCAGCGCAGCGCCTCGTCCAGGGACGTGAAACCGTGCGGGCTGAAGTGGTCGGAGCGGGTGGAGTTGTTGCCGTCGACCAGCCGCAGCACCGAGTCGGCCAGCTCGGCGTAGTTGCGGATCAGCCGTTCCTGCGCGGCGGTGCGCTCGGCGGGTTCCTCCTCGTCCAGCAGCCGGGCGTGGGCGAAGGCGCGCACCAGGTCGTGCAGCCGGTAGCGGCTGCCGCGCACGTGGTCGATCAGGCCCGCGCGGGCGAGGGCGGCCAGGTGCCGGGTGGCCTCCGTCTCGTCGGTGCCCGCCAGCGCGGCCGCCGCGGCGGCGCCCAGCGAGGCGCGGCCGGCCAGGGCGAGCCGGCGCAGCAGCCGCCGGGCCGGTTCCGGCTGGTCGGTGTAGCGCAGCCACAGCGCCCGCTCCACCGGCTCCACCGGGCCGTACGCCCCGAGGTCGGCGGCGAGCCGGCGCGGTGAGCGGGGGCCGAGGGCGGAGCCGGCGACGCGCAGCGCCAGCGGCAGCCCGCCGCACAGCCGGCGGATCACCTCGGCGGAGTCGGCGTCGTACGGGCCCGAGCTGTCCTCGGCGGCGGCGCCCAGCAACTCCTCCGCACCCGCCTCGTCGAGTGGCTCGACGGGCAGCTGGTGCACCCAGGCGGACAGGTCGGCGGGCAGGTCGAGCGGCTTGCGGGCGGTGACCAGGACGAGGCTGTCGGAGCGTTCGGGGACCAGGGCGCGGACCTGGCCGGCGTCCGAGGCGTCGTCCAGGACGATGGTGACCGGCACTCCCGTCACCTGCTGTTGGTACAGTTCGCCGAGCCGCTTGACCTGCTGGTCGGGGGAGGAGCGGTCGCGGAAGAGGAGCTGCTCGCGGGGCGCGCCGAGCCGGTTGAGCAGGTGCAGCAGGGCGTCCCGGGTGGGCAGCGGCGGCTCCTCCGGGTTGTCGCCGCGCAGGTCGACTACGACCGCGCCCCGGAACTGGTCCTTCAGGTCGTGCGCCGCGCGCACGGCGAGGGTGGTGCGGCCGGCGCCGGGCGCGCCGTGCAGCACGACGACCGTGGGGCGGGTCTCGCTGCTGGCGCGGGCCGCCTGCACCCACTGCCGGATCTGCGCCACCTCCCGCCGCCGGCCCGCGAACGAGCCCGCCGGTTCGGGAAGTTGGCCGAAGGACTGCTCCAGCACGCTGCGCCTGCGGGCCGCCGCGCTCTTGTCGGCGCCGCGCAGCCGGGGCGCGGCCTTCTTCGGCGTGGTGGCGGCGGTGAGGACGCGCTGCTGGTCCAGGAACGGGCGGATGCCGCGCACCTCCAGCGCGGTGAGCCACTGCAACCGCAGCTGCTCCGGGCCGCCGGGCTGGCCGGCCGCGCCCGCCCGGTGGTGGGCGGCGGGCAGATGCGCGGCGGTCACCTTGAGCGCGGTGGTGGCGGCGCCGGCCGCGCGGGCGGCCAGTCCCGCGCCGACGACGGTGCCCGCGCCGGCGCCCAGCGCGAGATCGGCGACGGCCGCGGCGACGGCGGCGACGCCCGCGACCAGCAACGGAGTGCCCGCGCCCTCGCGCGCGTAGCGCTGCGCGAAGGTCTGCGTCCCGGCCGCCGCCTCGTCCAGGGCGCGGGTGTAGGCCGCGTACTCCTCGGCGGCCGGCCCGGCGAGGGCGTCCAGCGCGTCGCGCGCCCGGGACAGCAGCACCGCGCCGTCCACCCGGCCGCCCGAGCGCCGCACCTCCTCCGCCACGGCCGTGCCCAGCAGCCGCTCGGCGTCCGCCCGATGACCGTCCCGCATGTCCCGTCCCCCTCCGGCGGCAACTCCTGTGCGTCACAGTGTCCTTCGCGGCGCACGCGAGCGCGAGGGTGCGACGATCACGGGTCGGCCCGGAGCTCGGTCGCCGCCCGCGCGGAAAGCTGAGTGATCACGTTCCGTGCTCGCTCGGAGCGAATGAGGCAGGTCGGGGAGACATGCCGAACCGACTGGCCCATGAGACATCCCCCTACCTCCTCCAACACGCCGACAACCCGGTCGACTGGTGGCCCTGGTCGGACGGCGCCTTCGAGGAGGCCCGCAGGCGGGACGTGCCGGTGGTGCTGAGCGTGGGGTACAGCAGCTGGCACTGGTGGCAGTGAACTCGCGAACCCAGTAGCTGGCGTGCTTACACCTCTTTGATGATCACGCGCTTCCCGCAGAGCTTCGACCAGTCGTCACGGTCGGAGGTCAGAACGATCACGGGGGCCGGGACGCGGAGGGCGAGCGCGGCAACGAGGGCGTCGATCGCGTACTTGTGTCCGTGCAGCCCGCCTGCGTCCTGAAGCAGCTTCACCGCGGTCAGGGAGTCCTCCTGGCTGACCGGTTCCACCCGCAGCCGGGAGAGCACCCACTTCAAGCGCGCCAGATCGGTCTTGCCGTGCACGGCTTCGACGATGATCAGCGCGGACACGAGGACAGGAACTCCGGCCTGCCGGGATGCCTCAATGCGAGCCGCCATCCCGCGGTCGTTGCACAGGAGCAGGGAGAGCGCCTCGGAGTCGAGCACCAGCGAGCGGGCCGGCTGTTCCTTCACGCGGCGCCCCGCTCGACGTTCTCGTCTCCGAACAGCTCGCGACGAGCGGCTTCGATCTCTTGCTCTGTGAGCGCGCCATGCTCTTCCTCGTAGGCTGCGACGATCTCGGCGAGCCCGTCCATGGCGAGCTGATGCCGGACGGCCTCCGTGATGTAGCTGGACAGACCGCGGCGACCGGTTCGGGAACGGAGCTCACTGACCAGTTCGGTGGGCATGGACACGGAGATGTTCTCGGTGGTCCCGGCGCGGGTTGGCTTCATGTCGAGAGTGTAGTACAAGCTCTATTACACTGAGAAGACTTGGCTGCCTTCCGCCCCCAGTGAGCTGGCCGATGACTGGACCTGCATTCTCAATCCGGATGGACTTCCCAGGTCTGAGGCGGAAACCCCCGGCTCGTCTGTTCACCGCGTTCGAAGTGCTCAACCGAGCTGTCGACGCCTCGGAATCTTCCTCGACTCCAGGGGCTTCCTGTTACAGCACGGCCATGTTGTTCCTCATTTGACCGCAAACTGCTCGAAAGTACCGGGGTGGGGGGCGGGGGGGTGCCTCTATGTCTTCCGTCAAGGCGCCCAGGTTCTGTTTGGGATGGTTTGGGGTGTGGAGGTC
>NZ_BAABKC010000126.1:0-24155 GCF_039543625.1 Streptomyces similanensis | reverse complement strand
CGGGCCGGCGGGGGCGGGCGGCCCTCGGCCGAGCGGCCCTCAGCCTGCCGGCACCGGTGCCGGCAGGCCGGCCGGCCAGGTGTGCACCGGCTCGCCGAGCTGCATCAGCTCGCAGTAGCGGCGGGTCGTGGCGGCGAGGGCGGCCTCCCGGTCCATTCCCTTCTCCAGGGCGCGGTGGAAGGTGGCGGCCTGCCACTGGGCGCCGTTGGTGCGGCGGCGGCACCGCTCCTCGATCACGCCGAGATACAGGTCGCGGTCGGCCCGCTCCACTCCCCAGGCGCTCAGGCCGGCCTCGGCCAGCGGCAGCAGCTCCTCGCGCACGAGGGTGACGGCGTCGGTCTCGGCCGTACCGGAGTGGCGGCCGCGCCGGGGCCAGGTGAACCGGGCGTCGATGCCGTAGCGGCAGGCGGCCTCGAAGTTGGCCGCCGCCGCCTCGAAGGGCAGCCGGGTCCACACGGGCCGCGGCTCCTCGGCCAGGGCCCGGACCAGACCGTAGTAGAAGACGGCGTTGGCGACCACGTCGGTCACGGTCGGCCCGGCGGGCAGCACCCGGTTCTCCACCCGCAGGTGGGGCACGCCGTCGGCGATGTCGTAGACCGGACGGTTCCAGCGGTAGATCGTGCCGTTGTGCAGGACCAGCTCGGCGAGTTTCGGCACGCCGCCCTCGGCCAGGACGTCGAGCGGGTCCTCCTCGTCGCAGATCGGCAGCAGCGCCGGGAAGTAGCGCAGGTTCTCCTCGAAGAGGTCGTAGGCCGAGGACACCCACCGCTCGCCGAACCAGGTGCGCGGCCGTACGCCCTGCGCCTGGAGCTCCGGCGGACGGGTGTCGGTGGACTGCTGGAACAGCGGGGGCCGCGACTCGCGCCACAGCTCGCGCCCGAAGAGGAAGGGCGAGTTGGCGCCGACGGCGATCTGCGCGGCGCTGGCCGCCTGCGCCGCGTTCCACACGTCCGCGAACCGGTCGGGTGTGACCTGGAGGTGCAGTTGCACGGAGGTGCAGGCGGCCTCCGGCACGATCGACTTCGAGGTGCACACGAGGTGCTCGACGCCGTCGATGTCCAGGGCGAAGTCCTCGCCGCGGGCCGCGACGATCTGGTCATTCAGCAGCGTGTAGCGGTCGACGTCGGAGAGGTTGGAGGAGACCAGGTCGTCGCGGCCGAGGGTCGGCAGAATGCCGATCATCGCTATTCCCGCGTCGACCTCGCCGGCTTTTCGGTCGGCATATGCCAGTGACGTCCTCAGCTCCTCGGCCAGCCGGTCGAATACCCGGCCGCCGAGCCGGTGCGGGGCGATGTTGACTTCCAGGTTGAACATCGCGAGTTCGGTCTGGAAGTCACGGCTGGCGATGCGTTCCAGAACTTGCGCATTCAGCATTCTCGGCAGCCCGTCGGAGCCGACGAGATTCAATTCGATCTCCAGCCCCATCAGATTCTTCGGCCGGTCGAACCGCTTCTCCGCCAGGAGCCGCTCCAGTCCCGTCAGACACCGCCGGAGCTTGTCGCGGTAGCGGTTGCGATCGGACAGGTCGAACTGGCCTGCCACGACCTTCTCGCCCATGCAGCGTCCCTCCTTGCTCGGGCGGGCCGGAGATCGGGCCGCCGGGTCCCGGTCAGGTGGGATGATGCCCCGCCATCGCGATCGATAACGTCCCATCGCCGACGGGCACCGACTACTGTGGACCTGTATGACCAGAGGCACATTCACGGGGCATGGGGCGCCCAGCAGTTTCGGGTACCCCGGCGGGCTCGTGAAAAACGCCGACGGCATCCGGCCGTCCGCCGGGCGGACACCGCCCGAGGTCACTGCGGCACGCTCATCCGGAAACCGGGATGATTACCGCGAAACTCCGGCCGAATAGCGGCTTGCCGTTCACACGGGAAACAGCTAGCCGAAACACCACCTGAACATTTGTCGTATAAACTCTGCACCACGGCAGAAGGTTGGCTCCCGCCGCCCTGGACCCTGACGTCAGGGCCAAAAGCGGCATGCCACGCTCCGCATCCCTCACCCGTCCGCCAGGACCCGGCCCCGCCTCCTCCTGCCCAAGAGCTGACAGCGCCGTCCGCACCACGCCCCACGCCGCGCCCTCGCGCCACCGTGCCTGTCGAATGAGAGGCGACCCACCATGCCGCTGCATGTCCCCCCGGCTCCCGCCCCCGCACTGCGTTCCGTGCTCACGGCACTCGATTCCCCCACCGCACTCCGGGAGGCTCCGACCCCCGCCCTGCGCGCCGCCCAGGGCCCCACGACACCCGAACTCCCCCTGCCCGTGCACGTCCTGGACCGGATCAGCGCCGACGGGGCGTCCGCGACCCGGCTGGCCGGATGGCGCTTCCTGATCCGCAGCGGCGAACACGCGGTGGCCGCGGCCGAGACCATGCTCACCCCCGACGGCTGGGCCTTCTCGCACTTCTTCGAGGGGCCCTACGTCACCTCCACCGAACGCGCGCTGCGCCAGGCGGAGAGCATGGGCCAGCCGTACCAGCCGCGCCTGCTGTCGATGCCCAGCCTGTACATGCTGACGCTGTGGCTGCACGGCGACATCGACGGCGACGGCACCGACGGGCACCCGGACGACACCGATCTGCTCGTCCCGCTCGCGCCGGCCCCGCCCGGCATCCCGGCCCACGTGCCGCACCGGGTCGCCGACCTGCTGCCGCTCCTCACCCACCGGGCCGCCCCGGTGAGACTCCTGGGATCGCCGGCCTGACCCGCACGCCGTCACACTTCGACAGACACCCCGTACCCGCCGCCGGATCTCCCGGCGGCGGGTACGGCGTTTCACGGGCAGAAGTAATTCGCTCATGCGAGCCGTAATTCACTCCAATGAGCCGGACAGGGGCCGGACGAATGGCGGCCGCCGACCGGACCACCCGCCGACCCGACCGGGCTAGTCACCCTCGGCTACCGCGAACCACCCGAAGTGACAGTGCAGTTGAGGTGAACCGCTCGGGCGGGTGACGCGTCTTGAACCTTTGAGAAGCGGTGCCGCGAAATCCCTGCGGAATCACGCCCGCGGGGCAACACTGGTGCCAGTCCGACTTATCAAACGGGGGGCGGCCATGCAGAATGCCAGCAGCCGCGGAACGGACGCGACGACCATCCCGGACCACCCATCAGAGCGAGAGATCCCATCCATGTGCCAGCACCAGCCACCGTGCCCGACAGCCGACTCCGCCGACCGGGAATCCGCCCGTCTGGTGGCGCACCACCCGGAGCAGGGCTGGAGCCTGCTGTGCAACGGCGTCCTGCTCTTCGAGGACACCGGTGAGCTCCTGCCGGACGGCCGGGTCATCGCGCCGCACCGCCCGCTGGGCGCCGGGCGCGTGGTGACCGCGGCCTGAGCACGACGGGCGGCCCGCTCCGGCGGGCCGCCCGGGATCGCCTCACGGGGCCGGTCCGCACCCCGCGTGCGGACCGGCCCCGACGCGTGTCCGGCGACGCCCCGCGACCGGACCCGCTACCGTCCGGCGCGGCGGAACGGACGCGTGGGTGTGCGCGGCGGGACCGGCCCGGCCATGCTGGACGGAGGGTCCGCGGGACTCTTAACGGAAGATTGACGTCCGCTGGGCCCGGCAACCGTGGGTCTGGGCGTCACTGTCTGCTTACGCTGGTGCTCCGTCCGCACGAAGGCCCGATCCCACCGAGCCGTACCTCAGGAGCAGGGCCGATGGCCACCACCGAACACCCTCCCAGTCGGCTGCGCGCCTGGATGCTGGAGGGCCTCTCCGACATGGGCAAGGGCGTGCAGCAGGCGCCGCACGCCGCGCCGGAGCCCCCGCACCAGGGTCAGCGCTGGTGGCGGGTGATGTGCCTGACCGGCGTCGACTACTTCTCCACCCTCGGCTACCAGCCGGGCATCGCCGCCCTCGCGGCCGGCCTGCTGTCGCCGGTCGCCACCCTCGTCCTGGTCGTCGTCACCCTCGCGGGCGCGCTGCCCGTCTACCGCCGGGTCGCCGAGGAGAGCCCGCACGGCCAGGGGTCCATCGCGATGCTGGAACGCCTGCTGTCGTTCTGGCAGGGCAAGCTGTTCGTCCTCACCCTGCTCGGCTTCGCCGCCACCGACTTCCTGATCACCATCACCCTGTCGGCCGCCGACGCCTCCACCCACCTGGTGGAGAACCCGCATCTGACGAGCACGCTGCACGACCACCGGATGCTGATCACGCTGATCCTGCTGGCGCTGCTCGGCGCGGTGTTCCTCAAGGGGTTCCTGGAGGCGATCGGCGTCGCGGTCGTCCTGGTCGGCGTCTACCTCGCGCTGAACGTCGTGGTGGTGGTCACGGGCCTGTGGCACGTCGTCACCGCCGAGCACCTGGTGACCGACTGGACCGGCGCCCTGACCGCCCAGCACGGCAACGTCTTCGCCATGGTCGGCGTGGCCCTGCTGGTCTTCCCGAAACTCGCCCTCGGCCTGTCCGGCTTCGAGACCGGCGTCGCCGTCATGCCGCACGTGAAGGGCGACGCGAGCGACACCGAGGAGCGGCCGGCCGGCCGGATCCGGGACACCAAGAAGCTGCTCACCACGGCCGCGCTGATCATGAGCTGCTTCCTGATCGCCACCAGCCTCATCACCACCCTGCTCATCCCGGAACGGGAGTTCCAGCCCGGCGGCAAGGCCAACGGACGCGCGCTGGCCTTCCTGGCGCACGACTACCTCGGGAACGTCTTCGGCACGGTGTACGACGTCTCCACCATCGCCATCCTGTGGTTCGCGGGCGCCTCCGCGATGGCCGGGCTGCTCAACCTGATGCCGCGCTACCTGCCCCGCTACGGCATGGCCCCGCACTGGGCCGGCGCGGTGCGGCCGATGGTGCTCGTCTTCACCCTGATCGGCTTCCTCGTCACCTGGATCTTCGACGCCAACGTCGACAAGCAGGGCGGCGCGTACGCCACGGGCGTGCTGGTGCTGATCAGCTCCGCGGCGATCGCCGTGACCATCGCCGCCCGCAAGGCCGGACAGCGGCACTGGACCATCGCGTTCGCGGTGATCTCGGCGGTGTTCCTCTACACGACCGTCGTCAACGTCATCGAGCGCCCGGACGGCGTGAAGATCGGCGCCTGCTTCATCGTGGGCATCATCCTGGTGTCCCTGCTGTCCCGGCTCGCCCGCGCCTTCGAACTGCGGGTGACCAGCGTGACCATGGACCCGATGGCGCAGCGCTTCGTCCGGGACATCGCCAGCCGCCGGATCCGGTTCATCGCCAACAAGCCGGGCCGCCGCGACAAGGCCGAGTACCACGACAAGATCGAGCAGATCCGCGCCGACAACGACATCCCCGACACGGAGGACTTCGTCTTCGTCGAGGTGACGGTCACCGACCCCTCCGAGTTCGAGGCGGACCTGACGGTGCGCGGCGAGGTCCTGCACGACCGCTACCGGGTGCTCTCCTGCCAGTCGTCCTCGGTGCCCAACGCCCTGGCGGCGCTGCTGCTGGAGGTCCGCAGGACGACCGGCTGCATCCCGCACATCTACTTCGAGTGGACCGAGGGCAACCCGTTCCGCAACTTCCTGCGCTTCTTCCTCTTCGGCCAGGGCGAGGTCGCGCCGGTCACCCGCGAGGTGCTGCGCGAGGCGGAGCCGGACCGCGCCAAGCGGCCCCGCGTGCACACCGGCTGAGCGGCCGCGGCACGCCCCCGGGCCGGTCTCGTGCGGACCGCGCCGGGCCCCTGCCGCCTTCCGGCCGGTCGGCCGCGGCGCGCCCCGGGCCGACCCCGCGTCCGGACAGCCCGCCGGTGGCCCTATCGTGGCCGGCATGCAGTCCTACACGATCGGCCAGGCCGCCCGTCTGCTCGGCGTCAGCCCCGACACCGCGCGCCGGTGGGCGGACGCGGGCCGGGTGGCCACCCACCGCGACGAGAGCGGGCGGCGGCTCGTCGACGGCCGGGACCTCGCCGCCTTCTCCGTGGAGCTGGCCGCCTCCGGCGGCGAGGAGGACCCCTCCTACACCTCGGTCCGCAACGCCTTCCCCGGGATCGTGACCGCCATCAAGCTCGGCGACGTGGCCGCCCAGGTCGAGATCCAGGCCGGCCCGCACCGGCTGGTCTCCCTGCTGACCCGGGAAGCGGTGGAGGAACTGGGCCTGGAGGTCGGCATGGAGGCCACCGCCCGTGTGAAGTCCACGAACGTGCACATCGACCGGGCGTGACCGGCGGCGGCCGCCGGTTCCGGCGCCGCCGGTCTCAGGCCGCGGCGGCCGGCGCGTACCCGCCGTCCACCCGGATCGCCCTGATGGCGCTGATGTAGCGCGCCCCGCAGCGGTCCTGCGGCAGCACCAGCTGGGGCCCGGTCCCGTCGAGCGGGGTGTCGTCCATGGCCACCGCCAGCAGGACCGGGGCGGCGGCGAAGTCCGGGTCGATCTCGGCCCAGGAGAGCAGCGTGCGGTGCCCGTCGGCGCCCGCGACCGCGATCAGGAAGCGCAGGCGGTCCTTGCGCCGCGCCGCGTCGAAGGCGGGCCGGGCGTCGGCCAGCACGTCGTACAGCCGCGGCCCGGCGAACCGGTGGCGGCGCACTCCGCTGGTCGCGCACTCGAAACTCACCCCTGCCCGGTGCTGCGGCCAGCCCAGCAGATCGGGCACGGTCAGGCGCACCGGCCGGGCGAGGTCACCGGTCAGGACAAGCTCCGCGAGCGGCACCGCCACCACCTCCGGGAGGTCCGTCCCCAGGTGGAGCGCCGTATAAACGCACATGCGACCCTGAAGTCACAGAACAACAGCTCATGCAAAGCAACAGGTGACTTACCCCTCTCAACTGCGGCAGTATCATCGCCGCACGGCCCCGCACGGCCGTGCCCCTAGGCTCGACAGCCTTCTTCGTGCACGACCAGAGGAGTAGATCCGTGATGACCCGTTCAGTGCGCCGGACCCGGACCCTGCAGGTGGCCGGTGCGGGAGCCGCGGCACTGCTGGCCCTCAGCGCCTGCTCCTCCTCCGACGACTCGTCGGACAGCTCCTCCTCGCCGTCGGCCGCCGCCTCCGGAGCCTCCTCGCAGAAGCTCTCCGGCACGGTGACCGTCTTCGCCGCGGCCTCCCTGAAGGAGAGCTTCACGACGCTGGGCAAGGAGTTCGAGCAGCAGCACCCGGGCACCAAGGTGTCCTTCAACTTCGGCGGCAGCGACACCCTGGCCGCCAGCATCACCAGCGGAGCGCCGGCCGACGTGTTCGCCGCCGCCAGCGCCAAGACGATGAAGATCGTCACGGACAAGGGCGACGCGGTCGGCACGCCCGCCACCTTCGTCCGCAACCAGCTGGAGATCGCCACCCTGCCCGGCAACCCGGACAAGATCGCCTCGCTCAAGGACCTCACCAAGTCCGGTCTGAAGGTCGTCCTGTGCGACAAGACGGTGCCCTGCGGCGCCGCCGCCCAGAAGGCGCTGACCGCCAGCGACCTCAAGCTCACCCCCGCCTCCTACGAGCAGGACGTCAAGAGCGCCCTGACCAAGGTCGAGCTGAAGGAGGCCGACGCGGCCGTCGTCTACAAGACCGATGTGCACGCGGCCGGTGACAAGGTGGAGGGCGTGGAGTTCCCCGAGTCGGCCAAGGCCGTCAACGACTACCCGATCACCCTGCTCAAGGACGCCGGCAACGCCACGGCGGCCAAGGCGTTCATCGAGCTGGTGAAGTCCGCCGAGGGCCAGAAGGTCCTGAACCAGGCCGGGTTCCTCAAGCCGTGAAAACCCTGGCCCGAACCGGCCGCGACGGCGCCGTGACCCCGCGGAGCGGGGCGCGGCGCCGCCGTGCCGCGCGGGGCGTGCCGCTGCCGCTGCTGGTGCCCGCCCTGGCGGGCCTGGCGTTCCTGCTGCTGCCGCTGCTCGCCCTGCTGATCCGCGCCCCCTGGCGCACCCTGCCCGACCAGCTGACCAGCACCGAGGTGTGGCAGGCCCTCCAGCTCTCCCTGGTCAGCGCCACCGCCGCCACCGCGGTGAGCCTGGTGCTGGGCGTCCCGCTGGCCTGGCTGCTGGCCCGCACCGACTTCCCCGGCCGCGGCTTCGTACGGGCCCTGGTGACGCTGCCGCTGGTGCTGCCGCCGGTGGTGGGCGGTGTGGCGCTGCTGCTGGCACTGGGCCGCAACGGCGTCGTGGGGCAGTGGCTCGACTCCTGGTTCGGGATCACCCTGCCGTTCACCACGGCCGGCGTGGTGGTCGCGGAGGCGTTCGTGGCCATGCCGTTCCTCGTCATCAGCGTCGAGGGCACGCTGCGCGCCGCCGACCCGCGCTACGAGGAGGCGGCCACCACGCTCGGCGCGTCCCGCTTCACCGCGTTCCGCCGGGTCACCCTGCCGCTGATCGCGCCCGGCATCGCGGCGGGCGCCGTCCTCGCGTGGGCGCGGGCGCTCGGCGAGTTCGGCGCGACGATCACCTTCGCCGGCAACTTCCCCGGCCGCACCCAGACCATGCCGCTCGCCGTCTACCTGGCCCTTCAGGACGACCCGGCGGCGGCGATCGCCTTGAGCCTGGTCCTGCTGGCCGTGTCGATCGCGGTCCTGGCCGGTCTGCGGGACCGTTGGATGACGGCCTCCTCATGACCGGCTGCCGCCCCGCACCCTGGATGCTCACCTCATGACCCACATCGCCTCATGACCCACACCGACGAGACCCCGGCCGGCGTCCGCGCCGAGGACGTGCCCGGCGAAGGTCTTGACGCCCGGCTCGTCGTCGCCCGCGGCGCCTTCCGGCTCGACGTGGCGCTCACCGCCCGCCCCGGCGAGGTGGTCGCGCTGCTCGGCCCCAACGGCGCCGGCAAGACCACGGCCCTGCGCGCGCTGGCGGGTCTCTCCCCGCTCACCGCCGGCCATCTGCGCCTGGACGGCGCCGCACTGGACCGCACACCGCCGGAGGCGCGCCCGGTAGGCGTGGTCTTCCAGGACTACCTGCTCTTCCCGCACCTGTCCGCCCTGGACAACGTGGCGTTCGGGCCGCGCTGCCAGGGCGCCTCCAGGACCGAGGCGCGGGCGCGGGCCGCCGAGTGGCTGGCGCGCATGGGCCTGACCGACCACGCCGGAGCCAAGCCCCGCCGGCTCTCCGGCGGCCAGGCCCAGCGGGTGGCCCTGGCCCGCGCCCTGGCCACCCGGCCCCGGCTGCTGCTGCTGGACGAGCCGCTCGCCGCGCTGGACGCCCGCACCCGGCTGGAGGTCCGCGCCCAGCTGCGCCGCCACCTCGCCGAGTTCGAGGCCGTCGCCGTCCTGGTCACGCACGATCCGCTGGACGCGATGGTGCTGGCCGACCGGCTGGTGGTGGTGGAGCACGGACGCGTGGTGCAGGAGGGCGCCCCGGCCGACATCGCCCGGCGGCCGCGCACCGACTACATCGCCCAGCTCGTCGGTCTGAACCTGTACCGGGGGCAGGCGGAGGGGCACCGGGTGCGGCTGGAGGCCGGCCCCGCCGTCGCCACCACCGAGGAACTGTCCGGACCGGCCTTCGTGGCGTTCCCGCCGAGCGCGGTCACCCTGCACCGGGACCGCCCGGCCGCCGGCAGCGCGCGCAATCTGTGGCGGTGCGAGGTGGCCGGGCTGGAGACGCACGGCGATCAGATCCGGGCGGACCTCACCGGCGAGCTGGCCCTGGCCGCCGACCTGACGACGGTCGCCGCCGCCGAGCTCGGCCTGCACCCGGGCGCGGAGGTCTGGGCGGCCGTCAAAGCGGCTCAGACGCACGCCTACCCGGCCTGAGCCCCGCACCCGGGGCGTCCCGCCCGCGCCCGACACGACCAGGCCCCGCCCGGCACGACATGCCGGGCGGGGCCTGGTGCGTCACGGCGCTCAGTCCTCGTACGCGTCCAGCGGCGGGCAGGAGCAGACCAGGTTCCGGTCGCCGAACGCCTGGTCGATGCGGCGCACCGGCGGCCAGTACTTGTCGGCCGCCGAGACACCGGCCGGGAAGACGGCCTCCTCGCGGCTGTAGGCGTGGTCCCACGCGCCGCCGAGCGCGGCCGCGGTGTGCGGGGCGCCGCGCAGCGGGTTGTCCTGCGCGGGCCACTCGCCCGAGCCGACCTTCTCGATCTCGGCGCGGATCGCGATCATCGTGTCGCAGAAGCGGTCCAGCTCGGCCAGGTCCTCGGACTCGGTCGGCTCGATCATCAGCGTGCCGGCCACCGGGAAGGACATCGTCGGCGCGTGGAAGCCGTAGTCGATCAGCCGCTTGGCCACGTCGTCCACGCTCACGCCGGTCGCCTTGGTCAGCGGGCGCAGGTCGATGATGCACTCGTGCGCGACCAGGTTGCCGGGGCCGGTGTAGAGCACCGGGAAGTGCGGCTCCAGGCGCTTGGCGATGTAGTTGGCGCTCAGCACCGCCACCTGCGTGGCGCGCTTGAGGCCCTCGCCGCCCATCAGCCGCACATAGGCCCAGGAGATCGGCAGGATGCCGGCCGAGCCCCAGGGCGCGGCGGAGATCGGGCCGACGCCGGTCGCCGGTCCGGCCTCCGGCTGGAGCGGGTGGTTGGGCAGGTGCGGCGCGAGGTGGGAGCGGACGGCGACCGGGCCGACGCCGGGACCGCCGCCGCCGTGCGGGATGCAGAACGTCTTGTGCAGGTTCAGGTGCGAGACGTCGCCGCCGAAGTGGCCCGGCTTGGCGAGGCCGACCAGGGCGTTGAGGTTGGCGCCGTCGACGTAGACCTGGCCGCCGGCGTCGTGGACCTGGGCGCAGATGTCGGCGACGTGCTCCTCGAACACACCGTGCGTGGACGGGTAGGTGATCATCAGCACGGCGAGCTGGTCGCGGTGCTGCTCGATCTTCGCCCGCAGGTCCTCGACGTCGATCTCGCCGTCCTCGGCGGTCTTGACGACGACGACCTTCATGCCGGCCATCACGGCGCTGGCGGCGTTGGTGCCGTGCGCGGAGGACGGGATGAGGCAGACGGTGCGCTGCTCGTCGCCGTTGGCGCGGTGGTAGCCGCGCACGGCGAGCAGACCGGCCAGCTCGCCCTGGGAGCCGGCGTTGGGCTGGAGGGAGACCTTGTCGTAGCCGGTGACCTCGGCGAGGCGGTCCTCCAGCTCGTGGATGAGCTGGAGGTAGCCCCGCGCCTGCTCGGCCGGCGCGAAGGGGTGCAGCTGCCCGAACTCGGGCCAGGTGACCGGCTCCATCTCCGTGGTCGCGTTGAGCTTCATGGTGCACGAGCCCAGCGGGATCATGCCGCGGTCGAGCGCGTAGTCGCGGTCGGCGAGCTTGCGCAGGTAGCGCAGCATCGCGGTCTCGGAGCGGTACTGCTGGAAGACCGGGTGGGCGAGGTAGCCGTCGGTGCGCAGCAGGTCCTCGGGCAGCGCCTGAGCGGCGGCGGCGTCCAGGGCGTCGATGTCGCCAGCGACGCCGAAGGCGGTCCAGACGGTGCGCAGGTGGGCGCGGGTGGTGGTCTCGTCGCAGGCGATCGAGACGTGGTCGGCGTCGACCAGGCGCAGGTTGACGCCGCCCTCGCGGGCCGCGGCGACGACCTCGGCGGCCCGGCCCTCGGCCCGGACGGTCAGGGTGTCGAAGAACGCGCCGTGGACGACGTCGGCGCCGCCGGCCCGCAGTCCCTCGGCGAGGACGGCGGCGTAGCGGTGGGTGCGGTCGGCGATGGCCTTCAGGCCGTCCGGGCCGTGGTAGACGGCGTACATGCCGGCCATGACGGCGAGCAGCACCTGCGCGGTGCAGATGTTGCTGGTGGCCTTCTCGCGGCGGATGTGCTGCTCGCGGGTCTGGAGGGCCAGGCGGTAGGCCTTGTTGCCGTCGGCGTCGACGGAGACGCCGACCAGGCGGCCGGGCAGGCTGCGGGCGAACTTCTCGTGCACGGCCATGTAGCCGGCGTGCGGTCCGCCGAAGCCCATCGGCACGCCGAAGCGCTGGGTGGTGCCGACGGCGATGTCCGCGCCCAGCTCGCCGGGCGACCTCAGCAGGGTGAGGGCGAGCAGGTCGGCGGAGACGGTGACCAGGGCCCCCAGCGCGTGCGCCTGGTCGATCACCGGCTTCAGGTCGCGTACGGCGCCCGAGGCGCCCGGGTACTGGAGGAGCACGCCGTTGATCTCGCGCTCGGCGATCTCGGCCGGGATGCCCTCGGCGAGGTCGGCGACGACGATCTCGACGCCGGTCGGCTCGGCACGGGTCTGGATGACGGCGATGGTCTGCGGCAGCGCGTCCGCGTCGACCAGGAAGAGGCCCTTCTTGTTCTTGCCCATGCGCCGGGACAGGGCCATCGCCTCGGCGGCCGCGGTGCCCTCGTCGAGCAGCGAGGCGCCGGAGGTGGGCAGTCCGGTGAGGTCGGCGACCACGGTCTGGAAGTTGAGCAGCGCCTCCAGGCGGCCCTGCGAGATCTCCGGCTGGTAGGGCGTGTAGGCCGTGTACCAGGCAGGGTTCTCCATGACGTTGCGCAGGATGACCGGCGGCGTGAACGTGCCGTAGTAGCCGAGCCCGATCATGGAGCCGAGGACCTGGTTGCGGTCGGCGAGGGAACGCAGCTCGGCCAGCACCTCGGCCTCGGTGCGCGCGCCCGGCAGGTCGAGCGCGTCGGCGTTCTTGATCACATCGGGCACGGCGGCGGCGGTCAGCTCGTCGAGCGAGCCGTAGCCGACCTGCGCGAGCATCTTGGCCTGGGCCTCGTGGTCGGGGCCGATGTGACGCTGCTCGAAGGGGATGCCCTGTTCGAGCTCGGAGAGCGGGATGCGCTGGGCGGTCATTGCGGAGGCCTCCTGGTCTGACGCGACCTTCGAGGGACACCACGGCGTGGGTGCCCCGACGGCCTCCCCCTCTGTCATCTCAACCTGAGAGCTTCACCGGGGCCGCCTGGACGGCGCCCGGCTTTCACCGTCGGTGAGAGCGGGAGCCGTCGACACCCGCTCTGCTTTCCAGAGTGACCTCGTCCGTGCGGTACGTGGGCCTGAGAGATTCCGGGGAGGATTTGCTCCTTCGGCGCCTCCGGTGTTCGCCGGAGGACTCTCCCGCACGGGGTCAGCAGCCGCTGCCAGGGTACCAGCGGGGCGGGCGCACAGGTCTTCGAGTGGCCGCCTGGGCGAATGTGCTCTTTCGTAGTGCTTACGGATGAGTTGCGACCATGTGGAGGGACCGTGCTGACCGAGATCGATCCGCGCAACCTGATCGGCCGCAAGGCGTTCGACCGCAACGGCGACAAGATCGGCACGGTGGACGAGGTCTACCTCGACGACGCCACCGGTGTGCCGGAGTGGGCCGCCATACGCACCGGGCTGTTCTCCCGGGACGCCTTCGTCCCCCTGGAGCCCAGTGAACTGGTCGACGGCGCGCTGCGCGTCCCCTTCGACCGGGCACTGATCAAGGACGCCCCCGATTTCGGCGTCGGCCGCCATCTCTCCCCCGAGCAGGAACTGCAGCTCTACCACCACTACGGCCTCGACGTGGCCCCCGCTCCCGCGCTCCCCGACCACGACTTCGGCAGACTCGCGGGTTCGGGCACCGAGGAGGTCTGACCCGAGCAGGCAGGAGGAGGCACGAGCAGGCACGAGCAGGTCCCTCCCTCTCGCGCACCGGGCCGCGCCGGGCACCGCCGACTCACCCACCCCCGCCCGCCGCAGCCCGCTCCCTCCCCCTCCTCACCCCTCCTCAAGCGTCCCAGCCACCCGCAGCCGTCCGCAGCCGCCACCGGTCGCCGCCTCGGCGCCGCCGACTCACCCACCGGATTCACCCCGCGCCACCGAGGCAGGCGGCCTCGGCCCCCGCACCCGCGAGCCACCGGGAGGCAGCCTCGCCACACCCACCGATCCGGCACCCCCGCCCACCGCGCGGCGGTCACCGGACACGGCGGACGCGACCCACCGACCCCACCCCTCACAGCGCGGGGTCGACACCGCCCACCGCGCAGGCCGCACCCTCCGCCCCCTCCGCCCCGTTCTGTCTTCGCCGCACCAGCGGCAGCGGGTCGGCCGGCTCCAGGTCCGGGTCGTCGACGCGGAACGTCCGCACCCGGCCCGGCTCCGACAGGGGCGTCTCGAAGCGCACGGTGACCCGGCCCACGCCGCTGCCCTGCACCCAGCCGTGCCCGTGTTCGGCGTGCCGCACGTCGTGGCCCGAGGGCCAGCGCCGCTCGGCCGGCGCGGCCTGCTCCTCGTCGGGCTCCTCCGCCGGTTCCTCGGCGAGGCTCTCCGCGCGGGCGCCGGCGGCCTGCGCGAACAGGTCCTCCTGGGTGTAGTCGGCCAGCCCGGTCACGCCCACGCCCAGCAGCCGGACCCCGCCCGTGGTGTCCACGGACTCCAGCAGCCGGGCCGCGGCCTCCCGCACCACCGCCGGGTCGTCGGTGGGGCCGCGCAGCGTCTCGGACCGGGTCAGCGTGGAGAAGTCGTACCGCCGCACCTTCAGCACGATGGTCCGCCCGGACAGACCGGAAGCCCGCAGCCGCCGCACGCACCGGTCGGCGAGCCGCCGCACCTCGAGACCGACCCGCAGCCGGTCGTGGATGTCGACGTCGTAGGTGTCCTCCACCGACACCGACTTGGCCTCGCGTTCGGCGACCACCGGCCGCTCGTCGTGAGCCAGCGCCATGGCGTGCAGCGCCTGCCCGTGCGCCTTGCCCAGCAGTCGTACCAGCTCACCCTCGCCCGCCTCGGCGATTTCGCCCACGGTGTGAATGCCGGCCCGCCGCAGATGGTCGCCGGTCGCCGGACCCACACCCGGCAGGGTCCGCACCGGCATGGGCTCGAGCAGGGACCGCTCGGTGCCGGGCTCGATGAGGACGAGGCCGTCGGGCTTGGCCTGCTCGGAGGCGATCTTCGCGAGCATCTTGCAGGCAGCCAGCCCGACCGAACCCGTCAGACCGGTGACGGCCAGGATGTCGGCGCGCAGCCCCTCCCCCACCAGCCGGGCCGAGTCCGCGTCCCCGGCCGCTCCCCCGGCCTCCAGGTCCACGAACGCCTCGTCCAGGCTGAGCGGCTCCACCAGCGGCGACAGGGAGCGCAGCAGCCCCATCACCTGCTCGCTGATGGAACGGTAGAAGGCGAACCGGGGCACCAGGCAGGCGGCGTTGGGCGCGAGCCGCCGCGCCTGCGCCATGGGCATCGCCGAATGGACGCCGAAGACCCGCGCCTCGTACGACGCGGTGGCGACCACCCCGCGCGGTCCCAGGCCGCCCACGATCACGGCCTTCCCGCGCAGGCTCGGCTTGGACGCCTGCTCCGCCGAGGCGAAGAAGGCGTCCATGTCGAGGTGCAGGATCGTGGGCGCGGTTCTCACATCTACGATGCTGCACCACACCACTGACAACGCCCCCGCGCCGAGTGCCGGCACGGGGACGGGACGGGCGCGCAGCCCGGGGCAGGGCGCGGCCCCGGTGTGGTCGAACCGGTGTGGTCAGACCGCCCGGTTGCGCCGCCGGGCCAGTTCGTCGCCCGGGTTGTGGCCGATCAGGGTCTCCCCCGTGTCGACGCGCTCGCCGTGCAGTTGGGACAGCGCGCTCTCGACGTCGCGCCACACCACGCCCACGGCGATGCCGAAGACGCCCTGGCCGCCCTGGAGCAGCTCGTGCACCTCGTCCGGCGAGCCGCACTCGTACACCGTGGCGCCGTCGCTCATCAGCGTCATGCGCTCCAGGTCCTGAAAGCCGCGCTCCCGCAGGTGCTGCACCGTGGTACGGATGTTCTGCAACGACACACCGGTGTCCAGGAACCGCTTGACGATCTTCAGCACGACGACGTCGCGGAAGCTGTACAGCCGCTGGGTGCCGGAGCCGTGCGCGGGCCGCACGCTCGGCTCGACCAGGCCGGTGCGCGCCCAGTAGTCCAGTTGCCGATAGGTGATGCCGGCGGCTGCGCAGGCCGTCGGACCCCGGTAGCCGATCTCCTCGGTCACCATGGACGCCGCCCCTTTGCTGCTGGGCACGGCCGCCGGCCACTGCGGGGCGTGGTCGGCCGTGCCGGCGTGATGGGGGTATCCGCTGCTGGAGCGGAGCCGAGAGCTTGGGGAAGGGTACGGAACGCCTCCGCCGACACCGCGCCCGGGGATGTCCCCAGCCGTACCGTCGCCGCTGCTTCTCACGCCGACCTCCGTCCTTGACCTGCCTCCTCGACGGTAGGCAGTCACCAGGGGTGCGTCAACGATCGCCACACTCGGCACGCCGAGTGATAATCACCCTAAGAGTGGTTTCCCGTGCCCTACCGCGGGGAAAGGCTAGCCGAATGTCCTCGCGGGCTCTCTGCGCGCGACCCTCGGCGGCCGACGGCGGGTGCCGGCGTGTCACTGGCTGCTGCTGCCGAAGTCCTCCGGCGAGATCTGGTCGAGGAACTCGCGGAACTTCTCCACCTCGTCCTCCTGTTCGTCCGGGATCGCGATCCCCGCGTCGTCCAGCACCGTGTCACTGCCGTAGATCGGCGTACCGGTGCGCAGCGCCAGCGCTATGGCGTCGGACGGACGGGCGCTCACCTCGACGCCGCTGGCGAAGACCAGCTCGGCGTAGAAGACGCCCTCACGCAGGTCCGTGATGCGCACTTCGGTGAGCTCCTGGCCGACGGCCTCCAGCACGTCCTTGAACAGGTCGTGGGTCAGCGGCCGCGCGGGAGCCATGCCCTGCTGGGCGAAGGCGATGGCCGTCGCCTCCCCCGGTCCGATCCAGATGGGGAGGTAACGGTCGCCTCCCACTTCACGCAGGAGCACGATCGGCTGGTTGGAGGGCATCTCGACCCGGACACCTACGACATCGAGCTCGTTCACACAGCAACCCTAGGCCGTGCCCGGGACGTTTGGGTAGTCGGGCCGGGATCGGGCGGTCGATCAGCGGGCCGATCCGGCCTCGCCGCGCGCCGCTCCGGCCGGCGCCGGGGTCCGCTCGCGGCGGCCGCGCGGGCCGCCCGCTCAGGGCAGCCGCACCCCGAGGGCGGTCTGCACCAGCGCCGAGTGCAGCCTGACCGTGAGCGCCGCCAGCTCCCTGGTGCGGTCCTCCGCGTGCGCCCTGGTCTGCGGGTTGCGATGGCGCCTGAGCGGGGCCACCACCTGGTCGACGAGGCCCGCCTCCCGGTCGGCCGCCGCCTTCATCGCCCGCAGGTGCCGGGGCCCGATCCCGAACTCGCCGAGCGCGCGGACCAGGGAGGCCACGGTCACCGCCTCGGCGTCGTAGACCCCGTCCTCCAACGGAGTGAGCAGCCCGTACGACTCCCACTCCGCGAGTTCGGCCTCGTCCATCTCCGCGGCGGCCAGCAGGTCGGCACGACCGATCCGGGCCGCCGTGGGCTCGGACTCCCCAGCGGAGGCCGGCGCCGGCTCGCCGTCGCGCTGCCTGCCGAGCACCGGCAGCCGCACGGCCTCACCGCGCTCCACCGCCTCCAGGTACTCGCGGATGACCTTCAGCGGCAGGTAGTGGTCGCGCTGCATCCGCAGCACCCTGGCCAGGCGCTCGAGATCGTCCCCGCTGAACTTCCGGTACCCCGACGGGGTGCGCCGCGGCTCGACGAGCCCCTCCGCCTCCAGGAAGCGGATCTTGGAGATGGTGACCTCGGGGAACTCGTCGCGCAGCGCGTTCAGCACCGCGCCGATGCTCATCAGCCCACTGTCCGTCGCGGCGGCCCCGTGACCGGAGCCGCCGCTCGGTGTTCGAAGCATGGACCTTCCCTGGGGGTTCCTCCGGACGGCGCCCGGAGGAGGGTCAGTAGCCCTGCCGGCTCGCGTAGAACACCAGCCGGTACTTGCCGATCTGCACCTCGTCGCCGTTGGCCAGCGCGACCTGGTCGATCCGCTCCCGGTTGACGTAGGTGCCGTTCAGGCTGCCGACGTCGGCCACCGTGAACGAGCCGTCCGGACCGCGGCGGAACTCCACGTGCCGGCGCGAGACCGTCACGTCGTCCAGGAAGATGTCGCTCTGCGGATGACGCCCGGCCGTGGTCAGCTCACCGTCCAGCAGGAAGCGGCTGCCCGAGTTCGGGCCACGGCGCACCACCAGGAGGGCCGAGCCGAGCGGCAGCGCGTCCACGGCCGCCTGCGCCTCCGGGGAGAGCATCGGCGTCTGGCCGGTGGCCTCCGCGTCGTACGCCTCCAGGCCGGAGATGGAGATCGTGGACGTCGTCTCCGAGGCCCGCTCGGGCACCGCGCCCGGACGCAGCGGCGCACCGCAGTTGGAGCAGAACCGGCTGTTCTCGCCGTTGCGGTTGCCGCACCTCGTACAGACCAGGGCCGACATGGACGGATCCTCCTGCCGCGGCTGCCCCGCCGGGGCCTGGGACCCGTACGGGCCGGAACCGTACCCGCCGCCCGCACCCGGGGCCGACGGTTGGCCGAAACCTATGCCGCCGGCCTGGGCGGGGTCAACGGACGGCGCGCCGTGACCGCCGGAGACGTCACCCCCCTGACCGGCTACCTGGTCCCGGAACAGCGGGCGCCGGCCCTCCGCGTCGGGCTGTGCGCGATGGCGGGCGGTGGCGTTTTCGTTGCCCTCTCGCGCGCTCTTGCCGAACAATTTCGCAAACAACTTCACGGGCGATTCCCCTTGACCGAAACAGACCCGCCCGTGGGGCAGGACGAACCCTGACTGCGTACACCGGTCGACCCGGACATCCTCACAACGTCCGTATCCACCAGACAGTTTCCACCACGCACCACCCAATCGGTGCGCCGACCCCCCGCAACCTCATGCCCCTGCCGGACGGACGCCATGCACCCCCGGTTCACTGGGAGGACGACCGAGCGTAGTCAGGCTGCTTCGCCGCCCGCAAGGCGTCCACAACGATCTTGTCCGACCTGTCCACGGTAACGGTGGCCTGCTCCTTCTCGAAGGTCTGCACCACGCCTCCAGGGATGTTGAGCGCCGGTTCGAGGTCCTGCGGCTTGCCGATGACCTGGAAACGATACGGGGCGTTGATCTTGTTCCCGTCGACCTCCACGCTCTTGCCGGAGTCCGTCAGGTAGGTGCCCGCGACCACCCGTACGCCGTTGACCTGCATCGCCTCGGCGCCGGCGGCGCGCAACTCCTGTATCGCGTCGAGCAGCATGTCCGCCTGGACCGTCCCCTTCGTGTCCTCGATCGTCACCGTGATGCCGGGCCCCTGCGCCGCCACCGTGCCCGCCAGCACGCCGAGTTGCTTCTCCTTCTCGGCGGTCTGCTTGCGGGCCTCCTCGGCCTGGTCGGAGCTGTTCTCCAGCTCCTGGCGCTGCTTGTCCAGACCTTGCTTCTCGTCTTCAAGACGCTGCGTACGGTTGTCCAGTTCATCGAGGATGCGGACAAGATCTTCCTGGCGGGCGCCGCGCAGCGCGCTGTCGCTGTCGCTGTTGGAGGCGACCTGGATCGCGAGGCCGAAGCCGAGACCGAACAGCAGCAGCGCGACGACGAGTTGGGCCCGGGTGAAGCGCGGCGGCCACAGGCCCTTGGCCAGCCGCTGGCGGCCGGTCGGCGCGGGCCCGGCGGACGGCCCCGCGGCGCCCTGCCCGGGCGCGGCGGGCTGCGCGGGCACCTCGGCCGGCAGCTCCTTGCGGAGCCTGTTCTCCGGCAGTTCGTCCTGGTGGGTCATCTCGTTCACGCCCGGAACACATGCCGCCGGATCGCGGCGGCGTTGGAGAAGATGCGGATGCCGAGGACGACCACGACACCGGTGGACAGCTGGGCGCCCACGCCCAACTTGTCGCCCAGGAACACGATCAGCGCGGCGACGACCACGTTCGACAGGAACGACACCACGAAGACCTTGTCGTCGAAGATCCCGTCCAGCATGGCCCGCAGCCCGCCGAACACGGCGTCCAGGGCCGCCACGACGGCGATCGGCAGATAAGGCTCGACGACCGCCGGAACCTCCGGACGGACCAGCAGCCCGGCCACGACTCCCACGACGAGGCCCAGTACGGCGATCACGATGTGCCCTTCTCAGTGCTCGGCTGTGCGGTGCGTACGGTCACACTCGGTGCGGCCGGCAGCCGGAGGTCGCTCTCCGTGGAGATGGCGGTCCGGATGCCGTAGTTGTCCTGGAGGGCGTGCAGATACAGCCCGTCGGGACTGTTCTGGAACCGGGTGCTGAGCCGCGGCCCGTCCCCCACCGCCAGCACCGTGTACGGCGGCACCAGCGGTTTGTTGTCGACCAGTATGGCGTCACCCGCGGCCCGGATCGCCGACAGGGCCGTCAGCCGCTGCCCGTTGACGGAGACCGCCTCGGCGCCGGACTGCCACAGCCCGTTGACGACGCGCTGCATGTCCCGGTCGCGCACCCGGCCGGTGTCGGAGAATCCCGACGTCTCGCGCGGGTTGCCGTTGCCCCCGGTACTGGCGTCCTTGGCGTCGTCCACGACGAGCTTCACCCCGGGGCCGTGCACCTCGGTGGCGCCCGCCAGGGTGCTCACCAGGTCGGCCTGGGGGTTCCCGCCGCTCTGCCGGAGCGCCTGGCGCTGCCGGGCGCTCACCTCGGCGCGCAGCTCGTCGACGTCGCTCTCCAGCTTGTCCGCCGCCGCCGTCTCGCGGTCGATGCGGTCGATCAGCTCCTGGCGCTCCTTGGCGACGACGGGAGCCGCCACCCGCGCCTGGGCCGCCCCCACGGTCACGACGAGAGCCGCCAGCACCAGACCCGCGGCCAGCCCCAGCCGGGCCCTGAGCGGCTTCGGCAGAGCGCCCTGGCCGGCGGCCTTCTTCCGGGCGGCGGCTTCGGCGTAGCCGTCGTCGAGGCTGTGGTCCATGACATTGGTGATCAACGACATGGAGGCGTCCGGACGGAAGGGCCGCGCGGGAGTGCTCCGAATGGGGGGTACCTGCGGCATGCCGCACATCGTCGCACGTCGTGGCCGAGACCTCCCAATGGCCCCACCGACGGGCCGGACAGGTGTCCTCGGGGACACCTGTCCGGTACGCGCGTGTGCGGTGCTCCGCTACCGGCCGGCGCTGTCCACGACCGCCGCCCACTCGTCCAGCAGGGCCTGCGCGGAGGCGTCGTCCGGGCCCTCGGCCCACAGATGGGTGACCGCCTCGGCCGGGTCGGGCAGGACCATCACCCAGCGGCCGTCGGTCTCCACGACCCGCACCCCGTCCGTCGTGTCCACGAAGCGGTCCCCCGCCTCCTCCACGACCCGGCGCATCACGAGACCCTTGACGGCCCACGGAGTGGCCAGGTCCCGCTTGAGGACGTGCGCCCGCGGGATACGGGCGTCGATCTGGCTCAGCGTGAGCTGCGTCCGCGCCACCAGGCCGATGAGCCGCACGAACGCCGCCGTGCCGTCGTAGACGCTGCTGAACTCCGGGACGATGAAGCCGCCCTTGCCGTCACCGCCGAAGATCGTCCCCTCCTCGCCGCCGACCCGCGTCAGGTCGTCGGGGGACGTGGTCGTCCACTCCACCTGGGTGCCGTGGTAGGCGGCCACCTGTTCGGCGATACGGGTGGTGGTCACCGGCAGCGCCACCCGGCCGCTGCGCCGCTCCGCGGCCACCAGGTCGAGCATGACCAGCAGGGCCCGGTCGTCCTCGATGATGCGGCCCTTCTCGTCGACGAGCGACAGCCGCTCGCCCACCGGGTCGAACCGCACACCGAACGCCGCCCCGGAGGACGCGACGATCTCACCGAGGCGGGTGAGGCCCGCCCGGCGCACCTCCACGGTCTCGGTGGGCCGCGACTCGTCCAGACCCGGGTTGATCGTCAGCGAGTCGACGCCGAGCTTGCCCAGCAGGCTGGGCAGCACCAGACCGGAGCTGCCGTTGGAGGCGTCCACGACGACCTTCAGACCCGACTCGGCGATCCCGCTCGTGTCCACGTCCCGCAGCAGCGAACCGGTGTACGAGTCGAAGACGCTGGACGGGAAGTACAGGTCGCCGATCTCGCCCGGGAACGCGCGCCGGTACTCCTGGCGGGCGAAGACGCGGTCCAGCTTGCGCTGGCTGCCCTGCGACAGGTCGGCGCCCTGACTGTCGAAGAACATGATGTCGACGGAGTCCGGCACGCCCGGCGTGGTCCGGATCATGATGCCGCCGGCGCTGCCGCGCGCGGTCTGCTGCCGCGCCACGGGCAGCGGCACGTTCTCCAGGTCCCGTACGTCGATGGCGCTGGCCTGGAGCGCCGAGATGACCGCCCGCTTGAGCGCACGCGCACCACGGGAGTGGTCACGGGCGGTGGTGACGGTGGCGCCCTTCTTCAGCGTCGTGGCGTACGCGCCCGCGAGCCGTACGGCGAGTTCCGGGGTGATCTCCACGTTCAGGACGCCGGAGACCCCGCGGGCGCCGAACAGGTGCGCCTGGCCCCTGGACTCCCAGATCACCGAGGTGTTGACGAACGCGCCGGCCTCGATGGTCTTGAACGGGTAGACGCGGACATTGCCCTGCACGATCGATTCTTCGCCGATGAGGCACTCGTCGCCGATGACCGCGCCGTCCTCGATCCGCGCCGCGCGCATGATGTCGGTGTTCTTCCCGACGACGCAGCCGCGCAGATTGCTGTGCTGCCCGATGTACACGTTGTCGTGGACAACGGCCTTGTGCAGGAAGGCGCCGCTCTTGACGACGACGTTCGATCCGACGACAGTGTGCTCGCGGATCTCGGCGCCGGCCTCCACCTTGGCGTAGTCGCCGATGTAGAGCGGCCCGCGGAGCACCGCGTCCGGGTGGACCTCCGCGCCCTCGGCGACCCAGACCCCCGGGGAGATCTCGAAGCCGTCGATGTCGACGTCCACCTTGCCTTCCAGGACGTCGGCCTGGGCCTTCACATAGCTCTCGTGGGTGCCGACGTCCTCCCAGTAGCCCTCGGCGATGTAGCCGTAGATGGGCTTGCCTTCCTTCATGAGCTGGGGGAAGACGTCGCCGGACCAGTCGACGGGGACGTCGGCCTCGACGTAGTCGAAGACCTCGGGCTCCATCACGTAGATGCCGGTGTTGACGGTGTCCGAGAAGACCTGGCCCCAGGTCGGCTTCTCCAGGAAGCGTTCGACCTTGCCTTCTTCGTCGACGATGGTGATGCCGAATTCCAAGGGGTTGGGCACGCGTGTGAGACACACGGTGACCATCGCGCCCTTTTCCTTGTGGAACCGGATCAGATCGGTGAGGTCGAAGTCGGTCAGGGCATCACCGGAAATGACCAGGAAGGCGTCGTCCTTCAACGCCTCTTCGGCGTTCTTGACGCTTCCGGCGGTACCGAGTGGCTTCTCCTCGTTGGCATAGCTGAGCTCCATGCCGAGCTCTTCACCGTCACCGAAGTAGTTCTTGACCAGCGAGGCCAGGAACTGCACTGTGACGACGGTCTCATTCAGCCCATGCCTTTTGAGCAGCCGCAGAACGTGCTCCATGATCGGCCGGTTGGCCACCGGCAGGAGCGGTTTGGGCATGCTCGAGGTCATAGGGCGAAGGCGTGTGCCTTCGCCTCCGGCCATCACGACGGCCTTCATGTCGGAAGCGTCCTCCTCCAGAGATGACGATCTAGCCGACTTCACCCGTCATGATTGTCCCGCACTTTCGCGCAGCGGGCCATCGGAGCCACTCGGGTGCCGGAATCGGCGGGATCAGTCGGCCATGGCGTCCGCACGGACCAGGCGGCGGACTTGTACCACGTACAGCACTCCTGCCCACCAATAGAGGGTTGTACCCCACCAGGCGAACGCCCATCCGAAAACGGCAGCGAGTGACGCGATCCAACCGCTTCCGTCGCTGAGCAGAAGCAACGGGAAGGCGTACATCAGGTTGAACGTGGCGGCTTTGCCCAGGAAGTTCACCTGGGGCGGCGGGTAGCCGTGCCGGCGCAGGACGGCCACGGCCACCAGGAGCATCAATTCGCGGGCCAGCAGGGCCGCGGTCAGCCAGACCGGCAGGATCTCGCGCCAGGTGAGTCCGACGAGGGTGGAAAGCACGTAGAGGCGGTCGGCCGCGGGGTCGAGCAGCCGGCCGAGGTTGCTGATCTGGTTCCAGCGCCGGGCGAGCTTGCCGTCCAGGTAGTCGCTGACCCCGCTCAGCGCGAGCACCAGCAGGGCCCAGCCGTCGCTCTTGGGGCCGCCGAACTCCGGCCTGAGGATCAGCCACAGGAAGAGGGGCACGCCGACGAGCCGCGCCATGCTGAGGATGTTCGGGATGGTGAGGACTCGGTCCGTCTGGACGCGGGTCTCCTGGACCTCCACCCGGGGGCCTCCTGGGAAAAAGTGCCTACGATGCCTCCCGACCTTACCCCAACGCAAAAAAGCTCCGGCTCTTGGGCTGTCTGCCCAAGAGCCGGAGCTCTAAAAGGAGTTCGGCGGTGTCCTACTCTCCCACAGGGTCCCCCCTGCAGTACCATCGGCGCTGTAAGGCTTAGCTTC
>NZ_BAABKC010000125.1:0-34629 GCF_039543625.1 Streptomyces similanensis | reverse complement strand
GCGCCCACTGCGCATCAGTCAACGGCACACCCGGACCAACGACCGACTGATCCAAACGAAACTGCCTAGACGGCGACCCGCTCGGCGACCTCGGAGCAGTCGGCTTCGACGAGCGTGATACTGCAATTGAGGCAGATGACGGAGACCATGTAGAGGTCGAGGGAGGACTCGCCGACCCAGCCGCTGTCGGCGGTCGGGAGGTTGGCGGAACCGTCCTGGGCGACCTTCGTGAAGCAGCCGTTGGACGAAGCACAGGACGACAGGCCGTAGTTCGAGCGCTGGGGTCCGTCTTCAAAGATCATCGGATCGTGGATCATGGCGGTGTCATACGCCGCCATGAACTCACCGATCACGAGTGGGAGTTACTTGCTCCACTCATACCGCGGGCTGCAACGGGCCGACCGCGAGCGGAAGACCGGCAGATCATCAACGAGACGGTCTACAAGATCCGGACCGCGATCTCCTGGCGTGACCTGCTGGAACACCCGTTTCCGCCGCTACGCACGGGACGGCGTCTTCACTCGGGCTCTCCAACAGATCCAGGCTTCCGCGGAAGCGGCCGGCGACGTCGACCGGCCCGTCCAGATCGACTCCACCATCGTCCGTGCTCACCAGCAGGCTGCCGCCACCGGCCGAAAAGAGGGATCCATTGGCCGGACGAACCGGACGATCACGCCCTCGGCCGATCCCGAGGCGAACCGACGACCAAAATCCACCTCGCCTGCGACGGCAAAGGACGTCCGCTCGCGCGCATCCACGATATGCAGACCTGCCGCCCACCAGATGCCGGGCGTTGCGCTCGGCGGGGTGGTAGTCGGGCCTCTGATCAGTGTCTCTGACGGCACCTTCCGGGCCCGGTGACACCGCCCCCAGGTCATGCTTTCGACAGGGGAAACAGTCAGGCCGGGGCCCGGAGGCCAGCGGCCCCATTGCAGGACCGCGAAAAACATAGCGGGGGGGGTGGTCCGGCTTCCGGCCCGGTCGGACGGACCTTCGTCGCGGCCGCTTCCCGCCGCCGGCCGGTCGCGTCCTGCCGCGACGTTTCGACGACTCCTGCTACTCCTCCACCGCGAGCGTTCGAGCGTGGTCGCGGCGAACCGGTTTCCAGCCGAGGCGGGGCACGGACGCGAGAAGGTCCCGCGTGTAGGGGTGCTGCGGCTCGGTGAGGACGGAGGACACAGGGCCTCGCTCCACGATCCGGCCCTGGTTCATCACGACGATGTCCTCGCAGACGTGCCGTACGACACCGAGGTCGTGCGTGATGAACAGATAGGCGACGCCGCTGTTCTCCCGGATGGATCTCAGCAGGGAGAGGATCTGCGCCTGCACGGAGACGTCGAGAGCGGCGATCGCCTCGTCCAGGAGCAACACGCGCGGGCGCACGGCGAGCGCCCTGGCGATGGCGACGCGCTGCCGCTGGCCGCCCGAGAGCGCCCGGGGCAGTGAGCCGGCCTGGCGGGCATCGAGGCCGACCTGGTCGATCAGCTCGCCCACCCGGGCGTCGAGTTCCGAACCGCGCAAGCCGGTGTGCAGAGCGACCACTTCGCTGAGACAGTCGCGGACCCGCTGCCGGCGGTCGAGCGAGGCGTAGGGATCCTGGAAGACCATCTGGATCTCCTGGGCGAACTGTCTGCGGGCAGCCCCGCGCGACCGGGGTGCGGCGAAGCGCTCCCGGCCGTTGAGGCGCACCGATCCGGCCGTCGGCGTCTCCAGGCCGGCGATCATCCGGGCGGTCGTCGTCTTGCCCGAGCCGGACTCCCCCACGACGGCCAGTGAACCGCCCTGAGGCAAGGTCAGGTCCACCCCGTCCACTGCGGTGAAATCGCCGAAGGTCTTCCGCAGCCCCCTCACTTCCAGCGCCGGTGCGTCGGTGGACGTGTCCTCGGTGGCCGCGTCCTGGGGCGTGGTGCGGTTCATGCGTGGTCCTCCTGGCGGCTCTCCGTCACCATCTCGGTCCCGGACTTCCGGGTCGGCACGGTCTCGCCCAATGGGAAGTGGCATGCCGTGATGCTGTCGCCGACGGGGCGGTGCGGCGGCCTGTCGGTGCGGCAGACTTCCTGGGCGAAGGCGCACCGCGGTGCGAACGGGCATCCGGGGCCCGCTTCGAAGGCCGACAGGGGCCGTCCCTTGACCGCTCGCAGCTCGCCGTCCCGCGCGCCCGGGTCAGGGCGGGAGGCCAGCAGGGCGCGGGTATAGGGGTGTCGGGCTCCTCCGTGCAGTTCGACCGCGGGGAGTTCCTCCACGACAGTGCCGGCGTACATCACCGCGATCCGGTCGCACACGGCGGCGGCCAGGGCCAGATCGTGGGTGATGAAGAGCATCGCCAGACCGCGCCGTACGCGGTTCTCCTCGATGATGGCCATCACTTCCGACTGGGTGGTGACGTCGAGCGCGGTGGTGGGCTCGTCGGCCAGCAGCAGCCGGGGTTCCGTGGCCAGCGCGGAGGCGATCATGACGCGTTGCAGCAGGCCGCCGGAGAGCTCCGAGGGCCGCTGGCGCAGCCTGCGGGACGCGTCGGCGATGCCGACGTCGCGCAACAGGGCCGCCGCGCTCTCCTCGGCGTCCTTGCGGCGTACCCCGCGGGTGGTGGTCAGGCCCTCGGTGAGGAAGTCGCCGATGGTGCGCACGGGGTTGATGTGGGCGCGGGGGTCCTGGAAGACCATGGCGGCCTCCCGGGAACGCATCCGGCGCAGCGCGGTCGGGTCCATCGCGGGGACGGATACTCCGTCGTAGCGGATGTCGCCGCTGAGCCGTGCGCCGGCCGGAAGCAGGCGCAGCACCGCGCGGGCGGTGAGCGACTTGCCCGAGCCCGACTCGCCGACCAGCCCTACCGAGGTTCCGGCGGGGACGGTGAGGTCGACGTGGTGCAGGACGGTACGGGATTCGCCCTTGACGGGCAGAGTGACGCGCAGTCCCTCGATCTCCAGCAGGGCGGCGGACGAGGCCTCGCGTGGGCCGGGGGTGGTCATCGGTCTTCTCCCAGAAGGCGTTGGGACAGGCCGCTGCCGAGCAGGTTGCAGGCGATGACGAACACGACGATCACCAGGCCCGCGTACAGCGACTGCTCGGCCCGGCCGGCGAGGATGCCGGAGGTGCCGCCCGCGACCATCAGACCCCATTCGGGATCCGGCGGCTGGGTGCCCAGCCCGATGAACGAGAACGCGGCCACGTCGAGCAGGATGTAGCCGAAGGACGTCGTCACCTGGACGAGGATGAGTGGCAGCAGGTTGGGCAGGAGGTGGCGCAGGCACACGCGCCAACTGGGCACCCCGAGCATGAGCAGGGCGGATATGTAGGGCAACCGGCGTTCGCGCAGGGCCGCGCCGCGCACCACCCGGGCTATATAGGGCAGGTAGGCGATGGAGAGGGTGACCACGGCGATCCTCAGGCCGGCGCCGAAGACCGCGGCCCCGGTGACGGCGAGCACCAGACCTGGGAAGCCGAAGATCACGTCGAGGGCGCCGGAGATGATCCGGTCCCACCAGCCGCCGAACCAGGCGGCGGTCACCGCGAGGAGGGTGCCCAGGACCCCGGACGCCACGGTGACAAGGGCCGGCCCGATAAGACTGGGGCGGGCTCCGTAGAGCATGCGGGAGAGGATGTCCCGGCCGGTGTCGTCGGTGCCGAACCAGTGAGCGGGCGAGCTGCCCTGGTAGACGGCCATGGGATCGACCGCGTTGGGGTCGTAGGGCGCGATGACGGGGGCGAACACCGCGACCAGCACCACGACGGCGACGACCAGGCCCGCGGCGACCAGTGTGCTCCGTCCCCGGGCCAGGGCGCGCAGCCGGCCGAACCGGCCGGGCCGCCGCACGGCTGCGGCGATCTGGTAGCTGGTCATGCGGCGCCCTCCAGCAAGAGGCGGTGGTCGAGTGCGACGGAGACGATGTCGACGACCGTGTTGACGGCGACGAACAGGACGACACTGATCAGCGCGAGGGCCTGTACCACGGCGAGGTCCTGCTTGGCAGCGCTCTGGATCAGCAGGGCGCCGACGCCGTTGAGGCCGAAGGCCTGCTCCACGACGGCGCAGCCGGCGATCAGTCCGGCGATCGCGACACCGGAGACGGAGAAGATCGGTCCGGAGGCGTTGCGCAGCACATGCTTGCGAACGACGAAACGCTCGGGAATACCGCGGCTGCGGGCGGTCTGGACGTGCTCCGAGGCGAGTTCGGTGCGGACGGCGGAGCGAGTGACCTGGGTGACGTAGGCGAGCCAGGAGGCGGCGAGCGCCAGCGCGGGCAGTGTCAGGTGTTCGACGCGCCCCCCGAAGCCGCTGCCCGCTCCGTAGGCCGGGAACCAGCCCAGGGAGACGGAGAGCCACCAGATCAGCAGGACGGCCATGACGAAGGTGGGCACGGCCATCAGTGCGGTGGTCGCCGCCGTCACCAGGGTCTCGGCCCAGCCTCCGCGTAGTGCGGCCAGGGTGCCGAGCACGACGCCCGGCACGATGATCAGGATGGCGGCGTAGGCGACGAGGAAGAGGGTGTTGCCCATGCGGTCGGTGATCAGGTGGCTGACCGAGGTGCGGTAGCTGAGGGACTGTCCGGCGTCACCGTGCAGCATCCCGCTCAGCCAGCGCCAGTAGCTCTGCGCGAACGGATCGTCGAGGTGGTACTGGCGGTGGATCTCGGCGAGCAGATGGGCGCTGGGGGGCTTGCCGCCGCCCGTGAGCAGGGTGGCGGGGTCACCGGGTGAGATGAACAGAGCGGCGTAGACGACGATGCTGGCGACGAGGGCGGTGACCACCAGCATGGCCGCCCGGCGGGCGACGAAGCGCCAGATCACGAGTCCCCCTTGCCGGTCGCGCCGAGCAGCGCGGCCCAGGGCATGTTGATGTAGGCGAAGGAGGCGGGAGCTCCGCTGAGCCGCTTGTTCAGGAACATCCGCTCGTAGGGGTTGACGATCGGCACGATCGGCAGGTCCTTCGAGTACAGGCTCTGGGCCTGGTTGAACAGCTCCGCGGAGGCGGCGGGGTCGGTGCTCGCGCGGGCTCGCTCGAGCAGCGAGACGACCTTGCCGTTGTCGTAGTGCGTCCAGTTCAGGGGCGACTTGGGCGAGGTGAACATGTCGACGTAGCCGATGGGGTCGGGCACCTCGACATATCCGAGGACCATGGTGGCGTCCAGGCCCTTGCGCAGCGTGGGGTCGTAGAACAGACCGGAGAGCTGGGTGGGCTGGAGCTGCTTGATGTCGATCTTCAGGCCGATCTTCTCGGCTCCGGCTCGCAGGAAGGTGAGCGTCTGGAGGGACTGCTGGTCCCCGGCGGCGGTGGCGACGGTGATGGTGCGACGGCGGGGAGCGGCCTCGCCGACGAGCTTCTTGGCCTTCGCGACGTCGACGGCCGGAACGGGGGGCAGCGCGTCGTAGCCCTTGGCGTAGACCTTTGCGGCGTCGCCGTTCTTCCAGATCAGCTGGGGCATGAACGTCTTCTGCTTGCGGGCGGCGCCGTCGAAGACGTTGCTGATCAAAGCATCCCGGTCGGTGACCAGGGACAGGGCCTGCGCCACCCGCGGGTCGGCGAGCGGGGAGTCGGGGCTGGTCGGATAGAGGAACACGGTCTGTGCCGAGGGCCCGTAGTAGAGGGTGCCGATGTCCGAGTTGCGCAGGGCCCTGGCGGAGGTGGAGGAGATCTCGTAGCTTCCGTCGATCTGCCCGGACAGCAGTGCGGCGGTCAGGGTGGAGCCGTCGGTGATGAACTTGAATTCGACGGTCTTGGCCTTCGGCCGGAGCGAGGTGTCCCAGTACCGGTCGTTGCGCGTCACGGTGATCGCGTCACCGGAGCGCCAGCTGGTCAGCCGGAACGGGCCGGTGCACATCAGGCCGCCCTTGGCCGTTCCGTACGAGGTGCCCGCCTTCTTGAGGTAGGCGGCTTCGTTGACCGCGCCGAAGCCGTTGACGAGGTTCTTCAGAAAGAGCGCGTCGGGGACCCGGAAGCGGACGGTCACCTGGTGGTCGCCGGAGGCGGTGATCGAGGAGACGTTCGCCAGGGCGGCGGTGTTGACGCTCTGGGTGGCGGGATCCTGCTGGCGCCGCAGGCTGGCCACGACGTCGGCTGCCGTCATCGGCCGGCCGTCCCAGAAGGTGACGCCCTTGCGCAGGTCGAGGACGAGGGTCTTGGGATCCGGCTGGTGCCAGGCGGTGGCGAGGCCGGGAGCGATGGAGTAGTCGGCGCGTAGCCGCAGCAACGGGTCGCAGAGGTTGGCCTCGACGGTGTTGGGCGAGTAGTCACCGACCTTCGCCGGGTCCAGGGTGCTGGGTTCTCCCATGGGAAGGTTCCAGGTGACGCGGTCGAGACTGCCGCCGGCGGCGGGCGTGGTGGTGGTGAGCTTCGGGGCGGCGCTGGAGTCGTCGCCGCCGTTCCCGCCGCCGGAGGAGCAGGCGGTGAGGGCGAACAGGGCGGCTGCGGCGGTGAGCGCGAGGCTGGCTCGGGGAGCGGGCATGGAGGTGCTCCTGATCGGTGCGTCGGGCTTCAGGCGAGGGGTCCTTCAAACGCGGTGCCGTGCGGGTGAGTGGCGTTCGGCCGGTGGGGGCCGTCGGGCGTTCGATGGTGCGGGTGTGCGGTGCCGGACAGCCGGTCCGGTCGGTTGCGACCAGCCGGTCACCGTTCGTGCCGCGGTTTCTCGCAGCGGCCCGGTCGCGTGGCGCCGGCCGTCTGCGGGCGGTGGCCGTGGTCAGCCGGCCATGGGCGGCGCAGTGGTGACGGTCAGCCGGGAGGGGGCCGCCGCTCCGGTGCGCAGGGTCTGGGTGCTGGGCTTGGCGACGGAGACGGTCCAGGGGTTCTCGGTGCTGCCGGAGGCGGGCAGGTACATCGGGTAGTCGCTGCTGGCCAGCATGAGCGCGAGTCGGTGCCCGGCGCGAAGCCGGTAGCCGGTGTGGCCGAGCTCGATCGGCGTCTCGTCTCCGGCCGGTTCCTGACGCACGGTGGTCTGCCCGCGCACGATCATGCGGGCGGACCCGTCGGGGGCGACGTCGAGGAGCCGGGCGAAGACGTCGAAAACCGGGGCGGAACTGGAGACGTGCAGGTCCAGGGTGACCGGTCCCGCCAGGTCCAGCGGGCTGGTGAGCGCCGGTCCGCTGAAGACGAGCACGTCGTCGCGGGCGACGGTGTCCGCGACATCGGGGTGGTGTTGCAGGTAGGCGAAGGAGTCGGGGACGGCCGAGGGAACGGGCGACTCAGGATCGTACGCCCACTGGACGCTCTCCTCGCCCTCGGTGGCCTCGTCGGCCAGGGTGCCGCCGGGAAGGGATCGCACGGCGTCGGCGGGAGCTCCCAGGTGCAGGACGTGCTCGACGGCGCCGGGCGGGGGCCACGACTCCGCGGTGCGCCAGCCGGCGTGGCCGAGTTCCCAGGTGACCCTGGCGAGCGAGGAGGCCGGGCGGGTCCCCTTGAGGAAGACCTCGAAGAACTCCACGGCCGGGCCGGTGTAGCCGGCCATCATCCGCTTCAGCGCCTCCTCGTCGGCGCCGTGGTCGTTCTCCGGCGCCACGGGAGCCAGGTCCAGCTGGTAGTTCTCGTGATCGATGGCGCCGGCCCACAGGTACTGCACGGCGTTCCACGCGGGCCGGACTGCCAGCGCAAGGTAGTCGCGCATGTTGGGCAGACCGATGTTGTCGTACCAACCCACGCAGTGCAGGACGGGGACGGGACGGGCGTCGAAGGGGTGGCGGCCCAGCGCGTGCAGGACATCGGTATGGCCGGGGGCCAGCAGGTCGAACCAGGTGGAGCGAGCGCCGATGGCGGCGAAGACCTGCTCGTACTGCTCGATGAACGGGCGCACCGTGCGGTCCGGCTCGTATTCGTAGCCGGCGTTCCCGACCCAGTGGTGGGCGTAGTACTCGATGCCCTCCAGCCATACCGGCTTTCCGGTCCGCGCGGTTTCCGAATCCCAGCGGCGGACGGTGGCGTTGAAGTCCACCGTGGTCACCCGGGGCACGATGGCGCGCAGGGCCGGATGCTCGGAGGCTACGGCGGCCCACTGGGTGAAGCCGTAGTAGGAGTCGCCGAACATGCCCACCGCGCCGTCGGACCAGGGCTGGCGGACGATCCATTCGATGGTGTCGTAGCCGTCCAGGGGCTCCCTCAGAAAGGGCAGGGTGCGGCCGCCGGAGCGGAACTTGCCGCGCACGTCCTGGACCACGACGGCGTAGCCGCAGGAGGTGAAGACGCCGGCGATGTGGTCGCTGTAGACGTACTTGCTGTTCTTGTCGTACGGCAGGCGGATCAGGACGGTGGGCAGGCCGCCGTCCGGCCGCTCCCCCTCCGTCGCGTGGTCTTCGGGGAGATAGAGATCGGTCGCCAGCCGCACACCGTCGCGCATGCGTACCCAGTGCTGCCGGGCCTGAGGGGGAACGGGTGCGGCGTCGATCCGCTCGAAGACAAGGGGCATGAAGGGCTCCGGATCGAGATAAGACGCCGTGATGTAACGGCGTTGCGTGACAACATTGCAGCAAGATGTTTTCTGGTCAACCCTCTGGTTTAGGGTTCGCAACATGCCGATTGAGGTAGACGAGGCCCGGCGACTGGACGCGATCGCCGCCGCCACCATCGAGGTAGCCCGAGAGCGCGGCGTCCGCTCAGTCACCATCCGCGCCGTCGCGGCCCGACTGGGCGGGTCGACCGCGATGGTCACCAATTACGTCTCCAGCCGCAGTGCCCTCATGCTCAACGCACTGCGCCGGGCCGAGGAGGAGTGGGCCCGGGAGATGGCAGGGGCACTTGAGGGCACCAGCGGTCCCGAGCGGCTGAAAGCCGCTCTGCGCTGGATGTGCACCACCGAGGACGACGACGAGGTTCTGCGCCGACTGATGATGGAGATCGCCAGCGCGGGAGCGGGGGCCGGCCCCGAGGTGGAGCGCAGACGGCAGGCGACCTCCCGGCGAAACCGCGAGGAGATGGCCTCCCTGGTCGCCGAGGCGGGACTGCCCGACCCGTCACTCGGCGCCGACATCCTGCACCTGGTCCTGCGGGGCTTCTGGCTGTCCACCCTGGAGGACGCCGAATGCTGGACCGCCGAGCGAGGCGAGCGGGTCACGTCGGCCGTCCTCGCCCTGCTGGGAGCCCTGCGGCCCGAGTCGGCCGCGACGGATTGATCCGGGACCTGTGCCGCGCGGTCCGACGCCGCCCCGGTCCCATGACGAACCCACTCAGGGGTTGACACGGCGTGCGGCAGGGCCGCAGTCTGACCGCGTAATACAACGTCGTTTGATCACGACGTACCGCGCGGCGCCGCCGTCGGCCGGGACTCAATCCGCCGGGCGCCGTCCGCCTCCCCCTTCTCGTACCGCCCCGCGCACCGTGCCGAAGCCGGTGGGCCAGGCCTTTTCCGAAGAGGTGTCCCTTGGGCAAGCCCGACCCGTCCACAGCCCTGTGGCAGCGTTCCGCCACCGAACTGGCCGCGGCCATCCGGACCCGCGAGGTCTCCTCCGAGGAACTCGTACGGTCCTGTCTGAACCGCATCGCGGAGACCAACCCCCGGCTGAACGCGCTGGTGGACGTGCGCCCGGAGGAGGCGCTCGCCGCCGCCCGCCGGGCCGACGCGCAGGTGGCCGCCGGCGGCGAACTGGGGCCGCTGCACGGGATCCCCGTGTCCATCAAGATCAATACCGACCAGGAGGGATACGCCACCAGTAACGGAGTGGCCGCCCTGGCGGGCCGGACGGCGACCGCCGACGCGGCGTGCGTCACCGCGCTGCGCGAGGCGGGCGCCGTTCCGCTCGGCCGATCCAATTCTCCCGGCTTCTCGTTCCGCTGGTTCTCCACCAACGAGCTGTACGGCCGGACGCTCAACCCGTGGGACGCGGACCGCACGCCCGGCGGCTCCAGCGGTGGCTCCGCCAGCAGCCTGGCCGCGGGCATGACGCCGCTCGCCCAGGGCAACGACATCGGCGGCTCGATTCGCTTCCCCGCGGCCTGCTGCGGCGTGGTGGGAGTGCGCCCCACCGTGGGCCGCGTCTCCGACTACGGGCCGCCCGCCTTCGCTGACACCCCCGACGGACCGGTGGAACTGGATTTCCCGCCCACCGTCCACAACTGCGCCGTACAGGGCCCGCTGGCCCGCAACGTGGCCGACGCCCGCCTGGCACTGCACGCCATGAGCGTCCCTGATCTGCGCATGCCACAGGGCGTCCCGGCGTTCCCCGCCGCGGCACGGCCCGCCGACCAGATCGCCGTCACCGTGGTACGGGGCAACGCCGACGTCAAGAACGACGCGGCCGTCGACCGAGCCCTTGACGCGGCCGCGGCCCGCCTGGCGGATGCCGGCTACGCCGTCGAGGAAGTCGACCAGCTGTCCCTGCTCACCGAGGCCGCGCGGCTGTGGGCACTGCTGATCACCGAGGACATCCGCCTCATCCTACCGGTCGTGCAGCAACTGGGCGACGAGGCGATCCGCACCGCGCTGGGAGGCCACTTCGGATACGCCGCCGAGGTGTGGGGCGAACGCCCCTCACTGGAGACCTACATCAACGGCTGGGCGCGGCGCGCCACCCTGATCACCCGGCTGCAGGAACTCCTCGGCAGGCAGCGGCTGCTGCTCACGCCGGCCTGCGCCGAACTCCCCTTCGAGCAGGACGCGGACCAGGCGGGGCCGGACCGCAACCGCGAGCTGTTCTCGGCCATGTGGCCGATGACCGCGGTCCCGATCCTCGGATTCCCCGCCGTCACCCTGCCGGTCGCGCTGGACGGCGGTCTGCCGGTGGGAGTGCAGCTCGTCGGCGGCCGTTTCGAGGAGGACCTCGTCCTCGACGCCGCCCAGGTCATTGAGGACCGGACGCCCGCGATCCGGGTCTGGGACCGGGAAGCCTGACACCACCCGGCGCTCGAGACACCCGCCACACTCGCGGGCCGACGCACCGTCGGCCCGCGGCAGGCGGGTCCACCAGGCCCACCCGACGCGACGGGGTGGCGGCGGGCGGGAAAGTCCGGGGTTGCTCTCCGCGGAGAGCAACCCGGCGCTCGCCGTCCGTCGACCCTCTGAAGGCATCGACACTGAAGACACAGTCCCGGCCGCCGTCCCGCGGTCGGCCGGACCACCCGGCGCGCCGTCACGTCGGCGGCACCGGAACCCGCGCTCCCCGCCGTGGAGATACGGTCGCCCCCGACCGGCCGTCGCCGAACAAGGGGGCCGTTTCGCAGAATCGGAGTACTGCCATGCCCTTCACCCCCGCTCTCGAGTTCGTCTTCGAGATCCGCGCCCACGTCGCCCGGACTCTGCACATCGGCCACGGAGAGGGAGAGACCACCGAGTTCACGCCCATCGTCGGCGGCAGTGTGCACGGCCCCCGCCTACAGGGGAAGGTGCTGTCCGGAGGAGGCGACTGGAGCAACACCCGCGGCGAGGTCTGCGAACTGGACGCGCGCTACCTGATCCAGGCCGAGGACGGGGCGGTGATCGACATCGTCAACCGGGGCTTCTACCACCCCGCACCCGACAGTCCTGACCAGTACGACGGCGACCTCCAGGTCGCGGAGGCGGGGCACTACTACCGGACCTCGCCCGTCTTCCGTACCGACGCCCCCGCCCACCGGTGGCTTTCCGAGACCGTGTTCGTCGGGCTGGCCCGTCCCGACGGCGATGACGTCGTCGTGATCCGTATGTACGCGTTGCGGTAGTCCGGCCGCGGGAACGGGTGCGGGCGTCCGGTCCGGGACGAGAACACGGAACTCCGCGCCCGGAGGCGGCTCAGGAAAGCCCGCGCCGCGCGCGGTTCAGCGCGTCCCGGAACCATTCGGTCTCGTCGGCACTCAGTTCGGCGGTCATACGGTCCTCGAGGCCCTTCGCCGGCTCGGCGTACTCGGCCAGCAGCCGACGGCCCGTGCCGGTCAGCAGGATGAGCCGCTCCCGCCTGTTGCGGGGATTGGGTTCACGGCGGATCAGATCGCGGCTCTCCAAGGCGCGCACCATGTCCGCCATGGTCTGAGCGGTGACGAAGGAATCTCGTGCGAGCTGGGCCGCCGAGACTCCGTCCTGCCGCTCCAGCACCGTCAGAGCGGTGTACTGCAGCGCGGTGATGCCGGCCGGTTTCAGCATCTCCTCAAGCCGGGCACGCACCGCCAGCTCCAACCGCTTGACCAGGTAGAGGAGCGAGGAACTCACGCGGGCACTCTCCTGTTCCTGTTCCGCGAGGCGAGTGCGGCCATGCCGTTCCTCCGCTGGGTCCATGGGACGTCGGTCACCACGCACCCTAGCCCATTGACAGCAATCCTGTTGATTGAGAAAACTGACGTTCAACAGGATTCCTGTCGATTGTTTCGGAGCGGTCGCCGTGGTCCGGCCGCCTCTCTTCTTCGCACGAAAGGTTCTTCCCATGGATCTGCACGGCAAGGTCGCCATCGTCACCGGAAGCGGACGCGGCCTGGGACTGGCCTATGCTCGGGCCCTCGCCGCGGCCGGGGCCGCCGTCGTCGTGAACGACGTCGACTCCGAGACGGTCGACGCCGCGGTCGCCACGATCACCGCGGAAGGCGGGAAGGCCGCCGGCGCTGTGGCCGCGGTGGGCGACAGCGAACAGGCCCAGCATCTGGTGGAAACCGCGGTGCGGGAGTACGGGCGCCTGGACGTCCTGGTCACCAACGCGGGCATCCTGCGCGACCGCGTGCTGTGGAAGATGACCGACGACGACTTCGACGCCGTCGTGAAGGTGCATCTGCGCGGCACCTTCACCTGCGCCCGCGCCGCCGCGGTGCACATGCGGGAGCAGGGGACCGGCGGCCGTATCGTGCTCATCTCCTCGCCCGCCGGACAGCGCGGCAACTTCGGCCAGACCAACTACGCGGCCGCCAAGGCGGGCATCGTGGCCATGGCGCGGACCTGGGCTCTGGAGCTGGCCAGGGCCGGCGTCACGGTCAACGCGGTCGTGCCCGTAGCCGCCACCGAGATGACCAAGACCATCCCGGCCTTCGCCCCGGTGATCGCCGAGTCCGAGCGCACCGGCGAGCCGCTGCCCGACTGGCTGCGCAAGGAGGAGGGCCTCGGCACCGTCGAGGACGTCGCCGGACTCATCACCTTCCTCGCCTCGGACGCCTCCCAGGACGTCACCGGCCAGGCCATCGGCATCGGCGGTGACCGGCTGGCCCTCTGGGCGCACCCCCAGGAGAAGGCGGTCGCCTTCGCCGACGGAGGCTGGAGTGCCGACGCCATCGCCGCCGAGTGGCACGCCGGCGTCGGCGCCGAGCCGGAGACCTACGGCATTCCGGCCCCCAAGGCACCCGAGGACGCTCCCACTGCGCCGGGAGCCTGAGATGAGCGACCTCGCACTCGACCTGGACCGGCTGACCGCCATCGACGTGCACACGCACGCCGAGGTGTCGAAGGACGGACACGGGGCGCTGAGCCCCGAACTGTTCGGCGCGTCCGCTGACTACTTCAAGGCCCACGGCCACCGGCAGCCCACCATCGACGAGATGGCCGAGCACTACCGTGAACGCCGCATGGCCGCAGTGGTGTTCACCGTGGACGCCGAGCACGCCACCGGACATCCACGGATCTCGAACGAGGAGATCGCCGAGAGCTGCGCGGCCCACGCCGACACACTGATCCCCTTCGCCAGCATCGACCCGCACAAGGGCCGCGCGGGGGCGAGGGAGGCACGCCGCCTGGTGGAGCACCACGGTGTCCGCGGTTTCAAGTTCCACCCCAGCATCCAGGCCTTCTTCCCCAACGACCGGATGGCCTACCCCCTGTACGAGGTGATCCAGGAACTAGGGGTTCCGGCGCTCTTCCACACCGGTCAGACGGGTATCGGCGCCGGCGTCCCGGGGGGCGGCGGAATCCGGCTGAAGTACTCCAACCCCCTGCACGTCGACGACGTGGCCGTGGACTTCCCGCAACTGCGCATCATCCTGGCCCACCCCTCTTTTCCCTGGCAGGACGAGGCGCTGGCCGTGGCCACCCACAAGCCACACGTCTACATCGACCTCTCGGGCTGGTCGCCGAAGTACTTCCCGCCGCAGCTGGTGCGCTATGCCAACTCGCTGCTCCAGGACAAGGTCCTCTTCGGATCCGACTACCCGGTGATCACCCCCGACCGGTGGCTCGCCGACTTCGAGAAGCTCGACATCAAGCCCGAGGTCCGGCCGAAGATCCTCAAGGAGAACGCCGCCCGCCTGCTCGGCCTCCTCACCGACTGAAGGAACCGCCCGTGTTGAACCAAGGCATCGGCTCCTGGCCGGCACGCAGAGCCCGCAAGACTCCCGACCGCGTCGCCGTCGTCCACGACAGCCGCACCCTGACCTACCGCGAGCTACACGAGCGGGTCCTGCGCCTCGCCCACGCCCTTCGCGCCCTGGGTACAGGGCGCGGTGACCGCGTCGCCTACCTCGGTCCCAACCATCCGGCGTTCCTGGAGACCCTGTTCGCCGCCGGGGCGCTGGGTGCGGTCTTCGTCCCGCTCAACACCCGACTGGCGGCACCGGAACTGGCGTTCAACCTCACCGACTCGGGCAGCACCGTCCTCGTCCACGCACCCGAGCAGGCCGAAACGGCCCGCACCGCGGCGGCCGAGGCGGGCGTACGGCACCGGATCGCGGTCGCGGGACCCGACGAGGACGGCGCCCTCGGCTACGAGGAACTGCTCGCCGGCGCCGAGGCCGGGCCGCTGGACGAGGCCGTGGCGCCCGAGGAACCGTGCATGATCATGTACACCTCCGGGACCACGGGCCGCCCCAAGGGCGCCGTCCTCTCCCACGCCAACATCACCTGGAACAGCGTCAACGTCCTCGTCGACACCGACCTGGCCGGCGACGAGGTCACCCTCGTCGTGGCGCCGCTGTTCCACACCGCCGGCCTCAACATGACCTGCCTGCCGACCCTGCTCAAGGGCGGCCGGGTGGTCCTCCTCAAAGCCTTCGACGCCGAACGCGTCCTGGAACTGATCGAGGACCTGGGCGTCACGTACATGTTCGGCGTACCCACCATGTACGACGCCATGGCCGCCCGCCCCCGATGGGAGGGCACGGACCTGTCCAGCCTGCGCTCCCTCAACTGCGGCGGTGCCCCCGTGCCCGCCCGCACCATCGCCGCCTACCTCCACCGCGGCCTCGCCTTCAGCCAGGGCTACGGCATGACCGAGGCGTCCCCCGGCGTCCTCTATCTGGACCGGGAACAGACCTCGGCCAAGGCCGGCTCCGCCGGGGTGCCGCACTTCTTCACCGACACCCGTGTCGTCCTGCCGGACGGCAGCGAGGCCGGGCCGGGCGAGCGCGGCGAGGTACTGGTCCAGGGCCCTCACGTGATGTCCGGCTACTGGAACCGGCCCGAGGACACCGAGGACGCCTTCGCGCAAGGCGGCTGGCTGCGCACCGGCGACGTCGCCCGGACGGACGAGGACGGGTACGCCTACATCGTCGACCGGGTCAAGGACATGTACGTCTCGGGCGGCGAGAACGTCTACCCGGCCGAAGTCGAGGACGTGCTCCTCACTCACCCCGCCGTCGCCGAATGCGCCGTCATCGGCGTGCCCGACCCGGTCTGGGGCGAGGTCGGCCGGGCCGTCGTCGTCCTCGCCCCCGGCGCCCGCGCCGACCAGGACGACATCCTCGGCCATCTGCAAGGCCGACTCGCCAAGTACAAGATCCCCAAATCCCTCGTCCTGACGGAAGCCCTGCCCCGTACGGCCTCCGGAAAGATCATCAAGCCCGCCGTCCGCGGCACGTACGGGGCCGGCCTCGGCCCCGGTACCGGCGACCGTCCGCGGGCCTGACCCACACCCGCGCACATCATCCCCTGGACGGCGACTTGCGCCGTCCGCACCATCGGAAGGATCCACCATGCCCACCACCGCGAATGGCCTCGACGAACTGAAGGCCCTGACCGGAGCCGACCTCGGCCGAACCGACTGGCTCGACATCACGCAGCAGCGGGTGAACACCTTCGCCGACGCCACCGACGACCACCAGTGGATCCACACGGACCCGGAGAAGGCCAAGGACGGCCCCTTCGGCGGCCCGATCGCCCACGGCTACCTGACGCTTTCCCTCATCATCCCGCTCTTCGGTGAACTCCTGGAGATCACCGGCACGAAGATGAGTGTCAACTACGGCCTGGAGAAGGTCCGTTTCCCCAGCCCCGTGCCGGTCGGCGCGAAGATCCGTCTGCACGGTGCCGTCGGCGCCGTGGAGGAGGTCAAGGGCAACGGCGTGCAGATGCCCCTGACGTTCACCGTCGAGGTCGAAGGCAGCGACAAGCCGGCCTGCGTCGCGCAGGCCGTCTACCGCCACTACGCCTGACCGGTCCGCCGGGTTGAGGGCACCGGCACCCCGCCGTGCCCCGCGACGAACGACGGGTGTCCCGACGCAGGCATCCCGATCGTGAACCGGGGTCGGCGGGCGGCACTCCACGCCCGCTCCCGAGCCCCCCACAGAACCCGCAGGCATCGGACCCTTCCCCCCCCTTCCGCACAGGGGAGCCTGCGGTGGGCCGCCACCCTGCGGGCGGGTGCGACGATCTCCATGCCCGCAGGGTGGTCGGCTCTCCCCGACGCCACCGACCACGTTCTGGCTCGACGACGCGCTCCGCGCCAAGGCCACCCCCACCCTGACCGGCTCCGCCACCTGCGGCCTCCTGGTCGTCGGCGGCGGACACACCGGTCTGTAAACCGCCCTCGTCGCCGAGGAACGCGACCCCTCATCTCGACATGGTCCTCGTCGGGGCCGGTGAAGACGGCGAGAGAGACGGTGCGTTCCCGGTCTCAGTCGATGGCCGCTGTCGCGGCCGGAGGCCGGACCTCCGGCGCCACCGAGCCCCACCAGGCCGCATGGCTCGCCGGGCAGACGAGAACGGCTGCCCGCCACGAGCCGACACCGCCCTGGTCAGCCCGGCCCGACTCGCCCGGAGACGCAAGCGCGCCTGCCTCGGCCTCGGCGTCCGCCTCTGCGAACACACACCCGGCGCTCTCCCTCGATGAGCACGGCGCCGTCGTTCCGGTCGGCACTCCCGACGGCCGGATCACCGCCGCACGCGTGGGACTCGCGATCGCGTCGATCACCTCACGATGGTCCAGCCAGCGGCCACCCAGCCTCGGCGTCCGGTCCGGGAGCAACGGGCTCGATCCACGCCCACTGCTCATCAGTCAACCGCACATCCGGACCAACAACCGGCTGATACGAACGAAAAGGCCTGGTAGAGCCATCGACACCCGGTTCCGCGTCTTCTTCGATACATGCCACCAGGGCGGGGGCGCGTAGGCCGCCGGCTTCGCGGCCGTGCTCGTGCACGCCTCTCCTGGGGTGTTGCCACATGATCGAGGGGCGGTCTCCGTGCGACCGCCCCTCGCCAGGTTTCTCCGGTCGGCGCGCCATCCCCTCGCTGTGGGCCGTCGACGGCGGTGAGAGAGCTCCGCCTTGACGTGCTGACAGCCCCCTGCCCCCGTCTTCAGCCCGCTCTGCCGCAGCGCTCGGTGTCGATCTCGGCGAGCGTGGCCTCGTTGTAGCGGGCCCCATGGACGGTCGCGTCGTTCAACACCCGTCCCGCCGAGGCGAGGAGTTCGCCCGGTACCTCCACGTCCAGGACCGCCATATTCTCCCGCAGGTGGCTCACCGACCGGGTGCCGGGGATGGCCACGACGTGAGGGCCACGGGAGAGGACCCAGGCCAGGGCCAGTTGCGGAAGGGTGAGGCCGACATCGTCGGCGATCTTCCACAGTACGCGGCGCAACTCCAGGTTGGCCGGGTAGTGGCGAGCGCCGAAGCGGGGCATGCCCCGTCGGATGTCGCCGGATGACAGGCCGTCGGGGTCGGGAGGCGTGGAGGTGAGGAGACCGCGGGCCAGCGGGCTGAAGGCCACCAGTGCGACACCGAGTTCGCGGGCGGCCGTCAGGGTTCCCTGTTCGGGGTTGCGCGACCAGAGGCTGTACTCGTTCTGCAGCGCGGCGACGGGGTGCACAGCGTGCGCTTTGCGCAGCGTCGTCGCGGACACTTCGGAAAGCCCCAGCGCACGCACCTTCCCGGCCTCGACGAGCTCGGCCATCGCTCCGACGCTCTCCTCGACCGGGACCGCCCGGTCGAGGCGGTGCAGGTAGTAGAGATCGATGACGTCGGTGCGCAGCCGGGCCAGCGCCTCGTCGGCGGTACGCCGGATGGTCTCGGGCCGGCCGTCGATCACACGTCGTCCGTCGACGCCGGCCATGCCGCACTTGCTGGCCAGCACGATCCGCTCCCGGTGGCCCGCGAGCACCCGGCCGACCAGCTCCTCGTTGGCGCCGAAGCCGTAGAGCGCGGCCGTGTCGAAGAGCGTGACGCCCTCCTCGACCGCCGCCAGAAGCAGCCGCTCGGCCGCCTCCGGCGTCGGGGGGACACCGTAGGCGTGGCTCAGGTTCATGCAGCCCAGGCCGACCGCTGGGACCTCGAACGGACCGATCCGTCGCGGGGAGCGGCTCGTGCCGCTCCCCGGCGCCGCGGTCACGAGCCCGCGGCGGCGTCGAGCTGCTGCTCCAGGGCCGCCAGCGTCCGGTAGCACGGCATGACCTGGGCGAGGGAGGAGTTCGGCTCACGGCCCTCGCGAATCGCGGCGACGAACTCACGGTCCTGGAGTTCGATGCCGTCCATCGACACGTCGGTCCCGCTCACGTCGATCGGCTCGTCCTTGCCGGTGAACAGGTCGTCGTAGCGGGCGATGTAGGTGCCGGTGTCGCCGATGTACCGGAAGAACGTACCCAGCGGTCCGTCGTTGTTGAACGACAACGACAGGGTGCAGATGGCGCCGTTCTCCGCGCGCAGCTGGATCGACATGTCCATCGCGATGCCCAGCTCGGGGTGGATCGGCCCCTGGACGGCGTTGGCCTGCACGAGGGGAGAGCCGGTCTGGTACGCGAAGAGATCGACGGTGTGCGCGGCGTGGTGCCACAGCAGGTGGTCGGTCCACGAACGCGGCTCGCCGAGCGCGTTGAGGTTCTTCCGGCGGAAGAAGTACGTCTGCACGTCCATCTGCTGGATGCCAAACTCGCCGGCCTCGATCCGCCGACGCACCCACTGGTGGCTGGGGTTGAAACGGCGGGTGTGGCCCGCCATCGCGACGAGCCCGGTGCGCTCCTGCGCCGCCAGGCACGCCTCGGCGTCGGTGAGCGAGTCGGCGAGCGGGATCTCGACCTGGACGTGCTTGCCCGCTTCGAGGCAGGCCAGCGTCTGCCCGGCGTGCAGTTGCGTGGGGGTGGCGAGGACGACGGCGTCGACGTCGTCCATGGCCAGCACCTCGTCGAGGGAGGCGACGGCGCGGCCCACGCCCTGTTCCGCCGCGAACTTCTGCGCGCTTTCCAGGGTGCTGCTCACCACGGCGCTCACCTCGACGCCCTCGATCCGCTGGAGCGCGGCCGCGTGTTTGGCGCCGAAGGCGCCGCCGCCGGCCAGGGCGATCCGCAGGTTCCGGTGGTCAGTCATGTCACTCCTTCTCGGCGGGCGCTTCGGCCCGGGGGCGGTTTTCCAGGATCAGGTGGCCGACGGCGGTGTTGGACGCCGGCACGTGGTAGAAGCGGTGCTCGACCCCGACCTCGCCCAGGTCGTCGACGTCGCTCAGCGCGCCGCGGGCGATCAGCCACATGACCAGCTCGATCCCCTCGGACCCGGCCTCCTCGACGTACTCCAGGTGCGGCATCTCGGCCAGTGCGGCCGGGTCGTCGATCAGCCGGTCCAGGAAGGTGTTGTCCCACTCCCTGTTGATCAGGCCGGCGCGCGGGCCCTGGAGCTGGTGGCTCATGCCGCCGGTGCCCCACACCTGTACCTTGAGCGGCCGGTCGTAGGACTCGATCGCCCTGCGCAGCGCCCGGCCGAGCTGGAAGCACCGGGTGCCCGAGGGGACGGGGTACTGCACCACGTTGACGTGGAACGGGATGACCTTGCACGGCCACTTCTCGACATCGCCGAACATCAGCGACAGCGGGACGGTCAGTCCGTGGTCGACGGCCATCTCGTTGACGAGGGTGAGGTCGAAGTCGTCCCGTATGAGCGAGTGCGCGATGTGTGCGGCCAGGTCGGGGGCGCCCTCGACATCGGGTACGGGGCGGGGCCCGTACCCCTCGTCGGCGACGGGGAAGGCGGCGCCGGTGCCGAGGACGAAGGTGGGGATCAGCGACTGGTCGAAGGCGCTGGCGTGGTCGTTGTAGACCAGGAAGACGACGTCGGGGACGTTCTCCCGCTGCCATGCCTTGGAGTGCTCGTACCCTTCGAAGACCGGCTGCCAGTAGGTCTCTTCGGTCTTGCCGTGGTCCACCGCCGCGCCGATCGCCGGCACGTGCGAGGTGAAGACCGCGCCGGTGACCACCGCGTGCTCGGCCGGGGGAGTCGAGTCGGCGTGCGCGGCCTCCAGGACGGCGTGGTCGATCCGGTTGCCCTCCACGGAGCGACCGCCGCCGACCATCATGGCGCGGTACTCCTCCTCGGTCATGCCGGTCATCGAACCCGCCATCTGCTGGAAGGAGAACCCCAGTGTCGCGCCCCACTTGGCGAGGAAGTAGATGTTGCCGCCCTCGCGCATCGCCGCGTTGAGATCGCGGTTCAGAAGTGCCTGTTTCTGTTCCTCCCGCAACGGCCAGGCATCCAGGTAGGCGCGCTCTTCGGCGAGGTAGGCGGCACGGTTCTCCGCAGTCATCAGGGACATGCAGAACTGGTTGAGATGGTAGCCCTTGGCGGACTGCTCGGCGTCGAAGATGGTCGTCCCCGGCACCAGTCTGTAGGTTTTGTCCAGCGACATGCTGGTGCTCCAATCGCGGTCGGGGTCAGTCGGCGTGGGACCAGTACAGGCGCGTCGGGTTGTCCACGAGCAGCTTGTGCCGCAGCTTCGGCGTCGGTGCGATGTGCGGGATGAAGTCGACGAGCAGTCCGTCGTCGGGCATGTGGCCGGTGAGGTTGGGGTGCGGCCAGTCGGTTCCCCACAGCACCCGGTCGGGGAACTCCTCGACCACGCGCCGGGCGAAGGGGACGACGTCGCGGTAGGCGGACTGCTCGCCGTCCAGTGCGGGCGGACCGCTCTGGGAGAGCCGTTCCGGGCAGGTGACCTTGCACCAGATGTCCGGTCTGGCCCGCATGAAGTGCAAGAACGCCTCGAATTCGGGCCCTTCCGGGTCCTTCGCGGTGTCGGGTCTGCCCATGTGGTCAACGACCAGCGGGACCGGTATCGACAGGAAGAAGTCGCGCAGGTCGGGGAGGTCGGCTGCCTCGAAATAGACGACGACGTGCCATCCGTAGGGGGCGATCTGTTCGACGACGTCCCGCAGGTCCTGTCGGGGCGCCGTGTCCACGAGCCGTTTGACGAAGTTGAACCGCACACCGCGCACGCCCGCCTCGTGCAGTTCTCGCACCTGAGCGTCCGTGACGTCGGGCCGCAGCGTCGCCACGCCCCGGGCCAGGCCACCGGAGGCCCGCAGAGCGTCGACCATGGCGGAGTTGTCGGAGCCGTGGCATGTGGCCTGGACCACGACGTTACGGGCGAAGCCCAGGTGGTCACGCAGCTTGAAGAGCTGGTCCTTGGACGCGTCGCAAGGGGTGTATTTGCGTTCGGGGGCGTAGGGGAACTCACGTCCCGGTCCGAAGACGTGGCAGTGCGCGTCGACGGCCCCTTCGGGCAACCGGAACCTGGGACGGCTCGGGCCGGTGTACCAGTCCAGCCAACCGGGAGTCTTCTCAAAGCCGGTCGTCATCGTCAGTCCTCGTACCGCAGTCCGAGCTCGGCCAGTGGGCCGCGCATGCCGTACATGTCCAGGCCGAGCCTCCCCGCGCGGAACTGCGCGCGCTTGCCCTCCTCGTTGGCCTCGCGGGCGGCCGAGGCGGCGGCCACCTCCGCGGCCCGCTCGCGCGGGACCACGACGACGCCGTCGGCGTCGGCGACGATCACGTCACCGGGACGCACGAGGGCGTTGCCGCAGACCACGGGCACGTTGACGGAGCCGAGGGTGGCCTTGACCGTGCCCTTGGCGTTGACCGCGCGCGAGAAGACGGGGAAGTCCATCCCCTCCAGGTCGGCGACGTCACGGACGCCGCCGTCGATGACCAGGCCCCGACAGCCGCGGGCGCGGAACGAGGTGGCGAGCAGCTCGCCGAAGAAGCCGTCCTCGCTCTCGGTGGTGCAGGCCGCGACGACGACGTCCCCGTCCTGGATCTGCTCGGCGGCCACGTGCAGCATCCAGTTGTCGCCGGGCTGGAGCAGCACGGTCACCGCCGTGCCGCACATCCGGGCCCTGGGGTAGACCGGGCGCAGGTAGGGGCGCATCAGCCCGACCCGGCCCATCGCCTCGTGGACCGTCGCGACACCGTACTCGGCGAGCTCCGCGACACTCTCCGGGGCGGCGCGGTCGACTTTGGTGTGCACGACACCGGTCTCCGTGTGGTCCATGTGTCCTCTTCCTGGGAGTTCAGTGGCCGGCCACTGCGAGGCGGGCGGCGAGGCGGGGGTAGACGCGCAGGGCGTTTCCGGAGTAGACGGCGGCGCGCTCCGCGTCGGAGAGGTGCGGAGCGGCGTCCACGTACCGCTTCGTGTCGTCGAAGTGGCGCCCGGTGCGCGGGTCGATGTCGCGGACCGCGCCGATCATCTCGCTGGCGAACAGGATCGACCGGCTGGGAACGACCTGGGTGAGCAGGTCGATGCCGGGCTGGTGGTAGACGCAGGTGTCGAAGAAGACGTTGTCGAGCAGCGTCTCCGGGTCAGGCCTGCCCAGCGCCATCGCCAGGCCCCGGAACCGTCCCCAGTGGTACGGCACGGCCCCGCCACCGTGCGGGATCACGAACCGCAGGGTCGGGAAGTCGGCGAACAGATCGCCTTGGACGAGCTGCATGAACGCCGTGGTGTCGGCGTTGAGGTAGTGGGCGCCGGTCGTGTGGAAGGCCGGGTTGCACGAGGTGCTGACGTGGATCATGGCGGGGACGTCGTACTCGACCATCGCCTCGTACAGCGGGTACCAGCTGCGGTCGGTCAGCGGCGGCGCGGTCCAACGGCCCCCCGACGGATCGGGGTTGAGGTTGACCGTCACGGCGCCCAGCTCCTCGACCGCACGGCGCAGCTCGGGCAGGCACGTCGCGGGATCGACGCCCGGCGACTGCGGCAGCATCGCGCCCACCGCGAAGCGCTCGGGGTAGAGAGCACTGACACGGTGGACCAGGTAGTTGCAGATCCGCGCCCACACCGAGGAGACCGCGAAGTCGCCGATGTGGTGAGCCATGAAGCTGGCCCGCGGCGAGAAGACCGTCAGATCACTGCCGCGTTCGTCCATGAGTCGCAGCTGGTTGGTTTCGATCGCCTGGCGCAGATCGTCGTCACTGATGGCCAGGTCGTCCGGGTCGGGGACGGCGCCGCGACCGTCGGCCGCCGCGATCTGCCGGTCGCGCCACCGCGCCAGCTGCGGCGGCGCGGTGGTGAAGTGACCGTGGCAATCGATGATCATGAATTCTCCTCGTGCGCGTCCGTGTCAGTGCTGAGGACGGGTGGGCCAGCCGGTGTACTGCTCGGCGAGGTAGGCGCGCCCGGAGCGCGTGCCCACCACGTTGTCGAGCTCGCCGATCTGGCGCCGCATGTCGAAGGGCGTGCCGCCGGGCACGGTGTGCAACAGCCGGGTCATCCAGTACGAGAAGTTCTGCGCCCGCCAGACCCGCTGAAGGGCACGCGGCTGGTAGTCGTCCAGCGCGGCCTCGCCCGTGTCGACGAGAGCCCGCAGCAGGACGTCGCTGAGCACCTTTACGTCGTGCAGCGCGAGATTGAGCCCGCGGGCGCCGGTCGGCGGCACCGTGTGCGCGGCGTCACCCGCCAGGACGAGGGAGCCCCAGCGCATCGGCTCCTGGACGAACGAGCGGAACCGCAGCACCGTCCTCTCGACGACTGGCCCCTCCTTGAGGCGGAAGCCGTCCTGGCCGGCCACCCGCGCCTGGAGCGTCTCCCAGACGCGGTCGTCCGGCCAGGCGTCGACCGACTCGTTCGGGTCGCACTGGAAATACATCCGCTGCACGTTCTCGGTGCGCTGGCTGATCAACGCGAACCCGTGCTCCGAGTGCGCGTAGATCAGCTCGGGCGCGCTCGTCGGCGCCTCGGCCAGGATGCCGAACCACGCGAAGGGGTACTCCTTGCCGTACCGTGTCCTGCGTCCTTCGGGCACAAGGTCCCGGCACATGCTGCGTGATCCGTCGGCGCCGACCACGAACCGCGCCCGGATCTCGTGGCGAGTTCCGTCGACCGCGGTGCAGCGCACCCGGGGAGCGTCGGTGGTGATGTCAAGGACTTCGGTGTCCTTGACGCCGAAGTGGACCGTCCCGCCGTCACGCTTCCTGGCATCGGCCAGGTCGGTGAACACGTCGGTCTGCGGATAGAGCCACACCGACGCTCCCACGAGCTCCTTGAAGTCGATGCGGTGCGGCCGGCCGCCGAACCGGAGTTCGGTGCCCTCGTGCTCGTGGCCTTCGCGCAGGATCCGGTCGGAGACGCCGGTCTCGACCAGGTCGCGGACCGCATCGGCTTCGAGGATGCCGGCCCGCTGGGTCGTCTCGATCTCGCGCCGGGTGCGGGTGTCGACGACGATCGTCTCGACCCCCGCCCGTCCCAGCAGATGCGCGAGCATCAGTCCTGCCGGACCGGCACCGATGACAGCGACGGGAACCGAGGCGACGGTGTCAACGGTGACGTCGGCCATGAGATCTCCTGAGCAGCAGTGAACGTTCCGAGCACCTCGAACGTTGGCACTGAGGAAGGCGGCCGGTCCCGGGTGTTTCCGTCAGGCGGAAACGCGCGCCGGTATCAGGCCGTCGTACGGGTACGCCGGCCGAGTTCGTCCGAGATCCCGTGCGCGGCCCTCAGGAGCGGTTCGCGCAGTCCGCGGGCGCGGCTCGCGCCGCGTGCCGCGATGACGATGCCCAGAGCTGCGCTGACCGGCCCGGTCAGGCCGATTCTGACGGCGGCGGCCACAGCGACGGTGCCCTCCGAGAGCTGTCGGTCGCTGACGAAGACCCGCTCGCGGCGGATCCGGTCCAACTGCGCGCGCAACGCCTTCGGCTCGGTCACGGTGTGCGGGGTCCAGGCCCGCATCGGTGCGCCGAGGACATCCTCCTGGATCTCCTGCGGCGCATGTGCCAGCAGCACCCGGCCCATCCCGGTGGAGGCGATCGGGAAGCGGGTCCCGACCATCGTCAGCAATTCCACCGACCGGTGACCGGCGATCCGTTCGACAAACACGAGTTCGGTGCCTTCACGTACGGCGAGCTGGACGTTCTCGTGGGTCGCCTCGTAGAGATCCTGCATGAACGGCAGAGCCGCATCGCGCAGGATCTGGGTGCGGGGGCACCCCGAGGCGATCTCCCAGAGCCTCAGCCCTACATGCCACGATCCGTCTTCCGCGCGCTCCAGCGCTCCCCATGCCGCCAGCTCCGCGAGCACACGGTGCGTGGTGCTCAGGGCAAGGCCCGTACGTTGCGCGATCTCCGACAGCGTCTGCGAGGGGTGCTCGCGGTCGAAGGCCGCAAGCACCTCGAGGACCTTGCCGGCCGCCGTGCTTCCAGTGGTGCTCACGCCGCCAGTCTCGCAGCCCGGCTCGGGACTGCCCGGTCGGGCACCGTACGATCTGCGACACACCAAGGAGGTTATGTGAACCGAGAGATCTCTGGATTGTCCTCGATGGCGACGAGGCTGGTGCTCGCCGAGCTTTCCGAGCTCATCCGGCTCGCTCACGGGATGACCTTGCGCTTCGACTCCGCCGGTGGGGTCGAGATCGCACGGCGGGTACGCGAGGGAGCCGAAGCCGATCTGGTCGTGCTCGCCGACGGAGCGCTGGCCGCACTGGAGAAGGAAGGCTTCGTCCGGAAGGGCACGACACGACCGCTGTGGGCCTCCCAGGTGGTCGCCGCCGTACCGGAAGGAACACCGGTTCCGGCGCTCGACTCCGAGGCCAATCTCCGAGCCGCTCTTCTGTCCGCAGCGAAGATCGCCTACTCCACCGGTCCCAGCGGAACCGCCCTCACTGGTCTGATCGCCCGGTTGGGCCTTACCGACGCGCTCTCCGGTCGGCTTGTCCAAGCGCCACCAGGAGTGCCCGCGGGCAGCCTGCTGTCATCCGGACAGGCCAGCCTGGCTTTCCAGCAGCACAGCGAATTGATGGACCTGCCGGATGTCGTCATCGTCGGCCCCCTCCCGGGTGACGCGGCGATCAGCTCACTCTTCAGCGGAGGCGTGCTGACCTCCTCCGGCCAACCAAGCCGGGCCGGCGAAGTCCTCGATCTTCTCGGCTCCGACGAGGCAGCATTCGCCGCCCGGGCCAGGGGCATGCGGATGCCCGGCCCACAGGGCAGCGAAATGAACGCGTGAGAGCCGTCCGCGCAGTCCGAGATCGCCGCATGCTCAGCGATCGGCCCAGCCAGGTTCGCCGAGGCAGCCCGGGCAGTTGCCGATCGGGACTCGTCCTCTGGAAGTGTCCAAAGAACAGCACCGGTTTCACGGTCGACCGGGAGCCGGCCTGCACGCTCGGCCACCGCGCCCATCCGCACAACCCGAAGGACAGCGATCACGAGACGCAAGAGATCAGCTGCACTTCGGGCGAGCGGTCACCTTCGTCTTCAGTCCAGTGCGTCGAGGGCGGCGAGGATGTCGGCCGGTTCGGCACGGTTGGTGCAGTCGGTGTCGACGAAGGCCCAGCGGATCACCCCGTCCCGGTCGATGACGTAGGTGGCGGCCGGCGGAAGCGTGCGCGGGTGGCCGCCGTTGACGCGCTGGAGGTCGAAGCCGAATTTGCCGTGGACGGCGGCGAGATCGTCAGGGAGGTCGAAGACGAGACCGTACTGCTTGGCGGTGTTGGAGCCGATGTCGCTGAGGACGTCGAAAGCGAGGGCGTGCCTCTCCGCCAGGGTGATCGACTCATCCGGGATCTGCGGGGATACGGCCACCAGACGAGCGCCGCGCGCGGTGGCGGGCTGGGCGACCGCGCGGCGAATGGCCGGCCCGCTCCACCGTGGGCAACTGCTTCCAGGTGGGCCGGCGCAGGCCCAACTCCGACCTGCTGCTGGCGGTGGTACAGGCACTGGTCGGCGCCGATGAAGCCATCGTCTCCGTCTGGCGGCAGTCACTTCGCGCCGTGCTCGGTGAAGCGGAGGTCGCCGCACAGGTCAGCGCGTGTGACCGGCTGCCCGCATGACCTTTCGTGTTCGTCGGCAGGTCCGACCTGGTGGCGGAGGCAGAGGCTCTGCTGGCCTCCGACCGGTGTGGCCCGGCACTCGCACTGGAGGGCATGGCGGGCGTGGCCAAGACGCCGCGGCCCGGACGTAACACCATCCGTAGGGCCGGCCGCTGGACAGCGGATCAGACCGAGGCGTCCTGCCTGGGCGAGGCGGCATCAAGGCGGGTGCGGAGGGTGGCGGCGAAGTCCTCGGCACGCGTCAGCTGGATGCGCAGGTCGTCGATCTTGCGGCTGGCGTCCTGCTCGTAGCTCCTCACCCGCTCCACGAGTGCCTCGCGCTCGGCGCCGTTTGTCGACTCGGCGGTGTCGAGGCGGTCGGTGGCTTCAAGGAGGTCGCGCATCTGATCCAGGGTGAAACCGAGCGGCTTCATACGACGGATCACCATGAGCCGCTGCACGTCGGAGTCCGTATAGAGCCGGAAGCCCCCCTGGGACCGGGCGGAGGGAACCACCAGGCCGGTCTCCTCATAGTGCCGGATAGTGCGCAGGGACAGCTCCGTCCGCGCTGCGACCTCGCCGATCTGCATATGCTTGTCGTCCACGCCCGTGCCCCTGACCCTTCCCGTCGTAGCGGGCCGCGTACCGTGCGGCGCCCGCCGATCTCTACTCTAACGTTAGGGTAGAGTTGAGGATGGCTTGGGCGGCCCGGCTGCCCACGCTGTTGCCGTTTCGGGGCCGATGACGTCCCCGGCGAAGAGCCGATTCTTGCGGGAGAGAGCGTGCGCGAGCCCATGACGCCGATCGACGCCGCCTGCCGGCCGTGACGCTTCGCCTCCGGACCTGAGCCGCCCGGCCGCCCGACTGCGCCGCCGTCTCGCCTCCCCTCCTTCGTCTTCCGGCCCGCCTTACGAGCCGTCCGCGGGTACCCCCCGGCCCCCGCGCGTCCTTCCCGCGCACCCGGTCCGCCGACGGGGTGTGCCTGAACATGACAGGTAAGCATCGTCTTGTCCTCTGCTGTGACGCCCGCCGCACGGCTGCGCGGCCTCAAGCCGGACTGGCTGAACAATCCGAAGGTCTGGCGCACGGAAGTCCTGGCCGGCCTGGTCGTCGCCCTGGCCCTGATTCCCGAGGCGATCTCGTTCTCGATCATCGCCGGGGTCGACCCGGCCATCGGCCTGTTCGCCTCCTTCACCATGGCCGTCACCATCTCGATCGTCGGCGGACGTCGCGCGATGATCTCCGCTGCCACCGGTGCGGTCGCCCTCGTCACCGCACCCATGAACCGTGAACACGGTCTGGGCTACCTGGTCGCGACCGTCATCCTGGCCGGTGTCTTCCAGATCGTCCTCGGCGCGGTCGGCGTCGCCAGGCTCATGCGGTTCGTGCCCCGCTCGGTGATGACCGGGTTCGTCAACGCCCTCGCCATCATGATCTTCATGGCGCAGGTGCCGGAGATGCACGACGTGCCCTGGCCCGTCTACCCGCTGCTCATCGGCGGGCTCTCGCTGATGGTGTTCTTCCCCAGGGTCACCAAGGTGGTCCCAGCTCCGCTGGTGTCCATCGTCATCCTCACCGTGATCACCGTCGCCGCCGGGATCGCTGTACCGACCGTCGGCGACAAGGGCGAGCTGCCGTCGTCACTGCCGGTGCCCGGCCTGCCGGACGTGCCGTTCACCCTGGACACGTTGACCACCATCGCGCCGTACGCCCTCGCCATGGCGCTGGTCGGCCTGATGGAGTCGCTGATGACCGCGAAGCTTGTGGACGACATCACCGACACCCACTCCTCCAAGACCCGCGAGTCCATCGGCCAGGGCATCGCCAACATCGTCACCGGCTTCTTCGGCGGCATGGGCGGCTGCGCCATGATCGGCCAGACCATGATCAACGTGAAGGTCTCCGGCGCCCGCACCCGCCTGTCCACCTTTCTCGCCGGCGTCTTCCTCATGGTGCTGTGCATCGTCTTCGGCCCGGTCGTCTCCGACATCCCCATGGCCGCGCTGGTGGCCGTCATGGTCATGGTCTCCTTCGGCACCTTCGACTGGCACTCCATCGCCCCCAAGACCCTCAAGCGGATGCCCGCCGGGGAGATCGCGGTCATGGTCATCACCGTGATCGTCGTGGTCGCCACTTCCAACCTCGCCATCGGCGTCGTCGTCGGCACCATCACCGCCATGATCATCTTCGCCAGGCGCGTGGCCCACCTCGCCCACGTCACCTCCGTCACCGACCCCGACGGCAGCACGGTCGTCCACTCCGTCACCGGGGAGCTGTTCTTCGCCTCCTCCAACGACCTCGTCGGCCAGTTCGACTACGCGCACGCCCCGGAAAAGGTCGTCATCGACCTGTCCGCCGCCCACATCTGGGACGCCTCGTCCGTCGCCGCCCTGGACGCGATCGAGACCAAGTACGCCCAGCGGGGCACGACCGTCGAGATCACCGGCCTGAACGGCCCCAGCGCCGCCCTCCACGGCAGGCTCACCGGCGGACTCGCCGACAGCAACTGACCCCGGCGCCGCGCGCCCACGGCAACAGGACCCCGGCCTCACCGGCCGGGGTCCTCTCCCCCTTCCCTGCTCTCTGTGCCGACGAATGCTGGAGGACAGTGCCGACCTCAGCCGAACGCGAAGTACCGCAGCCACACGTATCCGTAGGAGACGGCCACTGTGGCGGCCGTGACGACGAGGCCGTGCTTGGTGAACTGCCAGAAGGAGATGGGTCGGCGAGCACGCTCGGCGATGCCCAGCACGACGACGTTGGCGCTGGCGCCGATCGCGGTGGCGTTGCCGCCGAGGTCGGCGCCGATGGCCAGCGCCCACCACATGGCGTGATCGGGCGCACCCCCCATGTCGTGCACGAGTCCGGCGGTGATGGGGGCCATGGTGGCGACGTAGGGGATGTTGTCGACGATGCCGGAAAGCACGGCCGAGCCGCCGAGAAGAATCATGGAACCGCTCTGTTCGTCGCCGCCGATCACCTCCGCCAGCTGCCGTGATACCTCGTCGACGACGCCCGTCTGGATCAGTCCGCCGATCATGACGAACAGGCCGGCGAAGAAGGCGAGGGTCGGCCACTCCACCTCGGCGAGGACCTCGTTCGTCTCGGCCGTGGAGACGGCGACGAGCAGACCGGCGCCGAGGAGGGCGACGACGCTGGGCGCGTAGTGCAGTACCGGGTGCAGGACGAAGCCCGCCACTACCAACGCCAGTACCACGAGCCCTTGTACGAGCAGGCGCGGGTCCTTGATGGCCTCGCGTTCCTCCAGTGCCAGCACCTCGGCGGCGCGGTCCTCGTCGTAGACGAACGAGGCGCGGAACATGACCCGGCACAGCAGCAGCAGTACGACGACGAGGACCGCGGCCAGCGGGGCCAGATGGACGACGAAGTCGTTGAAGGTCAGGCCGGCCCGGCTGGCGATGATGATGTTCGGAGGATCGCCGACCAGGGTGGCGATGCCGCCCATGTTCGAGGCCATCACCTCGGCGATCAGGAACGGGGCGGGCGACAGTGCGAGGCGTTCACACACCAGGAGGGTGACGGGTGCGACCAGGAGGACGGTGGTGACGTTGTCGAGGAGCGCGGAGGCAAGCGCGGTGATGACGACGAGCATGGCCAGGACCCGATAGGGCCTGGCCCGGGCTTTCTTCACCGACCAGATCGCGAGGTACTCGAACATGCCGGTCTTCCGCAGCACGCCGACGATCATCATCATGCCCATGAGGAGGAAGATGACGTTCCAGTCGATGCCGGACTCCTGCGAGTAGAAGGCCGAGACGTCGTCGGTCGCCCCGATCACCAGCATCAGCCCCGCACCGAGGAGTGCGACGACGACGCGGTGGATCTTCTCGCTGATGATCAGGGCGTACGCGCCGACGAACACGACGATCGTCGCCCAGCTGTGCCAGTCGTTCACGTTCCTCCGATGAAGTGGTCCAGTTTGGTGGCGGTCTCGGCCGCTCGGGACGGGCCCGCCCTAGCGGCTCGCCACATCCGGGCCGGCCGAGGCGAGGCGGTACGTGACCTGGTCACACACCTGCGGCTTCGTCGGACCTTCGCGTCATTGGCGCGTGCGCGCCTGCGGCCTCAAGCCCGTCGGGGATCCCGGCCAGTTCGTCGACGTCGAAGGCTCGGGCGATCGGGACGTCCGTCGAGCTATGCGCGATGATCGAGAAGGCGATGCACACCGCGATGAGGGTGAACGCCTCCTCGGCGTGCGGGATGCCCGACTGCAGCACCAGCAGCCCGTAGACCACGGAGGCGAAGCCCTTCGGGCCGAACCACGCGGCCACCAGCTTCTCCCGCCGGGAGATGCGCGTGCCCAGCAGCGACAGGAGCAGCGACGCGGGACGGATCAGCACGATCGCCAGCACCACCGTCACGTAGCCGCCCAGCGGCAGATCACCGAACAGCCGCGGGGTCAGCAGCGCTCCGAACACCAGGAGCGCCGCGAACTTCGCCAGTTCCGCCAGTGCTTCGCCGAGCGGCTCGAAGGAGGTCTTCGCCTTCGGTGACACGTGTGCCAGCACCGCGCCGGCCGAGAAGGCGGCCAGATAGGGATTGGCATGGGTCAGATGGCAGGTGGCGTACAGGATGACGCCGGTAGCCAGGGGCAGCAGCGGCTGCAGCTTCGGCTCCGCGCCCAGCAGCCGGAAGCGCACGAGCGCGCTGACCAGCAGGGGCAGTGCGACGCCGAAGGCCAGGCCGAGCAGGAGCTCCAGCGCGATCGTGCCGCCGGACGCATCGGCGCCGCCCGTGGCGGGACCGGCGGCGGCGATGAGGAGCAGGACCACGGGCAGGGCGAGTCCGTCGTTGACGCCGCTCTCCACGTTCAGCAACTGCCGTAGCTTGGCGGGTACTTCGGCTCGTCCGACGATGGCGGAGGCGAACACCGGGTCGGTCGGCGCGAGGACCGCCCCGACCAGGAACGAGGTCGTCCAGTCCAGGCCCACCAGGAAGTGTGTGAGCAGCCCCATGAAGACGAACGCGAGGGGCATGCCCAGGCCCAGGGCACGCGCGGGGTTTCTCCAGTTGGCTCGCAGCTTCGGCAGCGACACGTGCATGCCGTCGGTGAACAGCACCGCGAACAGCGCCAGGTCGGCCGTGACCGAGACGATCGCATTGTCCCTCGTGATGTGGATCAGCCCGAGGAACCCGTCGCTGACGAGTGCGCCGCCGACCAGGAAGAGGAGGGAGGTGGAGAGCACCGTACGGGCCGCAAGCCCCGAGAGCAGCACCGCCACCAGCAGCGCCACGCCGAACACCGCCACCAGTACCATGACGGGAACCCCCGATCGGAAGAGAGATGTATCCCCTATTCGCCGACCAGGCTTCCCGGCACACCGCGTAGAACCTTACCTGTTCCTGACGCGTCTTTGACAGAATCCCAAGGCGCAGCGCCCGGGCCGTGTCCTTGCCGGAGTCCGGCAGTCCGGCACCCTCGGGGCCGTCAGGGCGCGACGGCGAGGAGCCGCTCCAGCAGGTGTGCGGCGGTGATCACGCCGAGCAGCCGCGCACCGTTCTCCCGCTCGTCCACGACCGCCACCAGCGGGCTGCGCACGCGCGCCATCAGGGCCGCGACCTCCAGCGCGGTGTCATCCGGGGCGGCGGTCGCGGGCGCCGGGACGCTGTCGGTCAGGCAGTCCCGCACGGTCCGGTCGGCCAGCGCCCGGCACAGCAAGTCGGCGTGTCGCTCATCGACCACCGCGGCCAGCGCCGGGTCCTCCACGACGTACTGCGGTACGAGCATCTTGACCATCTGCGAAGCGGGCAGAACCGCCTTCGGCAGGCCCTGTTCGTCGAGCACCAGCAGCGCGGGCAACTTGTGCCTGGCCATCAGCCGCGCCGCCTCCGTCGCGTCGGTGCCGATACCGACGGTCTCGTATTCCACTGCCAGATCCTGTGCCCGCACATCGGCTCCCGTCACGCGCTCAGCGGCCTGCTGCCATTCTGCGCCCCGCTGGCGGCCGGAGGCACCTGCCCGGCGGTGGCCGCCTCGTGGAGCTCCGACACCCGGGACTCGGCGGCGCCCCGGCGCAGCACCCGGGCCCTCGTGGTCGAGGTCGATGTACACACGGGTGACGAGGCCCCCGGCGTGTTCCTTCGGCCGTCACAGCGACCGCTCCGCCTGCTGAGCGAGTCGGTCCAGGCGGGCTCGCTCCTCCGGAGAGAACGACTGCCTGGCGACGGTGACCTGGAGACGCCGCAGGTACGCGGTAAGGCCGGAGGGGCGGGCGGGGCGCACGGTCCACGAGACTTCTTGCAGCAGCGTCAGGAGCCGCGCGAGTACCTCGGGCTCGGCGGCGCCGTACCGCAGCGGCTGCGACACGGCGACATCCAGGAGGTCGGACAGGTCCGGTCGATTGAGTACCACCCGCAGTCGCCCGTCGGCGTCGTACAGCGCACGGGGGCCGAGTCGATGACGCGCCAGCTCGCACAGCAGTGCCGAGCAGTGGGACAGGGCATGGACGGCCGTGGTCGGATCGTTCAGGCCGGGCGAGAGCGCTTTGACGGCGACGTCGGTGAACTGACGGAGGGCGAAGCCGACGTCCTGGGTGTCGGTGCGTTCGTGCTCCGTGACGATTCCTTCGGCGGCGCGGCGCAGGAGTTCCTCGCGCACGTCACGGTGGAACGCCGTGTGCTCACGTGGCCATACGCTGCCGCAGGGCGTGCCGGCGACCAGGGAGCTGCCGGGCAGGCGGTCGACCAGAACGACCGCGTCGGCGTCGGTGGCCGCTCGTAGCAGGGCTTCCTCGTCCACGGCCGCGAGGAATCCGGACCGGGAGGCGAGCAGCGGCACCGCGGACGTCGGCGGCGGAGGCAGCGCGGCCAGGCGGATGTCGCCGGGTCCGTCGTCGCCCAGTACCCGCTCGATGGTGCGTCGGGCGTCCCGGTGGACGGCCACCAGCATGACCTCCGCCCGCAGTTCGCGCACCAGATGGGAGAGGAACGCGACGAGACACATGACGCTCGCCAGCGCCAGGACGAAGGCCACGCTGACCGACAGCTGGGGGACGAACACCGCGTCGGTGTCGTCGCCGGTGCGCACGGTGCGCAGGACGGTGAGCGCGTAGGTGAAAGTCGCGAGCAGCAGGGCCAACGTCACCTGCACGTAGCGGTCCACGGAGAAGGTGCGCAGCAGCCGGGGCGAGTACTGGCTGCTCGCCATCTGGAGCGCGACGACCGTCAGGGAGAACGTCAGCGCCGTCACCGTGATCAAGGATCCGGCGATGGTCTCCAGGACCGTGCGGGCCGCCTCACCGCCGCCGCCGAACAGCAGTGCGGTGATGTGCGGCGGCACGCTGTAGCCGATGCTCCGGTCGAGTTCCGGCAGTCCGACTCCGGCGGCGACCGCGAGGACGATGCCCAGGGCGGGCAACGGCCACAGATCCGAGCGGAGAATTCCACGGATGCGTCTCACGGATGCGTCTCACAGGTCGTGGGCCAGGTTCTTCGGGTCTGTTCCGGCCGCGGGCCCCGGTCGTGTCCTGTCGGCTAGGCAGTTTCGTTTGGATCAGTCGGTCGTTGGTCCGGGTGTGCCGTTGACTGATGCGCAGTGGGCGC
>NZ_BAABKC010000124.1:0-32357 GCF_039543625.1 Streptomyces similanensis | reverse complement strand
GCCGGGGCGGGCGGGCCTGGCGGGGCCGGGCACGCGGCGGCGCGGCGGTTCCCTGTCGGTCACTTCCGTCACCTGCCGGGGGTCGTGGTGGTGGCTGGGCGGGGGGCCGCCGGGTCGGCGGGCGCGGCCCCGGGCTGCGCTGGGGCCGCTGGGGCCGCTGGAGACACGGCCTGCGGCGCGTCGGGCGCGGCGCCGTTCAGGGGGGTGGCCTCGGTCGGCAGGGGGGCCGCGGGGGCGCCGCCGGCGGACGCGGCGTCCGTCGGGAGGCCGTTCGCCGGGGTGGCGGTGGCGGGGTCCGGGGCGCCGATGAGGGACTCGGGCGGCCGTACCGCCACCGGCAGGTCCTGGTAGGCGGACTGCTCGGCGGTGGACTGCTCGGGGGCGGCCGAGGGGACGCCCTTGACGGTGCCGTCGGGGTTCAGGAAGGCCGGGTCGCCGCCGGGCACCATGCCGAGCTGCCGGGCGCGGCGCTCCAGGGCGTCGGGGGCGGAGTAGGAGTCGATGTCCCGCTGGAGGGCCTGTTCCTCGTCGGTGAGGTTCTTGGTGTCCTTCTGGAGGTCGTCCTGCTGGAACGCGCCTTCGCTGAGCGCGGAGTTCAGCACCAGCAGCCCGATCAGGCCGCCGCCGAGGAGCAGCACGACGAGGAGGACGAACGGCGTGCGGGCGGCCTGGCGCCGGTTGGCCGGGAAGAGCCGAGCCAGCCGGGCGGCGCGGCCCCTCAGTTCCGGTTTCCTGGTCACTGGCCCCCCTTGCCCCCCTCGCATCGATTGCCTCACTCGACGTCCGCCCTGACGCGCTCGACCCCGCGCAGCCGGGCCGGGGCCGCCCGCCGGTTCTCGGCGATCTCCTCCTCGGTGGGAAGTTCGGCACCGCGCGTCAGCAGCTTGAGCCGGGGCTGGTAGCGCTCGGGCACGACCGGCAGGCCGGGCGGCGCGGTGGTGGCGGCGCCGGCCGCGAACACCTGCTTGACGAGGCGGTCTTCGAGGGACTGGTACGCCAGTACGGCGATCCGCCCGCCGACGTCCAGGGCGCGCACCGCGGCCGGGACGGCCCGCTCCAGCACGGCGAGTTCGCCGTTGACCTCGATGCGCAGCGCCTGGAAGGTGCGCTTGGCCGGGTTGCCGCCGGTGCGCTTGGCGGCCTGCGGCAGCGCGTCGCGGATCAGCTCCACCAGGCGGGCGCTGTGCGCGAAGGGCTCCTTCTCGCGTTCGCGGACGATCGCGGAGACGATCCGCTTGGCCTGCTTCTCCTCGCCGTAGGCCCTGAGGATGCGGACCAGTTCGCCGGGCGGGTAGGTGTTGAGGACCTCGGCGGCGCTGATGCCGGTCGTCTGGTCCATGCGCATGTCCAGGGGCGCGTCCTGGGCGTAGGCGAAGCCGCGGTCGGCCTCGTCCAGCTGCATGGAGGAGACGCCGAGGTCGAACAGGACGCCCTGCACGCGCGCGATGCCGAGCCGGTCGAGCACCTCGGGCAGCTCGTCGTAGACGGCGTGCACCAGGGTGGCCCGGTCGCCGAAGGGAGCCAGGCGTTCGCCCGAAAGGCGCAGCGCCTCCTTGTCGCGGTCGAGGCCGACGAGGCGGGCCTCGGGGAAGCGGGTGAGCAGCGCCTCGCTGTGTCCGCCGAGGCCGAGGGTGCAGTCGACGACCACCGCCCCCGGCCGCTCCAGGGCGGGCGCCAGGAGGTCCAGGCACCGCTGGAGCATCACGGGGACGTGTCGGCTGTCGCTCAAGGGGGCCTCTCAGGTCCGGCGCGTCCCGCACGCACCGCCGGGTCCCCGACCGCTCACGAACGGTAGGCCCGACCGGCGCCGGAAGCGTCAGCCGACCGGGAGCGGGAGGAGGCCGAGCCGTACGTACGCGCCGCGCACGTGGGGAGACCGCCTGGGCGGGTGCCGGGGCCTCCGGGGAATGCATGTCCAGCGGGGAGAGCGGCGCCTCCCGCTTCGCGTCACTTTAGTCCACCGTGTCGCCCGGTCAATCAACCGGCCTGCGCGTCGCCCGACGGAGTGCCGCCGACACGGCTGTCCGGCGGGTTTCACCCGTAAGGAGGGGCGTAGCGGGCTGTGTGGAGTCGCTCACAACAAGCGACTGTGATGGTTTTTGTCCCCTCCCTTGAGAGGACCACGACGCGCATGACCAGTAACGTCATGAGTATGACGACTTCTGCATCAGTTCCCACCGGTCCCGCCGGTCCCGCCGTCCCCGCCGTCCCCGCCGGCTCCGCCGGCTCCGAGGGCGCCATAACGGACGCCGCCGTCATCGACAGCCTCGTCGCGGCGAACGCGGACTACGCCGACGCCTTCACCGATCCGGGAATGGACGCCCGGCCGGTCCGCCGGGTGACGGTCGTGGCCTGCATGGACGCCCGTATCGACCTGCACGCCGCGCTCGGCCTGCGGCTGGGCGACTGCCACACCATCCGCAACGCGGGCGGCGTGGTCACCGACGACGTGATCCGCTCCCTGGCCATCAGTCAGCGGGCGCTCGGCACCCGCAGCGTGGTGCTGATCCACCACACCAACTGCGGCATGGAGGCCATCACCGAGGAGTTCCGGCACGACCTGGAGATGGAGGTCGGCCAGCGGCCGTCCTGGGCGGTGGAGGCGTTCAAGGACGTCGACCAGGACGTGCGGCAGTCGATGCAGCGCGTGCGCACCTCGCCGTTCCTGCTGCACACCGACGACGTGCGCGGTTTCGTGTTCGACGTCCGCACGGGCCGGCTGCGCGAGATCGACCCGGCGACTGCCTGACGACGCCCGGGGCGCGGGCGCGGGGCGCGGAAGCGCGGTGCTCGGGGGCGCGGGTCGGGGGCGCGGGTCGGGGGCGCGCGGGTCCGGGGCGCGCGCCGGGGCGTACGGCCCTCGTCCTAGGGGCCGTACGGGGGCGGGCGGCGGTGCGGGGCCGGCGGGTGACATACAGGGAATCGCTGGTCGGGGTGGGCGGAACGCCGAGTTGTCACCCGGGAAAGGTCATAACACCTGACATATCGCGGCGAGTTATCCACAGGCGGATGACACGAATCGGTAACGGCGGCAAGAATGCGGGGGTGACGTCACGCGGAACGCCTCCGCGTGGGGTCCGTGTTGGGGGCAGGCCGGTCCGCGCCGCGGGGCGTCGGCCTGGAAAGCTGGGGTATCCCCCGCTCGTCCGAGAGCGGGGGAAGGGCCGAGGAGGGCCGGGTGACGACCTATGACGATCGGGCGAGCCATGGGGGTCTCCCCGCGCGGGCGACGCAGGGCGTGGGAGAGGATCTGACCGCCACCGCGGAGCGGGTCCGCGGTTCGGTGGAGCGGGTGATCGAGGGCAAGCCCGAGGTCGTACGGCTCGCGCTGACCGTGCTGCTCGCCGAGGGGCACCTCCTGATCGAGGACGTCCCCGGCGTCGGCAAGACGATGCTGGCCAAGGCGCTGGCGCGGTCCATCGACTGCTCCGTGCGGCGCATCCAGTTCACGCCCGACCTGCTGCCGTCGGACATCACCGGCGTGTCCATCTGGGACCAGCAGCGCCGCGACTTCGAGTTCAAGCCGGGCGCCATCTTCGCCCAGATCGTGATCGGCGACGAGATCAACCGCGCCTCCCCCAAGACCCAGTCCGCGCTGCTGGAGTCCATGGAGGAGCGGCAGGTCACCATCGACGGGCAGACCTACGAACTGCCCAGCCCCTTCATGGTGGTGGCCACGCAGAACCCGGTCGAGATGGAGGGCACCTACCCGCTGCCCGAGGCCCAGCGCGACCGGTTCATGGCCCGCGTCTCCATCGGCTACCCCAGCCCGGAGGCCGAGTTGCGGATGCTGGACGTGCACGGCGCGGTGAGTCCGCTGGACGACCTCCAGCCGGTGGCGCACGCGCACGACATCGTCAAGCTGATCGACGCCGTGCGCGGCGTGCACGTCGCCGCCGCCGTACGGCGCTACGCGGTCGACCTGGTCGCCGCCACCCGTACGCATCCCGACCTCCGGCTCGGCGCCTCGCCGCGCGCGACGCTGCACCTGCTGCGCGCGGCGAAGGCGGCCGCGGCCCTGAGCGGCCGGGAGTACGCCCTGCCGGACGACGTGCAGGCGCTCGCGGTGGCGGTCCTCGCCCACCGGTTGCTGCCCACCGCCCAGGCCCAGCTCAACCGGCGCACCGCGGAACAGGTCGCCCAGGAGATCGTGCGGCACACGCCGGTGCCCGCGGCGGCCCAGGCCGGCGGCCTCGGCTCCGGCCACACCACACCGGAGTTCGGCCGGCACCAGCCGCGGAGGCTGTGATGACCGAAGCGGGGGCCCCGCGCCCGGAGGACGACCCGGCCGACAAGGGCGGGGTGCGCACCGCGCTGGCCGGGCTGACCACCCGCGGGCGCTCCTTCCTGGCCGCCGGGATCGCGGCCGCCGTCTGCGCCTACGTCCTCGGCCAGCCCGGACTGCTGCGGGTCGGCCTGCTGCTCGCCGTGCTGCCGCTGGTCTGCGCGGCCGTGCTGTACCGCACCCGCTACCGGGTGACCGGCAACCGCCGGCTCTCCCCCGCCCGGGTGCCCGCCGGCAGCGAGGCCCGCGTGCACCTGCGGATGGACAACGTCTCCCGGCTGCCGACCGGTCTGCTGATGCTCCAGGACCGGGTGCCGTACGTGCTCGGGCCGCGCCCCCGCTTCGTCCTCGACCGGGTGGAGCCCGGCGGCCGCCGCGAGGTGTCCTACCGGGTCCGCTCCGACCTGCGCGGGCGGTACCCGCTGGGGCCGCTGCAACTGCGCCTGACGGACCCGTTCGGCATGTGCGAACTGACCCGTTCCTTCTCCTCGTTCGACACCCTGACCGTCATACCGCGGGTGGCGCCGCTGCCACCGGTCCGCCTGTCCGGCGAGGCCAAGGGGTACGGCGAGGGCCACCGGCGCGCGCCGGCGCTGGCCGGCGAGGACGACGTCATCCCGCGCGGCTACCGCTACGGCGACGATCTGCGCCGCGTGCACTGGCGCTCCACCGCGCGCTACGGCGAGTTGATGGTGCGCCGCGAGGAGCAGCCGCACCGCGCCCGCTGCACGGTGCTGCTGGACACCCGGGCCGTCGCCTTCCGCGGCGCGGGCCCCGACTCGGCCTTCGAGTGGGCGGTGTCCGCCGCCGCCTCGGTGCTGGTGCACATGCTGGAGCGGGGTTTCACGGTGCGGCTGCTGACCGACACGGGCGACTCGGTGCCCGGCGAGAGCCCCGACGGGTTCTCCGGGGCCGGGCAGGAGTCGGCGGACGCGGCCGGGCTGATGATGGACACCCTCGCCGTGATCGACCACTCCGACGGGGCGGGTCTGTCCCGCGCCTACGACGTGCTGCGCGGCGGCGGCGAGGGACTGCTGGTCGCCTTCTTCGGCGGCCTCGACGAGACACAGGCCGCGGTGGCGGCGAAGATGCGGCAGCGCAGCGGGGGCGCGGTGGCCTTCGTGCTGGACGACGAGACGTGGACGCGGGGGGCGGCCGGCGCGGCCGATCCCGGCGGGCCGGGGCTGCTGCGGTTGCTGCGCGACGCGGGCTGGACGGCCGTGGGCGTGACCCGCGGCGCCTCGCTGGAAGAACTCTGGCGCCGCGCCGACCACGAGCGCGCCGCCGCCGGGGGCCTGGGATCCGGCGGCGGGTACGGCGGCGGCCACGGCGGCACGGGGGCCGCGGGCGGCGGGTACGGCGGCGGTGGGACAGGCGGCGGGGGCGGCTCGGCGTTCGGGGCCGGTTCCGCGGTGGCGGGCGGCGCCCGGTCCGGCGCGGCGGGCGGTACGGGCTTCGGGGAGGGGCGCGGATGAGCGGGCGGACCCGGCTGGAGTTGAGCGCCGCGGTGGCGACGCTGCTGGCGGCCTGCGCGCTGCTGCCGCTGGTCGGCTCCTCCCGGTGGATCATGCAGGCCGCGCTGCTGGTGGCGGTGCAGTCGGCCACGGGCGCGGCGGCCCGGCGGGTGCCGCTGCCGCGGCCGCTGACCGTGCTGGTGCAGGCCCTGGTGACGCTGGTGCTGCTGACCCTGGTCTTCGCCCGGGGCCACGCCCTGGCCGGACTGGTGCCGGGCCCCGACGCCTTCCGGTACCTGGTCGACCTGTTGCAGCAGGGCGCCGACGACGTCAGCCGGTACGCCACCCCGGCGCCGCTGACCGACGGCATCCGGCTGATGCTGGTCGGCGGTGTCCTGGTGATCGGGCTGCTGGTGGACGCCCTCGCGGTCACCTTCCGCAGCGCCGCCCCCGCCGGGCTGCCGCTGCTCGCGCTGTACTCCGTGGCCGCGGGCCTGGCCACCGGCGACTGGGACTGGCTGTGGTTCGTCCTCGCGGCGGCGGGCTATCTGATGCTGCTGCTGGCCGAGGGCCGGGGCCGGCTCTCCCAGTGGGGCCGGGTGTTCAGCGGTGCGGCGCGCCCGCCGGGCCGGGAGTCCGGCGGCGCGCCCGCGCCGGTGCGCACCGGACGCCGCATCGGCGCGCTCGCGCTGGGCGTCGCCCTGGTGGTGCCGCTCGCGCTGCCGGCGATGGACGGCGGACTGCTGGGCCCCGCCGGGCCGGGCGTCGGCGGCGGCGTCGGGGGCGGCGGCACGATCTCCGCGGTGAACCCGCTCGTCTCGCTGCGCGACAGCCTGAACGTCGACCAGGACCGCACGGTCCTGAGCCTGCGCACCAACGCCGCGGACGCCTCCGACCTGTACCTGCGCATCGTCTCCCTGGACGACTTCGACGGCACCACCTGGAAACCGTCCCAGCGGCACATCGTCGGGGTGCCGGACCCGCTGCCCACCCCGGCCGGCCTCAGCGGCGACGTCAGACGCGCGGAGATCACCACGACGGTCTCCGCGGCCGACTGGTACGCCCAGGACTGGCTGCCGATGCCGTACCCGCCCAGCGGCGTACGGGTCAAGGGCAACTGGCGCTACGAACCGGTGGGCATGACGCTGGTCGGCGACCACGGACAGAACACCCGCGGGCTGTCGTACGAGGTCCGGAGCCTGGACGTGCAGCCGACGGCGGCGCAGCTGGCCGACGCGCCGAACCCGTCCGGCGCGCTGAAGCACGAGTACACCGAGGTGCCCCGGTCGCTGCCGGAGATCGTCGGGATCACCGCGCGCGCGGTGACCGACGGGGCGGCCAACCACTACGAGCAGGCGGTCAAGCTCCAGGACTGGTTCGCCCTGGACGGCGGCTTCCAGTACGACACCCGGGTCGAGGTGGGCACCGGCTCGCAGGCGATCGCCAAGTTCCTCAAGGACAAGCGGGGCTTCTGCGTCCACTTCTCCTTCGCGATGGCCGCGATGGCCCGCACGCTGGGCATCCCCGCCCGGGTGGCGGTCGGCTTCGCGCCCGGCGCGCCGCAGGGCGACGGCACGCTCGCGGTGGGGCTGAAGGACGCGCACGCCTGGCCCGAGCTGTACTTCGAGGGCGTCGGCTGGACCCGCTTCGAACCGACCCCGACGCGGGGCACGCTGCCGCAGTACACCCGGTCGGACACCCCGGACACGAGCCTGCCGAACCCGACGGCGCCGTCCCCGTCGGCGAGCGCGGCCCCGTCCGCCTCGGCCCCGGCGAGCACGGCGTGCCCGCCGGCGCAGCGGCGGCTGCGGGAGTGCCCGAGCCCGTCGGCTCAGGCGGCGCTGCCGGTCGACGGCGGCGGTCCGCGCTGGTGGGCGGTCGCGGCGTGGACGCTGGGCGGGGCGGTGGTCGTGGTGCTCCCGCTGCTGCCGCTGCTGTGGCGCCGCAGGGCGCGGTCGGTGCGGCTCGGCGCGCACGGGCGGGGTGCGGCGGACGCCGCGCCGCACACGCTGGCCGTCTGGCGGGAACTGACCGACACGGCGTGGGACTTCGGGATCCCGCCGGACGACTCGCAGACGCCGCGCAAGGCGGCGGCGCGGATCGTCCGGCTCGGGCGGCTCGATCCGGTGACCGCGGAGTCGGTGCACCGGCTGGCCGACGCGGTGGAGCAGGTGCTCTACGCGCCGCGGCCGCGTCCGGTGGCCGGGCTGGCCGAGGACGCCCGCCGGGCCGCCGCGGGCCTGGGCGCCACCGCCTCCCGCACGGCCAGGCTGCGCGCCGCCCTGGCCCCCCGCTCGGCTGCCCGCCTGGTGTGGGCCCTCGCCGACCGCTGGTCGGCGCTGAGATCCCGCACGGAGGCCCTGCGCCCGCCCCCGCGCCGCCCGTCACGCCAGCAGGGCTAGCCCCACCCGCACGGCATGGGGGCGATCAGCCGGTCGCCCCCACGTGCGGCGGGCGACTGATCGTCCCCGGGACGGCGCTACGCCCAGCCTGCCCGGGCAGGCTGTGTCACCGCGTCCGGCGGGACGGCGTCATCGCGTCCGAAGAAGCAGCGTCGCCGCGCCCGGGCAGACGGCGCCACCGTGAGTGGAGAGGCAGCGTCACCCCGCCCGGAGAAACGGCATCACCGCGTCCGAAGAGGCAGCGCCGCCGCGCCCGGGCAGGCGGCGCCACCGTGAATGGAGAGGCGGCGTCACCCTTCCTGGCGAGGGCGGTGCCGTGCCCCGAGAGGCGGCGTCGCCGGGCCGGACGGTGGCCGTCGGGCGGGCCGTCGGCTTCGCTCGGCGGCCGGGGGCGGACAGCGGTGAGGGGCCGACCACTCGTCGTGGTCGGCCCCTCACCGTCGTAGGAGGTCGGGCCTAGTGGCCCTGTTCGTCGCGGCGGCGCTGCCAGCGCTGTTCGATGCGGTCCATCATGGAGCGCTTGGCCCGCACCGGGCGGCGGGCGTGCGGGCCGCCGACGGGCTGCTCGCCCGGCTTGGGGGCCTTGCGCCAGCCGGTCACGGCCAGCACGGCACAGCCGAGCATGACCAGGAAGCCCACGACGCTCACCCATGTCCGCTGGGTGACCACACCCGCCATGAGGAGCGCGATACCCACGAGGAAGCCCGCGACCGCCTGGTAGACCCGCCGCCGGGTGTACGTACGCAGCCCGCTTCCCTCGAGCGCCGACGCGAACTTGGGATCTTCGGCGTACAGCGCTCGCTCCATCTGCTCGAGCATGCGCTGCTCGTGCTCCGAGAGCGGCACGGAGTCCTCCTCATCATGCAGTCGCCGGGGGGCGACCGGGGGGGTCCCTTCAGGATAGGCAGGGAATCGCCCCCGTGAAACCCGCCCCTCTGCGCCAACTGGCCAACCTGATCCGCCACGGCGGGCCCGGCTCGCTGAGGCTTCCATTCCCCGGCGGCCGACCCGTCATGCCGGACGGTCTCCCTCGATCATACGGCGCACCGTGCGGGAGCGGGGGGCCTGTGGCGCACTCCATGCCCGGCCGGGCAGCCGATCGGCGGCCCGGCCCAGGAGTGGCCCCGGGCCCCACCGACCCGCTCAGGCCCCGCCGGTGGCCGGGGTCTCGCCGAGTACGTGAAGCTGCGTGGCCACGGAGTGGAAGGCCGGCAGCTCGGCAGCGGCCGCCTCCAGCTCCAGCAGCGCGTCCAGCGTGCCGGGCTCGGTGTCCACCAGCACCCCGGGCACGAGGTCGGCGAAGACCCGTACGCCGTGCACCGCGCCGACGGTCAGGCCCGCGCCCTCGACGAGCGCGGTGAGCTGCTCGGCGGTGAAGCGGCGCGGCACCGGGTCGCCCTCGCCCCAGCGTCCGTCGGGGTCGCCCAGGGCCCGCCGGGCCTCCTTGAAGTGGCCGGCCAGGGCCCGGGCGAGCACCGCTCCGCCGAGGCCGGCGGCGAGCAGGCTGAGGACGCCCTCGGCGCGCAGCGCGGCGACCGCGTTGCGCAGGCCCTCGGCGGGGTCGTCCACGTACTCCAGGACGCCGTGGCACAGCACCGCGTCGTAGCCGCCGCGCTCGACCACGTCGAACAGTCCGTGCGCGTCGCCCTGCACGCCGCGCACCCGGTCGGCGACGCCGGCCTCCGCGGCGCGGCGCTCCAGGGCGAACAGCGCGTTGGGGCTGGGGTCGACCACGGTGACCCGGTGGCCGAGACCGGCGAGCGGCACGGCGAAGTTGCCGCTGCCGCCGCCGGTGTCGAGGACGTCCAGCGCCTCCCGGCCGGTGGCCTTGACCCGCCGGTCCAGGGCGTCCCGCAGCACCTCCCAGACCACGGCGGTACGCAGTGAGGCGCGGGGGCGGGCGGGGCCGGGGCGCAGCGGCGTCTTGTGCTGGTGGGGGGAGACGGGCGGGCGCATCGGGTCCGACACGGCTGTTGACTCCTCGCGGCGGCACCGCCTCTTGCGCGGCGGGGCGATCGGGCTGCCTGCCCGGCCCGGGAAACGGGAGGCGGGAAGGCTTCAGGCACTCTCCACCCTATTGCCTCCGCCGCCGCCCGTGCCCGTCGCCTCGGCGCCGCCGCCCTCCCCCTCCCCCGGGCGGGGCTGCGGCAGTACCGGCTGGAGGACCAGCATCCGTTCCACGATGCGCAGGAACATCGCCACGTCGCGTATCAGGTCGTCGGCGTCCCGGCGGCCGGCCGCGCCCTGGACGCCCGCCTCGGCCAGCGCGCGGCGGCGGGCGCCCGAGGCGAACAGCGCGCTCCACTCGGTCAGTTCGGGCGCTATCTCGGGCAGGACCTCCCAGGCGCTGCGGATCCGGGCCCGGCGCCTGGGGCTGGTCTCGGGGCGGCCGCGCGCGGCGAGCACGGCGGCGGCGGTGCGCAGGGCGGCGAGGTGGGCGGTGGCGTAGCGCTCGTTGGGCTGTTCCAGGACGGTGGCCTCGTCGAGTCCGGCGCGGGCCTGGGCGAGCAGGTCGAGGGCGGCGGGCGGGGCCGTGGCCCGGCGGAGCACGGGGTGCACGTCGCTCGCCGGGCCGGTCAGTGAGGGGGCAGGGCTCAGGGCGCGGCGCCGGCCTGCGGCGGCTGCGGACGAGTGGGCCATGACGAACCTCCTGTCGTCTGGGTCACGGCACAGGTGCCGTATGTGCCCATCGTGAGGTATGCCACTGACAATCCGTTCTGACCTGGACTTTTGCTTGGATCGCGAAATCGGGGGTAGTTTTTGCACTGACCAGTCAGTTCAATTGACTCCAGGGGGAGGGGAAGGCCCGTGGACGGCGCCGAGGACCCGCGGGACACCCCGCACACCCCGCACGAGATGGCCGGCCCCGCGGGCGACACCCCGCGAGAGGCCGTACCCGGCCCCGCGGACGACGATCCGCGCGGTCTCGCCGTCGTGGCCCGCGGGTTCGGGCTGCGCGGGCCACGCGGCTGGGCGTTCCGCGACGTGGACGTCGACGCGCCGCCCGGTTCCCTGATCGCCGTCGTGGGCCCGTCCGGGTCCGGCCGCACCTGTCTGCTGCTGGCCCTCACCGGACGGATGAAGCCCACCGAAGGAGTGGCCGAGGTGGGCGGTCTCAAACCTCCCCGGCACATGTCCGCCCTGCGCCGGGTCAGCGCGCCGGCCAACGTCCCCGGCGTCACCGACCTCGAACCCGCCCTCACCGTCGGCGAGCACCTGCGCGAACGGGCGCTGCTCCAGGACCGGTTCGGCACCGCGCCGCGCGCCCTGCTGCGCTCGCGCGCCCGGCGGCGGGCCGAGCGGCGGGAGGCGACGGACGCGGCGCTGGCCGCCGCCGGGCTCGACCTCGCGGCGCTGCCCAAGGGCGCCCGGACCGCCGTGCGCGATCTGGAGCGGCTGGAGGCGCTGCGTCTGTCCGTCGCCCTGGCCCTGATGTCCGGGCCGCGGCTGCTCGCCGTGGACGACGCCGACTACAAGCTCTCGGCCGCCGAACGGGCGGAGGTGTGGGAGCTGTTGGGCTCCCTGGCCGCGTCCGGCACGACCGTGCTGGCGGTGTGCTCGGAGGCGCCCGAGGGCGCGGTGACCGTCTCCACCACCGGTTCCCGCGGGCCGGCGACCACCCGCGACGGCGGCCCCACCGCCGAGGACGAGACCGCCGAGGACGAGGCCGACCAGGGCAGGGGCGCCCAGGGAGAGGCTGCCGAGGGCGAGTTCGCCGACGACGAGAAGGGGGCGGCCGATGCGCTCGCCGAGACTGGCCGCTCTTGAGCTGAGGCGCTTCGGCCGCGGGAAGCTGCCGCGCGCCGCCCTGGTGGCGCTGCTCGTGCTGCCGCTGCTCTACGGCGCGCTGTACCTGTGGTCCTTCTGGGACCCGTACGGCCGTCTGGACCGGGTGCCGGTGGCGCTGGTGGACGAGGACCGGGGGGCCACGGCGGACGGCCGCCGGATCACCGCGGGGGACGACCTCACCGAGCAGTTGCTCAAGAGCGAGGTGTTCGACTGGCACCGGGTGAGCGCCGACGAGGCCCGCCGGGGCGTCGAGGACGGCACGTACTACCTCTCGCTCACCATGCCCGCCGACTTCAGCGAGCGGATCGCCTCCAGCTCGGGCGGCTCCCCCGAGACCAGCGCGCTCCAGGTCCGGACGAACGACGCCAACAACTACATCGTCGGGCAGATCTCCAAGACGGTGTTCAACGAGGTCCGCAGCGCCGCCTCCGCCAAGACCTCGCGGTCCTTCCTGGACCGGATCTTCATCTCGTTCTCCGACATCCACGGGCAGACGGTCAAGGCCGCCAAGGGCGCCGACCAGCTCGACAGCGGCATCGGCAAGGCCAAGAAGGGCTCCCAGGACCTCGCCGACGGTCTGACGGAGGCCAAGAAGGGCAGCGGCAAGCTCGCCAAGGGCCTGCGCAGGCTCGACACCGGCGCGGGCGACCTGGAGAGCGGATCGCGGCAGGTCGCCGACGGCACCCAGACCCTCGCCGACAAGGTCAACGGGGTGAACGCGAAGGTCGGGCCGTTCGTCAGGGACAACGAGAAGACGATCGGCGACTCCGCCCGGGTGGTCGCCGACTCTGCCGGAGCGATCCGCCGCAACCTCGCCTCGCTGGTGGACAAGGCCCCGGCCGCCGCGAAGGCCGCCCACGCCTCGGCCGCCGTCCTGGACGACGTCTACGCCCGGCGCTGCGCCGAGCCGGGCGCCGCACTGCCCGACCCCGGCTGCCCCGACCTGAAGAAGGCCGAGGAGGCCGCCGCCGACGTGGCGGCCGTCGCCGACGACCTCGACACGCTGATCGCGGACAACGACGGCGACCTGAAGAAGCTCGACACCGATCTCGCCGGCCTCCAGAAGCAGGCCCAGGCGCTCGCCGATCGCGCCCCGCACCTGTCCGAGGACCTGGCCGACGCCGTCAAGAAGATCAACAAGCTCAACGAGGGCGCGGGCGAGGTCGCAGCGGGCGCCAAGAAGCTGCACACCGGGATCGGCACGGCCAAGACCGGCGCCACCGGCCTGGACGACGGCGTCGGCAAGCTGGAGACGGGCGCCACGGATCTGAACGGCGGCATGTACAAGCTGGCCGACGGCTCCGGGAAGCTGGCCGGCGGGCTGCACGCGGGCGCGAAGAAGATCCCGGACTACGACAAGAAGGACCGCGACCGGCGCACCGGAGTGATGGCCGACCCGGTCCAGCTGGCCTCCCGGGACCTGCACCACGCGCCCAACTACGGCACCGGTTTCGCCCCCTACTTCATCCCGCTGTCCCTGTGGGTGGGCGCCATGGTGGCGTACATGCTGATCCCGCCGATGAACCGGCGGGCGCTGGCCGCGGGCGCGTCCTCGTGGCGGATCGCGCTGGCCGGCTGGCTGCCGGTGGCCGCGGTCGGGGTGCTCCAGACGGCGGCCCTGATGGCGGTGCTGCACTGGGGGGTCGGGCTGGAGATGACCCGCGCGGCGGGCACGATCGCCTTCCTGTTCCTGGTGGCGGCGTGCTTCGCGGCGATCGTTCAGTGGCTGAACGCGCGCTTCGGACCGGCCGGCCGGATCCTCGTCCTGGCCCTGCTGATGCTCCAGTTGACGTCCGCCGGCGGCACCTACCCGGTGCAGACGAGTCCCGGCTTCTTCAACGCCCTGCACCCCTTCCTGCCGATGAGCTACGTCGTCGACGCCCTGAGGAGGCTGATCACCGGCGGCGGTCTGGCGCCGGTGTGGGCGGCCTGCGCGGTGCTCGCGGGCTTCACCGCGGCGGCGCTGGCGCTGACCGCGCTGGCGGCCCGGCGGCGGCAGGTGTGGACCCTGGACCGGCTGCACCCGGAGCTGAGCCTGTGACCCGCCCGTCCGCCTCCCGTTCCCTACCCGCCTCCGTACCCGTCGAGCCCGCCGGACGGTCCGCACCTGTGAGAATCAAGGCCATGGAACGCAGCAGCACCACGCCGGGCGGCCGTGCCCGCCGGGAGGCCACCCGGCAGAAGCTCTACGAGGCGGCCGTCACGCTCATCGCCGAGCAGGGCTTCTCCGCGACCACGGTGGACGAGATCGCCGAGCGCGCCGGGGTGGCCAAGGGCACGGTCTACTACAACTTCGCGAGCAAGTCGGTCCTCTTCGAGGAGCTGCTGCGGCACGGCGTGGGGCTGCTCACCGCGTCCCTCAGGGAGGCCGCCGAGGACACCGAGCGGGCGGGCGGCAGCCGGGTCGACGCGCTGGACGCGATGGTCCGGGCGGGCCTCGTCTTCATCGACCGCTACCCCGCCTTCACCCAGCTGTACGTGGCCGAGCTGTGGCGCACCAACCGGGCCTGGCAGTCCACCCTCATGGTGGTCAGGCGGGAGGCGGTCGCGGTGGTGGAGGGCGTCCTGCGCGAAGGCGTGGCGCAGGGCGAGTTCAGCGACGAGATCGACGTGCCGCTGACCGCCGCCGCGCTGGTGGGGATGGTGCTGGTGGCCGCCCTCGACTGGAAGTCCTTCCAGCCCGAACGCTCCCTGGACGACGTCCACGCGGCGCTCTCCCGGCTGCTCCAGGGCCGGGTGAGCGGCGCCCGCTGACCGCCCCGCCGATCCAGGGCCGCTCCGGACCGTCGGGGGCGCGTGGGGGCGTGCGGGCGCGCACGAGAGCGCCGGTGCGCCGTGGCCCACGTTCCCCCGCCGGCCACGGCGCACCGGCGCTCCGGTCCCGCCCCCGTTCCCCCGTCGGGCCCCCGTCGGTCATCCGGGTTCCCCCGTGCCTCGCTTCCGCCGACGCCGGCCGGCGGAAGGAGCGGTCCAGGGCGGCGCGGCTCCGCCGCCCCGTGTCGGCGGTACCGGCGCCGTGCCCCTTCCCGTGCCTCCACTCTTCCGTCCGGAGGGGCCGCTCCCCATCCGCGCGGGTACTCATCTGTGCGCCTAGGTACGGGTACTCAGCACCGCGCGCCGCGCCCCGGACGACGCGCCGCCGAGAGGGAACGTGCTGGTCACGGCCCCGTGGCGGGCGTTGTCGGTGGTGGTCGGTAAAGTCCCCGGCATGGCACGGATTGCGGTGATCGGCGCCGGGACGGGCGCGATGGCTGCCGCCGCCCGGCTGGCCGTCGCGGGCCACCGGGTGACGGTGTACGAGCGTACGGAGACGTACGGCGGCGGGGTGCGCCGCTTCGAGCGGGACGGCTTCGCCTTCGACACCGGCCCCGGGCTGCTCCCGCTGCCCGCGGTCTACCGCGACCTGTTCGTCAAGACCGGCAAGGAGCCGCTGGAGGACCGCGTCGAGCTGGTCCAGGTCGACCCCTCGGCCCGGCACGTCTTCGCGGACGGCGCCGGGGTGTCCCTGCCGAACGCGTCCCGCGCGGGCGTCGTCACGGCCCTGGACGAGGCGCTCGGGGCGGGCGCCGGGCAGCGCTGGGGCGACTTCCTGGTGCGGGCGCGCGAGGCCTGGGACCGCACCCGCCGGCCGCTCCTGGAGGAGCCGCTGTGGCCCGACTGGCCGGTGCTGGCCGAGCGGGAGCCCTATCCGTCGGTGCCGCACAAGCGCCTGCTGCGCACCCGGCGGGCGACCACGCTCGCCGAGGTCGGCGCCTGGGAGCTGCGCGACGCCCGCCTCGCCGCTCTGCTGGAGAGCCACGCGCTGGCGTACGGCCTCGATCCGCGCACGGCGCCGGCGAGCGCGGCCGTACTGCCCTACCTGGAGCACGCCTTCGGCACCTGGTACGTGCGGGGCGGCCTGCGCGAGCTGGCCCGCGCGGTGTACGAGCGGTGCGTGGCGCGCAGGGTGGAGTTCGTCTTCGGGGCCGAGGCCCGGCGGATCGTCGTCGAGGACGGCCGGGCGGCGGGCGTGGAGTTCGCCGACGGGACGGCGGTGGCGGCGGAGTTCGTGGTGGCCGGCGTCCCGCCGCGGACGCTGGACCGGCTGGCCGGGGCCGCGGTGCGGCCGGCGGACGGGGTGCCGGCCCGGCGCGGGCTGCCGAGCCGGCTGACCGTGCTGCTGGCGCTGCGCGGCGGCCGCCCGGCGGGCACGGCGCACCGGACCGTGGTGCACACGCCGGATCGCGAGGCCGAGTTGGACGCGCTGTTCGGCCTCTCCCCCGCGCCGCCCGCGCGGCCGACGGTCGCCGTGACGCGGCCCGGCGACCCGGCGCTGGTCCCGGACCCGGAGCACGAGGCCGTGACGCTCACGGCCACGGTCCCGGCGGACGGCGCCGGGCCGATCGCGGGCGACGCCCTGGAGGCGCAGGCCGACCGCATGGTCACGGCGGCCGAACGGGCCGTGCCGAGGCTGCGGGAGCGGATCCTGTGGCGCGAGCTGCGCGGCCCGGCCGACGTGGAGCGGGAGACCGGGGCGGCGGGCGGCGCGGTGCCCGCGCCGGCGCTGGCCGCGGCCGGGGGGCGGCTGCTGCACCCGGCCAACTCCACGCCGGTGGCCGGGCTGTTCACCGTGGGCGGCTGGTCGCATCCCGGCGGCGGGCTGGCGCACGCCGGGATGTCGGGCGCGCTGGTGGCCGGACTGATCGTGGAGGGCCCGGAGTTCCGCGGCTCCCGGTGAGCCGGGCCCGGCGGCGCGCCGCCGGGTCCGGAAACCGGGTTCAGAAGCGGTACTGCTCGTCGAAGCCCGGCGTGTGCGGGCTCTGCTGGTGGCCGTCGCCCTGGTACGGGTAGGGCTGCTGCTCGGGCGGGAGCGCGCCGCCGTGCGGGTCCTCGCCGCGCTGCTGCGGCACCCACACCCCGGCGGCCGGGGTGTCCCCGCCGTAGCCGCCGGTCGTGTACGGCGGCTGGGCGCCGTCCTGGCCGTAGGCGCCGTCGTAGGAGGCGCCGCCGTAGCCGGACTGGTCGCCGAGGTAGGGGTCGGGGTAGCCGTTGTAGCCCTGGCCGGCGCCGTCGTAGCCGTAGCCCTGCTGCCCGTAGCCGGAGTAGTCGTAGCCGTAACCCTGGTCGGGGCCCTGGGTGGTGGCGTACTGGTCCTGGGCGGGCTGGGCGGCGTAGACGCCGTAGGAACCGGTGTCGTCGGGCAGGGGCTGGGGTGCGTAGACGGCGGTGGCCGCGTCGGCCGCGGCCGGGAGGGGGCGGGCGGGGGCGAACACGTCGTCGCGGTCGTAGTCGTCGTCGTGCCCGTACGCCGGGACGTCGTGGCCGGGCAGGGCCTCGGCGCCGTCCGGCCGGTCGGTGGCGCCCAGTTGCTCCGTGGCGCTCAGCTGGTCCATGGCGGTCGTCGGGTCCGCGCCGGCCGCACGGGGCGCGCCGTCGCCGGTGTCGTGGTCGCCGTCGGCCGGTTCGAAGCCGGCGCTCTGCGGGGCGTCGCCCTTCTTCCCGCGCTCGGCCCGGCCCCGGCGGCGCTTGGTGCTCTCCGCGCCCGGATCCGGCCGGCTGACCGCCCAGCCGGCGGCGAAGCCGCGGCGGAAGGACAGCGTCACGAACGTCTGCCCCACCGCGAACGCGGCCGTGCCCAGGGCGATGACCAGGACCGAGGGCAGCAGCACGCCGACCACGACGCACAGGAAGCCGGCGAAGGCGAGCAGCCGCCAGCGCAGCCGCGCCTTGTACTGCAGCAGCACCTCGCCGAGCAGCCACAGCGCGACGCCGCCGAACGCGATGTAGAGGACCGTCCAGCCCATGTACGCCCCTCTCCCAATGGCCGCTCCGCAGTGTGTCGTACGCGGAGACGGCCGGTCTAGGCCCGCGGGGGGTGGTGCAGGCCCAGGTTCTCGTAGATTTCCAGGGTCGCCGTGGAGTTGTTGAGCGTGATGAAGTGCAGTCCGGGCACTCCTTCGGCCAGCAGCCGCGCGCAGAACTCGGTGGCGAACTCGATTCCCATGGAGCGTACCGCCGCCGGATCGTCCTTCGCCGCGAGGATCCGCTCTTTCAGGGCGTCGGGGATGACGGCGTTGCTGAGCTGGGGCAGTCGTTCCAGCATCTTGACGCTGGTGACCGGCATGATCTCGGGGATGACCGGGGTCGCGCAGCCGGCGGCGGTGACGCGGTCGCGCAGCCGGAGGTAGGACTCCGGCTGGAAGAACATCTGGGTGATGGCGTAGTCGGCGCCCGCGCGGCACTTGTCGACGAAGCGGGCGACGTCGGCGTCCCAGTCGGCCGAGCGCGGGTGCATCTCCGGGAACGCCGCGACGCCGACGCAGAAGTCGCCCGACTCCTTGATGAGCCGGACGAGTTCGGCGGCGTAGGTCAGCCCGCGCGGGTGCGGGACCCAGTCGCCCATGGGGTCGCCGGGCGGGTCGCCGCGCACCGCGAGCATGTTGCGGATCCCGGCGTCGGCGTACTGGCCGATGATGTTGCGCAGCTCGGCGATCGAGTGGTTGACCGCGGTGAGGTGGGCGACCGGGGTGAGGGTGGAGTCGGCCGCGATCTGCTGGGTGGCCCGGACGGTGCCCGAGCGGGTGGAGCCGCCGGCGCCGTAGGTCACCGAGACGAAGTCGGGGGCGACCGCCTCGACCCTGCGCAGCGCGTTCCAGAGGTTGCGCTCGCCCTTCTCCGTCTTGGGCGCCCAGAACTCGAACGAGAACGTGCTCTTGCCTGCGGCGAGCATGTCGCGCACGGTGCGTGCGCGGTCAGTCCTGGTGGATGCGGTTCCGAGGGCCATACCCGCAGGCTATCCACAGGGCGACGGTCCCCCAACCGAGCGCCGGAAATTTGACCGAATTGCACCTTTGTTGTCCACCCCTCGGACACCGCGGTCCGCGGCGGGGCGTCCGGAGTCGCCCGCCGTCCACGGACCGAGACGCCGCCGGGCTCCGTCACGGCCGGAAACCCGCGCCGGGCGCGGGGCTAGCGCGCCGCCCTCAGCCGCTCGGCGAACGCGGCCGCGGCCGCGCCGGGGTCGTCGGCCTCGGTGATCGCCCGGACCACGACGACGCGCCGGGCGCCGGCCGCCAGGACCTCGTCGAGGTTGTCCAGGTCGATGCCGCCGATGGCGAACCAGGGGCGGTCGGCGCCGAGGGCGGCGGTGTACCGGACGAGGTCGAGGCCGGGGGCGTGGCGGCCCGGCTTGGTGGGGGTGGGCCAGCAGGGGCCGGTGCAGAAGTAGTCCACGCCGTCCTGGACGGCCGCCGCGGCGGCCTCCGGCTCGGCGTGCGTGGAGCGGCCGATCAGGACGTCGTCGCCGAGGATCGCGCGGGCGGCGGGCACGGGCAGGTCGCCCTGGCCGAGGTGGAGCACGTCGGCGCGGGCGGCGTGGGCGACGTCGGCGCGGTCGTTGACCGCGAGCAGCTTGCCGTGACGGGCGCAGGCGTCGGCGAACACCTCCAGGTGCTCCAGCTCCTCCCCCGCCTCCATGCCCTTGTCCCGCAGCTGCACGATGTCAACCCCGCCGGCCAGCACCGCGTCGAGGAACTCGGCCAGGTCGCCGCGGTCCCTGCGGGCGTCCGTGCACAGGTACACCCGGGCGTCGGCGAGCCGCTCCCGGGCGGCGGAGGCGCCGATGGCGGCGTCGGACATACGTGGGTCCCCCTCGTTGGTCTCGTGTGCCGGCGCGCGGCCGCGAGGTGCGGTGCGTCGGCGCGGTGCGCCGCGTCGACGGGCGCGGCGCGCTGCCGCGGCGCGGGCCGTAGGGTCGCGGCGCGCACCCGTCGCCGTCCGGTACGGCACGGCGGCGCCCACAGCCTACGCGGGCCGCCGGCGCCGCCGTCACCGGTCCACGGCCCGGAGCGCGCCGCACTCGCCGACCCTCGGCCCGCGAGACACCATGGCCACCGGCCCGAGAGGGCGTCACCACCGACCCGCGGGGCGTCGCGCCCGCCGGCCCTCGGGGCGGCGCGCCCGCCGGCCCTCGGGGCCTGCGGCCACCGGCCTGCGGGACCTCGTGGCAACCGGTCTGCGGGGACGTCGTGGCACCTGGTCTGCGGTGATGTCGCCGCCGGTCCATGAGGGCGTCGCCGCCGGGCCGCCGAGGGAGTGTCGTAGCCGCCGGTCCCCAGGGCCCCGTGGCCACCGGCCCGCAGGGGCGCCGATCCTCAGGGCCCCGTGGCCACCGGCCTGCAGGGCCCCGTGGGCACCGGCCTGCGGGGCCCCGTCGCCAGCGGCCCGCAGAGGCCGTGGACGGCGCGCGGACCAAGGGGTGGTCGGGGGCCGGCTTCGCGGCCGGCCCCCGGCACGGCGGCGGGGCGTCAGACGGCCAGGGCCTGGGCTCGGCGCTTCACCTCCGTGCCGCGGTTCTCGCTGAGGGCCTGCGCGGGGGTGCCGGGCAGGCTCGGGTCGGGGGTGAAGAGCCACTCGATCATCTCTTCGGCCGTGAAGCCGTCGTCCCGCAGCAGGGTCAGGGTCCCCACCAGGCCCTTGACGACCTTGTCGCCGTCGATGAAGGCGGCAGGCACGTGCAGGGCCCGGTTCTCCCCTCGGCGTACGGCGATGAGCTGGCCCTCCTTGACCAGCTGCCGCACCCGTGTCACCTCGATATCGAACATTTCGGCGATATCGGGCAGGGTGAGCCAGGCGGGGACGAGAGCATCAATCTTGGCGTCAATCTCGGTCACGGAACCAAGCGTGCCATCTGCCACCGACAGTCGGAAGTCAGCCCCACCCGCCTGGGCGGACGGCCGGCGCCCCGGCGCCCTACGCGGCCGCCGTCTTCAGCGGTCGGGCCGGGTCCGCGAGCAGCTCCGGGTCCATCTCCGTACCGGCCTCGACGAGCCGCCGGCCCTGCGCCAGATCGCGCGGTCGGCCGACCGCCAGCAGAGCGACCAGCCGCCGCCCGCGCAGCCAGCACACGCTCCACGCCGGACCGGTCGCGTCGCCGCGCCACAGCAGCGTGTCGGCGGCCGTGTGGTGCCCGGCGTACTGCACGAAGCGGCCGAACTGCTCGGACCAGAAGTACGGCACCGGGTCGTAGGGAGCGGGGGCCTCGCCGACCACGTTGGCGGCGACCGTGCGCGGCCCCTGGAGCGCGTTGTCCCAGTGGTGGACCAGCAGCCGCTCGCCGTAGCGGCCGGAGGGGAAGGAGGCGCAGTCGCCGACCGCGTACACGTCGGGCAGGCCGGTGCGCAGGTGGTCGTCGGCGAGGATCTCACCGTGCTCGCCCAGCCCGATGCCGGAGGCGGCCAGCCAGGCGGTCGCCGGGCGCGCCCCGATGCCGACGACGACCGCGCCCGCCGGCAGCCGCGAGCCGTCGTCGAGCACCACCGCGCCGGGCTCGACGCGCGCCACCCGCGCGCGGGTGCGCAGCTCGGCGCCGCTGTCGGCGTACCAGGCGGCCATCGGCGCGGCGACCTCGGCGGGCAGCACCTCCGCCAGCGGCCGGTCGGCCGCCTCCACCACCGTCACGGCGCAGCCGGCCTCGCGCGCCGCGGTGGCGAACTCCGCGCCGATCCAGCCGGCCCCGACGACCACCACGTCGTGCCGCGCGGCGAGCACCGGCCGCAGGCGCGCGGCGTCGTCCAGGGTGCGCAGCAGGTGGACGCCGGGCACGCCCTCGGAGCCCGGGAGGCGAATCGGTTCGGCACCGGTGGCGAGGACGAGGACGTCGTAGGGCACCGGCCCGGCGGAGGTGTCGAGGACGTGCTCCTCGGGGCGGACGGCCAGCGCCTCGCAGCCGAGCCGCAGTTCGAGGCCGAGCGCCTCGAAGTCGACGTCGAAGGCGGAGTCCTCGGCCTTGCCGAGCAGGACGGCCTTGGACAGCGGCGGCCGGTCGTAGGGCTGGTGCGGCTCGGCGCCGATCAGCACCACCGAGCCGGTGAAGCCCTGCTCGCGCAGGGCGACCGCGGTCTGCACGCCGGCCATGCCCGCGCCCACGACGACCACGCGCCGCGGCTGTGCCGTGCCCTGTTCCCGCGTCTGCTCGCTCACCTGATCACCATAGCCACCTGACGGGCCGTCAGTGAGCGGCGTGCGCGGTGACCTCTCGCACAACGGCTACCGCCGGACCTCTTCCACCACGCTCGTGCCGCTGCCCGGCTGCGACTCCCACTCCCAGTTCTCCGCCAACCGCAGCCGCCCGTCGGCCAGTTCGGTCACCGTCGAGACGCAGTGCCCGCTGGAGGTGGTGCCGTCATGCTTGAGCTGGACGTACCGGAAGTCGAGCCGGTCGCCCTCTCTGGTACCCACCAGATGGCCGCGTACGACATCGCCGCCGGCGTACTCGGCCCAGATCCGCCCGTCCTCCTCGTGGTACGCGAAGCGGGTCCGCGTGCCCACCTGGCCGGGGGCCTGGTCGGCGACGGGGGCGAGGATCAGACCGTCCAGTGAACCCGGTGAACGCGACATGCGAAAAGCTCCCTCCCAAGTGGCGCTGCTAGGCTATAAGCACTCGCGGGAGCCCGGACGCACCGGGCTGAGAGGGAGGCTGGCGGCCTCCGACCGTACGAACCTGATCCGGGTCATGCCGGCGAAGGGAGGGGCTGGAAGCCCATGTCATCGACGCACACGTCGGACGTCCTCGTCCTCGGCGGCGGGATCATCGGCCTGGTGACGGCCTGGCGCGCGGCGCAGCGCGGACTGGCCACCGCCGTGGTGGACCCCGAGCCGGGCGGCGGCGCCGCGCAGGTGGCGGCCGGGATGCTGGCCGCGGTCACCGAACTCCACTACGGCGAGCAGACGCTGCTCGGACTCAACCTGGCCTCCGCGCGCCGCTATCCGGACTTCGCCGCCGAACTGACCGAGGCGACCGGACACGACCTCGGCTACCGCCGGTGCGGCACCCTCGCGGTGGCGCTGGACGCCGACGACCGGGCCCATCTGCGCGAACTGCACGCGCTGCAGCGGCGGTCGGGCCTGGAGTCGGAGTGGCTGTCGGGGCGGGAGTGCCGGAAGCTGGAGCCGATGCTCGCGCCGGGGGTGCGCGGCGGGCTGCGGGTGGACGGCGACCACCAGATCGACCCGCGGCGGCTGGCCGCGGCGCTGGTGACCGCCTGCGAGCGGGCCGGCGTGGTCTTCCACCGCGCCTGGGCCGAGCGGCTCACCGTCGAGCGGGACCGGGCCGCCGGCTGCGTCCTCGCCGACGGCACGGCGCTCGGCGCCCCGCAGGTGGTGCTGGCCGCCGGCAGCCTCAGCGGACGCCTGGCCGGAGTGCCGGACGAGGTGCTGCCGCCGGTGCGGCCGGTCAAGGGCCAGGTGCTGCGGCTGACGGTGCCCGCGCGGTACGCGCCGTTCCTGAGCCGCACGGTGCGGGCCGTGGTGCGCGGCGGCCACCTGTACCTGGTGCCGCGGCTCAGCGGCGAGCTGGTCGTCGGGGCCACCAGCGAGGAGCTGGGCTGGGACACGACGGTGACCGCCGGCGGCGTGTACGAGCTGCTGCGCGACGCGCACGAGCTGGTGCCCGGCATCACCGAGCTGCCGCTGACCGAGACCCGGGCCGGACTGCGCCCCGGCTCCCCGGACAACGCGCCGCTGCTCGGCCCGACCGCGCTGCCCGGACTGCTGCTGGCCACCGGCCACCACCGCAACGGGGTGCTGCTCACCCCGGTCACCGGCGACGTCCTGGCGCACGTCCTGACCACCGGCCAACTGCCCGACGAGGCCCGCCCCTTCACCCCGCGGCGTTTTCGCGCCGCCGTCCGCACGGAGCAGCCCGTATGAACATCTCCGTCAACGGCGAGTCCCGCAGCGTGGCGTCCGGCACGGCGCTGGACGCCGTCGTGCGGGAGCTGACCGCGGCGCCCTCCGGGGTGGCCGCCGCCCTCAACGAGACCGTCGTCCCGCGCGCCCGCTGGTCCGCCACGGTGCTGGCCGAGGGCGACCGCGTCGAAGTGCTGACCGCCGTCCAGGGAGGCTGAACCATGGCCGACGACCTTCTCGTCCTCGGCGGTACGTCCCTCACGTCCCGCCTGATCATGGGCACCGGCGGCGCGCCGAGCCTCGATGTGCTGGAGCGGGCCCTGGTGGCCTCCGGCACCGAGCTGACCACAGTGGCGATGCGCCGGGTCGACGCGTCGGTGCACGGCTCGGTGCTGTCGATGCTGCGCGAGCTGGGCATCGCGGTGCTGCCGAACACGGCGGGCTGCTTCACCGCGGGCGAGGCCGTGCTCACGGCGCGTCTGGCGCGCGAGGCGCTGGGCACCGATCTGGTGAAGCTGGAGGTCATCGCCGACGAGCGGACCCTGCTGCCGGACCCGATCGAGCTGCTGGACGCCGCGGAGACGCTGGTGGACGACGGCTTCACGGTGCTGCCGTACACCAACGACGACCCGGTGCTGGCCCGGAAGCTGGAGGACGCGGGCTGTGCGGCGATCATGCCGCTGGGCTCGCCGATCGGCTCCGGGCTCGGCATCCGCAACCCGCACAACTTCCAGCTGATCGTGGAGCACGCGCGCGTGCCGGTGATCCTGGACGCGGGCGCGGGCACCGCCTCGGACGTGGCGCTGGCGATGGAGCTGGGCTGCGCGGGTGTGATGCTCGCCTCGGCGGTGACCCGGGCGCAGGAGCCGGTGCTGATGGCCGAGGCGATGCGGCACGCGGTGACGGCGGGCCGGCTGGCCCGGCTGGCCGGGCGCATCCCCCGGCGCCACTTCGCCGAGGCGTCCTCGCCCACCGAGGGCCTGGCCGCCCTGGACCCGGAGCGCCCGGCGTTCTAGCCCGGCGGGACTCCGGCGCTCCAGGACTCCGGCGCTCCAGGACTCCGGCGCTCCAGGACTCCGGCGCTCCGGTGCTCCGGCGCTCCGGCGCTCCGGCCCTGTCGGGCGCCGGCACTGCGGCGCTCGGGGGCGCTCGGGGGCGCGGGCGGGTGGCCGCGGGGGGCGTGGGAAGCGTCACAGGACGGCTTCAGTCCCGTCCCGGGCGGCGTCCGGGAGGCGTGCGCGTCCGTGGCGGCTCGTAGACTCGCTGCGTGGATACGACCCTTCAGGACCCTCTCGTCGGGCAGGTGCTCGACGGCCGCTACCGCGTCGACGCGCGGATCGCCGCCGGCGGGATGGCCACGGTCTACCGGGCCCTGGACACCCGTCTGGACCGGGTCCTCGCCCTCAAGGTGATGCACCCCGCGCTCGCCACGGACGTCTCGTTCGTGGAGCGGTTCATCCGGGAGGCCAAGTCGGTCGCCCGCCTCGACCACCCCAACGTCGTTCAGGTGTTCGACCAGGGGGCCCAGGGGTCGTACGTCTACCTGGCGATGGAGTACGTCGCCGGCTGCACCCTGCGGGACGTGCTGCGCGAGCGCGGAGCGCTCCAGCCGCGGGCCGCGCTGGACATCCTGGAGCCGGTGCTCGCCGCGCTGGGCGCCGCCCACCGCGCGGGCTTCGTGCACCGCGACATGAAGCCGGAGAACGTCCTGATAGGGGACGACGGCCGGGTCAAGGTCGCCGACTTCGGGCTGGTGCGCTCCGTGGACACCGTGACGAGCACCACCGGCGCCGTCCTCGGCACCGTCTCCTACCTCGCCCCGGAGCAGATCGAGACCGGCACCGCCGACCCCCGGGTCGACGTGTACGCGTGCGGTGTCGTCCTCTACGAGATGCTGACCGGCGGCAAGCCGCACCAGGGCGACACCCCCGCCCAGGTGCTCTACCGGCACCTGCACGAGGACGTGCCGCCCCCGTCGGCCGCCGTGCCGGGCCTGTCGCCGGCGCTGGACGAGCTGGTCGCCGCCGCCACCGCCCGCGCCCCGCAGACGCGCCCGCACGACGCCGTGGCCCTGCTGGCCCGGGCCCGGGAGGCCCGCGCGGCGCTGAGCGCCGACCAGCTCGACGCACTGCCCCCGCGGGCCCGCACCGAGGAGCACGACAACGCCGAGGACCGTACGAGCGTGATCCCGCGCGCGCTGACGGTGCCCCGCCCGCTGCCCGTGAACGGCGACCCGGCGGACGAGGCCGCCCTGCACCGCACCAGCCGCCTGGAGACGCCCCCGCCCCCGGGCCCCGCGCCGCGGCGGTCCGGCGCCCGGCGGTCCCGGCGCGGGCTGCTCACGCTCGTCGCCGCCGTGCTGCTGGTCCTCGGCGTCGGCGGCGGCGTCTGGTACATCAACTCCGGCCAGTTCACCCAGGTGCCGCCGGTGCTCGGCAAGACCGAGGAGCAGGCCAGAACACGGCTCGACGGGGCCGGTCTCAAGGTCAAGGGCGTCGAGCACGCCTACAGCGACACGGTCCGGCGCGGCACGGTCATCAGCACCGATCCGAAGGTCGGCGCCCGGATCCGCAGCCACGACGCGGTGCGGCTCACCCTGTCGGACGGACCGGAGACGGTGCGGGTGCCCGACCTGAAGGGCATGGCGCTGGACAAGGCGCGCGCCCGGCTGAAGAAGGAGGGCCTGGAGCCGGGCATGGTGAGCCGGGAATTCAGCGACGACGTGGACAAGGGCTCCGTGATCTGCACCGAGCCCGGGGCGGGCACCGACCGCCGGGCCGGCTCGGCGATCGCGCTCACGGTCAGCAAGGGCCGTCCGGTGGACGTGCCGGACGTCACCGGCGAGGACCTGGACCAGGCGAGGTCGGACCTGGCGGACGCGGGCCTGAAGGTGAAGGTCGCCGCCGAGCAGGTCACCTCGGAGTACGACGCGGGCCAGGTCGCCCGCCAGTCCCCGGGCGCCGGCGGCAGGGCGGCCGAGGGCGACACGATCACGTTGACCGTGTCCAAGGGCCCGGAGATGGTCGAGGTGCCGGACGTGACGGGCGACAGCGTGGACGACGCCAAGAAGACGCTTGAGGACGCCGGGTTCAAGGTCGACGAGGACCGCGGGCTGCTCGGACTGTTCGGCGACACCGTCAAGAAGCAGTCGGTGGACGGCGGCGACCGGGCCCCGAAGGGCTCCACGATCACCCTCACCATCCGGTGAGGCGCCCCACGAGAGCGGGATCACGGCGGCCCGGGCCCGGCGCCCGCCGGACCCCGTGACACCCTGAACGGGTGAGCACCCAGCAGTCCCCCGCCTCCCCCGTCACACCCACCCCGCCGGCCCCTTCCGTCCCGCCGGGTCGCGCCCGCAACCCGGTGGGCGGCCACGTCCCCGTCGCGGGCGGGCTGAACTCCGTGGGCCTCGCCTACGCCCGTGAGCTGAAGGCCGAGACCGTGCAGGTCTTCGTCGCCAACCCGCGCGGCTGGGCCACGCCCACCGGCGACCCACGCCAGGACGAGGCGTTCCGCGCGGCCTGCGCCGAGGAGTCGATACCGGCGTACGTGCACGCCCCGTACCTGATCAACTTCGGCTCGCACACCGAGGCCACCGCCGAGCGGTCGGTGGAATCGCTGCGGCACTCGCTGCGGCGCGGCCGGGAGATCGGCGCGCTGGGCGTGGTCGTGCACACCGGGAGCGCGACCGGCGGCCGGGACCGGGAGGTGGCCCTCGCGCAGGTACGGGAGCGCCTGCTGCCGCTGCTGGACGAGCTGACCCACGACGACGACCCGTGCCTGCTGCTGGAGTCGACGGCCGGACAGGGCGCCTCGCTGTGCTCGCGCACCTGGGACTTCGGTCCGTACTTCGCGGCGCTGGACGCCCATCCCAAGCTGGGCGTGTGCCTGGACACCTGCCACGCCTTCGCCGCCGGGCACGACCTGACCGGCCCGCACGGCATGCACCAGACCCTCGACCTGCTCGTGGAGACCGTCGGTCCGGGCCGGCTGAAGCTGATCCACGCCAACGACTCCAAGGACGTCTGCGGCGCGCACAAGGACCGGCACGAGAACATCGGCGCCGGGCACATCGGCGAGGACCCGTTCCGCGCGCTGATGACCCACCCGGCCACCGAGGGCGTGCCGCTGGTCATCGAGACGCCCGGCGGCAAGGAGGGCCACGCGGCCGACGTGGAGCGGCTGAAGAAGCTCAGGGACGGCTGAAGCTCAGGGACGGCTGGAAAGCTCAGGGACGGCTGGAGCGGAGTTTCACAGCTCCGGCCCGTCCCCCGGTTCCTCCTGGTAGGAGTAGCGCTGCTCCTTCCAGGGGTCGCCGATGTTGTGGTAGCCGCGCTCCTCCCAGAAGCCTCGCCGGTCGGCGGTCATGTACTCCACGCCGCGCACCCACTTGGGGCCCTTCCAGGCGTACAGGTGCGGGACGACCAGGCGGAGCGGGAAGCCGTGCTCGGCGGTGAGCAGTTCGCCGTCCTTGTGGGTGGCGAAGAGGGCGTCCTCGGCGGTGAAGTCGGCCAGGCGCAGGTTGGAGCTGAAGCCGTACTCCGCCCAGACCATCACATGGGTGACGTCCGGCGCGGGCGGGGCGATGTCCAGGATCGTACGGGCCGGGATGCCGCCCCATTCGGCGCCGAGCATGCTGTACTTCGTGACGCAGTGCAGGTCGGCGACCACGGTGGTGTACGGCAGGGCCGTCAGCTCCTCGTGGGTCCAGCAGTGCTTGGCGCCGTCGGCGGTGGCGCCGAAGACCCGGAACTCCCAGCGCTCGGGCCGGAACTTGGGCACCGGTCCGTAGTGGGTGACCGGCCAGCCGCGCTGGAGTCGCTGGCCCGGCGGCAGCTCCGGCCGCGCCGCCCCCGCCGAAGCCCCCTTCGCCCCTGCTCCAGACGCGTCCCCAGACCCGCGTTCCACCGGCTGACCCATGACTCCATCCTGACAGACCGGACGGGGTGAGCAGGAACGGCCCGGGAACGATTCGGGCATCTATTACTAAGTGTGAACTTACTGGACGACTGTGCGCACCGGTGCAATCATGCGGCGCTATCGGATCGGATCCGCACAGAAGGAGCCCAGCAGGATGCAAGGCGACCCCGAGGTCATCGAACTCCTCAACGAGCAGCTGACCGCCGAGCTGACCGCGATCAACCAGTACTTCCTGCATTCGAAGCTGCAGGACCACAAGGGATGGACGAAACTCGCCAAGTACACCCGCGACGAGTCCTTCGACGAGATGCGGCACGCCGAGCTCCTGACCGACCGCATCCTGCTCCTGGACGGCCTGCCGAACTACCAGCGGCTCTTCCACGTCCAGGTCGGGCAGACGGTGACCGAGATGTTCCGGGCCGACCGGCAGATCGAGGTCGAGGCCATCGACCGGCTGCGCCGGGGCGTGGACGTGATGCGCGACAAGGGCGACATCACCTCGGCCAACATCTTCGAGGCGATCCTCGCGGACGAGGAGCACCACATCGACTACCTGGACACCCAGCTGGAGCTGGTGGACAAGCTGGGCGAGGCGCTGTACCTGGCGACGGTCATCGAGCAGAGCCAGCCGGACCCCTCGGGCCCCGGCACCCACGGCTTCTCGACGCCGTAAGGACCCCCGAAAGGCTTCAGGGCCCCTGCCCCGGCCGGGGCTAGGCGGCGTCGCGCTCGGGGGCGGCGTCCGCCGTCGTCGTCGCGGCGGTGCGCGGCAGTCGCGGGAAGGCCGCGGCGCCGCGGTCGATCAGTTCCCGGCGCGGGCAGGCGCCCCGGCCCAGCAGGGCCTGGATGCGCTTCACGCAGCCGCCGCAGTCGGTGCCGGCCTTGCAGGCGGAGGCGATCTGGCGGGGCGTGCAGGCGCCGTTCTCCGCGTGCTGCTTGACCTGCTGCTCGGTGATGCCGAAGCAACTGCAGACGTACACGCGGCTCACCTCCCGCCGGGTCGGATCAGTGGTGCCGTCCCGAGTTCTCGGTGAGGCATGCCTAACCTTACCCGTCGTGCGAGGGCCGTGAAAGCGGCTGGGGCGCGGACCGTGTGTGATCCGCGCCCCAGATCATCCCGCCGCGGCGGGAGTACCCGTCACTGGTCGCGGTACATCTCCGCGACGAGGAAGGCCAGGTCGAGCGACTGGCTGCGGTTGAGCCGCGGGTCGCAGGCCGTCTCGTAGCGCTGGTGCAGGTCGTCGACGAAGATCTCGTCGCCGCCGCCCACGCACTCGGTGACGTCGTCGCCGGTCAGCTCCACGTGGATGCCGCCCGGGTGGGTGCCGAGCGCCTTGTGCACCTCGAAGAAGCCCTTGACCTCGTCGAGCACGTCGTCGAAGCGGCGGGTCTTGTGGCCGGAGGCCGCCTCGTAGGTGTTGCCGTGCATCGGGTCGGTGATCCAGGCGACGGTCGCGCCCGAGGCGGTGACCTTCTCGACCAGCTCGGGCAGCTTGTCGCGGACCTTGTCGGCGCCCATGCGGACGATGAAGGTCAGCCGGCCCGGCTCGCGGTCCGGGTCCAGGCGCTCGATGTACTGGAGCGCCTCCTCGGCCGTCGTGGACGGGCCGAGCTTGACGCCGATCGGGTTGCGGATCTTCGAGGCGAACTCGATGTGCGCGTGGTCCAGCTGCCGGGTGCGCTCGCCGATCCACACCATGTGCGCCGAGACGTCGTACAGCTGCCCGGTGCGCGAGTCGGTGCGGGTGAGCGCCGACTCGTAGTCCAGCAGCAGCGCCTCGTGCGAGGAGAAGAACTCGACGGTCTTGAACTCCTCCGGGTCGGTGCCGCAGGCCCGCATGAAGTGCAGCGCGTTGTCGATCTCCCGGGCGAGCTGCTCGTAGCGCTGGCCGGAGGGCGAGGACTTCACGAAGTCCTGGTTCCAGGCGTGCACCTGGCGCAGGTCGGCGTAGCCGCCGGTGGTGAAGGCGCGCACCAGGTTCAGCGTGGAGGCGGAGGCGTGGTACATCCGCTTCAGCCGCTCCGGGTCCGGAATGCGGGCCGCCTCGGTGAAGTCGAAGCCGTTGACCGAGTCGCCGCGGTAGGTCGGCAGCGTCACCCCGTCGCGGGTCTCGGTCGGCTTGGAGCGGGGCTTGGAGTACTGGCCGGCGATCCGGCCGACCTTCACCACGGGCACGGAGGCGGCGTACGTCAGCACGGCGCCCATCTGGAGCAGGGTCTTCAGCTTGTTGCGGATGTGGTCGGCGGAGACGGCGTCGAACGCCTCCGCGCAGTCGCCGCCCTGGAGGAGGAACGCCTCTCCCCTGGCGACGGACGCCATCCGGGCGCGCAGCTGGTCGCACTCGCCCGCGAAGACGAGCGGCGGATACGACTCCAGCTCCGCGATCACATCGCGCAGAGCCTCGGCGTCGGGGTACTCGGGCTGCTGCGCCGCGGGCAGGTTTCGCCAGGTGTTGCCAGCGCTCGCGCTGGTCTTAGCGTTCACGGTCACACTTCAAACAGTACGGGGTCCACGGGCCGGTCCCTTCATCTGCTCATCAATTGAGACGCAGGGTGATCACCCGTGGACACTGCGGGCAGGCCGCTACGCCCCGGCGCCCACGTCCAGCAGGTCCCGGTCGAGGTTGACGCGGATGCCGCCGTACGTCTCGGCGCGGTCGCCCGCGTACTGGTGGACGCGCTGGTGGCCGGACCAGAGCGCGGCCGGGAGCGCCGGGTCGGTGAGGGTGGCCTCGTCGTTCCAGTGGGCGAAGTGGATCACGTCGGGCAGGGTCGTCCCGGTGGCGTGGTCGACCAGGTCGGCGACGAGGGAGGAGACGCTGCCGTACGCGCCGGAGCGATAGCCGAGCTCGTGCAGGCGCGCGGTCCACGCCTCCAGGTAGCCGAGCACCCGCGCGGTCACGGCGGCGCCCGGCGTGTACTGCTCCAGGTCGTTGTAGAGCACCGAGCCCGTGCCGAGGCCCAGCGCACCGGCCTGGGCGGCGGCGTCCTCGGCGGCGGCCCTGCCCTGCGGCGCCGGGTCGGTGATGGCCGCGCAGTCGTCCGCGCAGCTGCCGGCCCCGGCGGCGGGCTGCGGGCCGGCGTAGAGCGGCAGGAAGCGCCAGCCGGCCGTGTACTGGGTCCGCACCCACTCCGCGGTCAGGTTGGGCTGGGCGCAGCCTCGGTTGACGCCGCCGATGTAGACGCCGACCGCGCTGTACGGGGAGGCGGCCTTCCAGGCGGTCATGGTGCTCGGGCCGGGCGCCGCGCAGGTGTCGAAGCCCTTGCCCTGGTGGACGGTGGCGTCGGCGGGCAGGGCCCGGGCGGCGGGGGCGGCGGCGGGCGGTTCGGCGCGGGCGGCGGCGACCGGCAGTCCGGCGCTGCGCAGCACCCGCTCGACGGTGGCGCGGTCGGCGCCGTAGGTGGCGGTGACGGCGATGCCGTCGGCGGGCGCGGTGGCCCGGAACTCGTGGGCGACCGGGTTCTCGGTGACGGCGGCCTTGGTCGCGGTGGCCGGCCGCAGCCACAGCGCCTCGGTGCGGCCGGTGACGCGGGCCGGGCAGTCCTGCTGTTCGCCGGGGTCGCCGAGGTAGACGGCGTGCCGGTCGAAGCGGACGCAGGCGGCGGGATCCTCGGTGAGGTCGACGACCGGCCAGCTCGCGGGCACGGTGAAGGTGTGGCCGCGGTAGGAGACGGTCTTGGTGGAGTCGTCGGAGGAAGCGGTGCCGGAGGCAGCGACGCGGGAGGCGGGTCCGGCGGCGGGCGGGGCGGTGCGCGCGAGGGCGGCGGGTGGCGCGGTGCGGGCGAGGGGCGGTCCGGCGGCGGGCGGGGCGGGCCGGACGGGGGACGCGGTGGGCGGGG
>NZ_BAABKC010000123.1:0-37818 GCF_039543625.1 Streptomyces similanensis | reverse complement strand
CCGCGCCCGCCCGCGCGGCCGTGCCCGGCCCGCGCCGGCCGGAGGCGTCCGCCGCGGGCCGGCGCCCCGAACTGGCCGGCCGCCCGGACCCGGCCCGGCCGGCCCCCGCCGCCCAGCCGGAACCGGAACCGGACCCCGAGCCCGACGAGAGCCCCTGGTTCAACACCCCGCGCCGCACCGAGTACCACGGCGGCTACGACCCCACCTACGACCCGGCCGAGCAGTACGCCTCGTGGTACGAGGAGCAGCGGCAGGCCGAGCAGTACCGGGACCAGTACGAGGAGGAGCCGCCGACGCAGGAGCCCTCCCCGGAGGAGACCGGCAGCTTCCCCATCCCGGTGGTGCCGGGCGGCCGTACCCGCGAACTGGGCGACGGCGGCGGCACGCCGGACGCGCGACCGGACGCACAGCCGGACACCCAGCTGGACGCGCAGCCGGACGAGGACGACTACTACCAGATCTTCCGCAAGTCGATCGACGGCAGCTACCCGACGCCCGCGCAGTTCACGGACGCGGTCGAGGCCACGTGGGGCATCGCGCTGACCCCGCACGAGGCCAAGCACATGACCGACCTGTTCACCGACCGCTTCAACAAGGAGCTGGAGGCGGACCACATCGCGTAGGCACGCGGTCCGCGCGTAGCGCGTAGGCACGCGGTCCGCGTAGCGCGTAGGCACGCGGTCCATGTGTCGCGTAGGCACCCCGCACGCGTACGGCGAGGGGGCGCCCGGTGATCACCGGGCGCCCCCTCCCCGTAGTACCGCCGCCGTACCGCCGCCGCCTACTGGCCGAGCAGGGTGCGGACCCGGTCCTGACCGACCGCGAGCAGCAGCGTGGGCAGGCGCGGGCCGGTGTCACGGCCGACGAGCAGGTGGTAGAGCAGCGCGAAGAAGGTCCGCTGGGCGGTCTTGATCTCCGGCGGCAGCTCCTTGGGCGTGGCGTCGGCGGAGAACCCGGCCTGGACCTTGGGCACGCCGTAGACGAGGTGGGTCAGGCCGTCCAGCGACCAGTGCTCGGCGAGTCCGTCGAGCAGCAGCGCCAGCGACTGCCGGGAGGCGTCGTCCAGTGACTTCAGCAGCTCGGTGTCGGGCTCCGCGCGCACGATGGTGCGCTGGTCGGCGGGGACGTGGGTGTTGATCCACGCCTCGGCCTTGTCGTACCGGGGCCGGGCCTCGTCCAGCGAGCCCAGCGGGTCGGCCGGGTCCAGCTCGGACAGGATGCGCAGCGCCTGGTCCTGGTGGCCGGCGGTGATGTCGGCGACCGAGGCGAGCGTGCGGTACGGCAGCGGACGCGCGGTGCGGGGCAGCTCGCCGGCGGCGGTGCCCACGGCGCGCGTGTAGGCGGCGACGTCACCGGGCAGCGCCGACCCGTCGGCCACCTTCGCGGCGAGCTTGTCCCACTCGTCGTACAGCCGCTGGATCTCCTGGTCGAAGGCGATCTTGAAGGACTGGTTGGGCCGGCGGCGGGCGTACAGCCAGCGCAGGATCTGCGGCTCCATGATCCTCAGCGCGTCGGCGGGCGTGGGGACGCCGCCGCGCGAGGAGGACATCTTGGCCATGCCGGAGATGCCGACGAAGGCGTACATCGGCCCGATGGGCTGCTGCCCGCCGAAGATGCCGACGATCTGGCCGCCGACCTGGAAGCTGGAGCCGGGCGAGGAGTGGTCGACGCCGGACGGCTCGAAGACGACGCCCTCGTACGCCCAGCGCATCGGCCAGTCGACCTTCCAGACCAGCTTGCCGCGGTTGAACTCCTCCAGGCGCACCGTCTCCGAGAAGGCGCACACTGTGCAGGTGTAGGTCAGCTCGGTGGAGTCGTCGTCGTAGGCGGTGACGGTGGTGAGGTCCTTCTCGCAGTTGCCGCAGTACGGCTTGTACGGGAAGTAGCCGGCGGAGCCGGAGCTGCCGTCGTCCTCGGCGGCGGCGCCGGAGCCCTCGGCGGCCTCCAGCTCGGCCTCGTCCACCGCCTTCTGCTGCTGCTTCTTGGCCGGGGCCTTCTTGGTGCGGTACTGGTCGAGGATCGCGTCGATGTCGCCGCGGTGCCGCATCGCGTGCAGGATCTGCTCGCGGTAGACGCCCGAGGTGTACTGCTCGGTCTGGCTGATGCCGTCGAACTCCACGCCCAGCTCGGCCAGCGACTCGACCATGGCGGCCTTGAAGTGCTCCGCCCAGTTCGGGTACGCGGAGCCCTTGGGGGCGGGGACGGAGGTCAGCGGCTTGCCGATGTGCTCGGCCCACGACTCGTCGACGCCGCTGATCCCGGCCGGGACCTTGCGGTAGCGGTCGTAGTCGTCCCAGGAGATCAGGTGCCGGACCTGGTGGCCGCGGCGGCGGATCTCGTCGGCGACCAGGTGCGGGGTCATGACCTCGCGCAGGTTGCCGAGGTGGATGGGGCCGGACGGCGACAGGCCGGACGCGACGACGACCACCGGGGCGGTGGCGTCCGAGGTCGCTTTGCCCGAGGCGCGGCGCTCCGATTCCTCGATGACCTCATCCGCGAAACGGGAGACCCAGTCGGTGGTCTCGGTGCTTTGAGCCACGGTCGGCACGTCCTCTTTCCTTAGTTCCTTGGTCAGTACTGCGTGCGCGGGCGGTGCGCGCGTGCGGGCGCGCGCATGGCCTGACCGCTCCATTGTCCCAGGCCGGGCGGCATCCACGAAAACGCCTTTTCACCGCGTTGGACGGCCGCGAGGGCCGCGCGGTTGGCCCGCCGGCCGGAAAATTCGCTGGACCCCGCGTGGGATACTGGCCGGGACTATCCATCCCCACGAGGAGAACGGCACCCCTTCCTATGGCCTCGGTCCAGTCCCTCACGTCCGCCGTCCACCAGCGCCTCGCGAACGCCCTCTCGGCAGCCCTGCCGGAGAGCGCCGACGCGGACCCGCTGCTGCGACGAAGCGACCGGGCGGACTTCCAGGCCAACGGGATCCTCGCGCTGGCGAAGAAGGCCAAGGCCAACCCGAGGGAGCTGGCGGCCCAGGTCGTCGCCCAGGTCACCGCGGGCGACCTGATCAAGGACATCGAGGTGTCCGGCCCCGGCTTCCTCAACATCACGGTCAGCGACCGGGCCATCGTGGAGAACCTCGCCGCGCGCGCCACCGACCCGGCCGGCCGGCTCGGCGTGCCGCAGGCCGACGCGCCGGGCACCACGGTGATCGACTACGCCCAGCCGAACGTGGCCAAGGAGATGCACGTCGGCCACCTGCGCTCGGCGGTGATCGGCGACGCGGTGGTCCAGCTGCTGGAGTTCACCGGGGAGACCGTGGTGCGCCGCCATCACATCGGCGACTGGGGCACCCAGTTCGGCATGCTCATCCAGTACCTGGAGGAGCACCCGCACGAGCTGGACCACAAGGCGTCCGAGGTGAGCGGCGAGGAGGCGATGTCGAACCTGGACCGCCTCTACAAGGCGGCGCGGGGGCTGTTCGACTCCGACGAGGAGTTCAAGACGCGGGCCCGGCGGCGGGTGGTCGACCTCCAGGCCGGCGACCCGAAGACGCTCGCCATGTGGCAGAAGTTCGTGGACGAGTCGAAGATCTACTTCTTCTCCGTCTTCGAGAAGCTGGACATGGAGATCCGCGACCCGGACATCGTCGGCGAGTCGGGCTACAACGACATGCTCGCCGAGACCTGCCGCCTGCTGGAGGAGTCCGGCGTCGCGGTCCGCTCCGAGGGCGCGCTGTGCGTCTTCTTCGACGACGTCAAGGGCCCGGACGGCAACCCGGTCCCGCTGATCGTGCAGAAGTCCGACGGCGGCTACGGCTACGCGGCCACCGACCTGTCCGCGATCCGCGACCGCGTCTTCAACCTGAAGGCGAACACCCTGCTGTACGTGGTGGACGCCCGGCAGTCGCTGCACTTCAAGATGGTCTTCGAGACGGCGCGCCGGGCGGGCTGGCTGGGCGAGGACGTGACCGCGCACCAGCTGGCGTTCGGCACGGTGCTGGGCAAGGACGGCAAGCCGTTCAAGACCCGCGCGGGCGAGACGGTCAAGCTCCAGGATCTGCTGGACGAGGCGGTCGAGCGCGCCACGGCCGTCGTCCGCGACAAGGCCGAGAAGGTGGGCCTGTCGGAGGAGGAGATCACCGAGAACGGCCGTTACGTCGGCATCGGCGCGGTGAAGTACGCCGACCTGTCGACCTCCGCCGTGCGGGACTACAAGTTCGACCTGGACCAGATGGTCTCGCTCAACGGCGACACGTCGGTCTACCTCCAGTACGCCTACGCCCGCGTCCAGTCCATCCTGCGCAAGGCCGGCGAGGCCCGCCCGGCGGCCCACCCGGAGCTGGAACTGGCCCCCGCGGAGCGGGAGCTGGGCCTCCAGCTGGACCGCTTCGGCGAGACGGTCCTGGAGGTCGCCGCCTCCTACGAGCCGCACAAGCTGGCGGCGTACCTGTACCAGCTGGCCTCGCTGCTGACGACGTTCTACGACCAGTGCCAGGTACTGTCCGCGGACAACCCGGCCGAGGTCGTCGAGAACCGCCTCTTCCTGGTCGACCTCACCGCCCGCACCCTCCACCAGGGCATGACCCTCCTCGGCATCCGCACCCCGGACCGCCTCTGACCCCCCGAGCGCCCGGAGGACGAACACCCCGCCCTCCGGGCTTCGGCGCAGCTCCCGAGGAGCCCGACGCACCAGTGATCCCCGGCGACCTGATCGAGGCCTACGGCCTGGAGAACGTGGTCTACTTCCCGCGATGCCCGGTGGCCGACCCCGCCGACGTGGACGCACGCGCACTGACGCTGCTCAGCACGGTCGGACTCCCCCACTCGGAGGTCTTCACCTCCAAAGAGGACCCGGAAGACCCCTACGAACCGGGGTTCGACCCGATCACCCTGGGCAGTCGCTTCGACCATTACGGAATCCCCTGCCCACCGGAGAGCCGGTCGTGGTGGCTCCTGGGCTATCTCTTCACGTCACTCATCGCCCTGGACCCGGCATCCGGGAAGATCTACGCCTTTCCCGAGGGCGAGACACGGCACATCGTCCTGCACCGAGACGTCGAGTCCCTGCTCCGCGCCCTCATCGAGTTCCGGAAACTGGAAACAGCCCACGACAACGGCGCCGACCCACAGGAACTCGCCGAACATTTCAGACAGACGGTCGGCGCCTTCGACCCCACCCCATTCGCCGACGAGGAATCCCAGTGGAACCTGGCACTGGAAGAACTGGAGCACGGACTCTGGTGAGACCGACATCGCCGCAAGCCCAGACGCCTTCCGGCTCCTTGGGAGGTGTGCCGGAAGACTCACCCGCGGCGCGGGCGCTGCTTTCGACCGGCGTCCCGACGGGGGTGTTCCAACCGCAGAAGCGCATGGAGTCGGGACGGTTCCCCCTCGTGGCCGACAGGATCGACCTCACCGAGTACGACGGTCCGCCCGGATGTGAAGCGTGGGTGGTGTTCGGCTGGATTCCGCAGACGCACCTCGCCCTCGACCTGAGGACGGGCAGGGTGCACGGCTTCTCGGAGAACGGCGGCCGTGTCCAGGACCTGCATACGGACCTCTCCTCCCTGGCCCATCTTGCGTTCGCGCTGCACCGCCTCCTGAAGGAATTCCCCTGGAGCGACGACGAAGCAGATGAGGAGGACGACTTCGAACGGCTCGCGGAAGCCTTGGCGGACATTCGCACCTCGGTGGAGGAACGCGACCCGCTGCCCTTCAGCGGAGACAGCGTCTGGCCGGCCGTACTGGACGACATGGCGGCCGGCATGTGGTCGTGAACCGCCGGCCGGCGCGTGCTGTCACAGTCGTGCCATAGAGCCTTGATACCTCCTTGCGCTCCAACCAGTAGCCCTGGTTAGGGTTTTCACACTCATACGGTGATCGTGCGAGTGAGGGGGGCGTGACGGGGGATGGGCTATACACTGCCCGGCTGGCTCGACGAAGTGCTGGACTTCATCGGCATCAACTTTCCGAACGTCGACGAGGACGACTACCGCGACATGGCCGACGCCATGCGGGACTTCGCCGACAAGTTCGAGGGGCACGGCGCGGACGCGCACAAGGCGGTGGAGCGCATCCTGTCCTCCTCGCGGGGGTGGGCCGTCGGCGCGATGGAGAAGCACTGGGGCCAGGTGAAGGCCGGCCATCTGGACAAGATCCCCGAACTGGCCAGACTGTTCGCCGATGCCTGCGACGTCGTCGCGGACGTCATCTTCGGCATGAAGACCAAGGCCGAGGCAGAACTCGCCTTCATGGCCGGTTCGGTGGGGCTGTCCGTCGGCCTGTCCTTCGTCACCGGCGGCCTGTCGGCCGTACTCGGCGCGGCGGAGACGGCGGCGATGCGCCGGCTGGTGAAACGAATCATCGACGAGGCGGTCGACCGGATCGTGGACGAGTTGATCGCCCGGGTGACCGAGCCGGTCAACGCCAAGCTGGAGGCGATGGTCGAGGACGCGGTACTGAACCTCGCGGAGGGAGCGTTCTCGTTGCCTCCCGACCCGGGCGGCGGCAGCGGCCCGCAGGGGCACGGACACGGTGGCATGCAGTTGGCGTCGGCGGGCGGTGGTTTCGTACTCGCCTCCGCGGGTGGCGGAGACGGTGGCAGTGCGGACTTGTTCATCGACCACGTCGAATTCGAGAGCGGAGCCGGCAAGGTCTCCTCGCACGGCAGCGAACTGCACCTGGCCAGCTCCGCCCCGCTCGGCCGCGCCAAGGGCGCTTTCGGTCGCACCAAGGGCAAGGACCCCTTCACCCAGGCCTTCGACTCGGTCCTCGAAGGCGCGCTGCACGGCTCCGAGAAGGCCCTGGGCAAAATAGCCAAACACGTCACCGAAACGGTCCCGGACCGGGTGAAAGCGGCCTCGCGACTGCACAAGGGCAAGGACACCGAGGTCGGGGAGCACGCCAAGGACGTCAGGGTGTACCTCCTCAACGCAGATGGAAGGGTGGAGCGTCTCCACCCTGACGGCAGCAGCCCCACCCGAGTCCGTGGTGACGAGGCAGACCTTCCGGACCTCGTGGGCAACGACGGCAGGGTGTGGCGGCACCGCTCCACGGACAAGGGAGACAACCCTTTCCCTCTGTCACCCTCACCCACCAATGCAAGGGTCACATCCAGGCGCCTCGATCCGGACGAGACCAGCGACCTGGCTTATGCCACTCAACTGGCGCGGTACTCCAAGAAGGACTACGGCGGCGGCAACTACGCTGCCGCGCACTACATCGACTCCAATGGGGAATCGTTCATCCTGGTCGGCCACAGCAAGGGGGTTCACTCGGAGCGGACCATCGGGTACCCGGTGCTCAAGGATGGCAATCCGCACGGCATCCAATCCCTGTATACCGAACGGGAACCCTGCCAGGAGTCCAGTTCCTGGTGTGACCAGTGGCTCGCCAAGCACTTCGGCGAGGATCAGCAGGTCACGCACTCACTCAGTTACGACCAGTCCCCCGTGGACGGGAAGCGGCCGAGCTCTTACAGCATCGACGCTGAACACCGGGCATACAGACGCAACCTGGAGGCCTGGCACAATGAGCACGGCCTGGGTGCCGGGATGATGACGGAATCGGACGGTGCGGCCGTGGAAGCCGCTCGGAAAGGCAAGCGGGGCTGACGGATGCTCTTCGATGTGGACCGCGATGCTCTGGTGGACGTGGTCGGTGACGACGGCGTGGTCCGGCTGCCCGAGGCGACAGCCGTCCGGTACGGATTCACCGGCCAGACTCTCGACTTCCTCGTCCGCACAGGGATTCCCACGGCCGAGGATTTCGAGTTCTCGTTCGGTCTGCCCGCGGAATTCGATGCCGGGTTCCTGTGGGACTGTGCAGAGCGGGCGCAACGCGGCTGGACCTTCCCCGAAGGAGTCGAGAAAGTCGTCAAGATCGGCAACTTTCCCATCAACGCTGTCGTCGTCGATCCGGAGACGGGCGTGGTGTACCAGTACACCGACGCCTCTCGCGAGGCGATCGCGGTCCACGGCGACGTTTCCTCGCTCGCGAAGACCCTGATCTCCTTCCTGGGCTACATCGACTCCTACCAACGCGGCGAGGCCGATGAGGCCGACGAGGACAGGGAGTACGCGAGGCGCAAGCGCGAAGTCGACGCCTTGATGGCCGACATCCGCCTCGTGGACCCGCTGCCCTTCGCCCACGAGTACAGCGAGTGGGTCGAACTCTTCGACAACCTCGAAGGCGGAGTCTTCACCTGACCGCTCGCAGACAGAGCGGAGGAGCCCCCGGGCCCGGTGTTCGTCGGGGCCGGGGGCTCCTCGCCTTGGGCTGGGTCGTCAGGCGTAGTAGTGGATCGTGCCGTGCAGGGCCGCGGCCGCGCCCTCGCAGTGCTGGACGAACGTCGCCGCCAGCGCCTGGACCTCGCCGTCGGCGCCGCGCACCAGCTTGGTCACGGTGAACTGCCCCGCCACCTGGTTGCAGCCGCGCCCGTCGCCGTACACGTCCAGCCCGGCGACGCCGTCCCCACTGGACCGCTCGGCCTGGTACGTCCGGCCCACCTCAAGCTGCTCACCGGTCGGCGGCGTCAGATCCGCCGTCCACTCCTCCCGGTTGCCCGAGACGCTGTACGCCACCCCGTCGCCCCACGGTCGCACCGAGAAGGTGCTGGTGGCGCCGGTGAAGCTCTTGGCCGCGCCCTGGCCTATGTAGTCCCCGGCGTCGCTGGTGTAGCCGTACGACAGCGGGTACGCCCGGTACTTCACGACACCCTTGAGCGCCGGCGCGGCAGCGCTCTCGCAGTGCTGGGTGTACGACGCGTCGAGCACCGTGATCGCACCCGAGTCGTCGGTCTCGATCTGGTTGACCGAGAACTGCCCGTACACCTCGTTGCAGCCGCGCCCGTCGCCCGACACGTCGAGGCCGGGCGAGCGGCCGGTGCGGAAGGCGGCGCGCTCCGCGTTGCGATACACGCCCGGGTGGAGCTTCTCGCCCTGCGGCGCGGCCAGTTCGACGTCCCACCACGTGCTGCCCGTGTCCACGTGGAACCGTACGTACTCCGCGGTGCCGCCCGCGGTGATCTTCGCCGTGGCCGACGTGTACGACGCGGTCGTGCCCTGGCCGATGTAGTCACCGGCCTGGCTGGTGTGGGTGTACTTGGTGACGGCCACCGGACTCGCGCCGGCCGCGGCGGCGGGCTCGCTCAGCGCCGCGGTCACCCCCAGCGTCGTCGTCAGTGCGGCCAGTGCGCCGATCAGAGTGCGGCGCCATCCTGTGCATGTGCGCACGGATTCTTCCCCTCCGTGAAAGGGGCGCCCCCCGTGGAGCGCCCGCGTCACAGTTGTAACACCCGCGCCTGACAACGGAGTTGGAATTTCACCGCTCGAACTCCGCCCACACCACCTTTCCGGGGGAGCGCTCCCCCACGCCCCACTTGTCGCTCAGCGCCGACACCAGCAGCAGCCCCCGGCCGCCCTCGTCGGGCTCGTCCTCCGGGACCCTCGGCACCCCGGACCCGCTGTCGTGCACCTCGACGCGGACCGTCTCCCCGTCGTACCGGATGCGCAGCAGGAAGCCGCGTCCCGGCGGAACGCCGTGCACCAAGGCGTTCGTCGCCAACTCGCTGACGCACAGCGACACGTCGTCGGCCCGGCGCCACGCGCCGAGCCCCCAGTAGTGCAGCGACCAGGCCGCGAACCGCCTGGCGGCGGGCACGGAACGGCGATCACGGCCGTAGAACTGGTCTCGCTGGTAGGGAAGTTCGTTTTCCTGCTCCACGGAGCGAATGTCGCGCAGCGTCACTAAGGTGGATCAGTACGTGAACCCGTACAGGGTTTTTGTACGGGTGGGTGGTGGTCACCACGAACGGGGCGTGGGGAGTTGGACCTGCATGAAGAAGAGGAACTTCTCGTCGATGAAGATGCTGGGTGCGCAGGTTCAGGCGGCTCGCAAAGCCGCCGGACACACCCAGCAGCAGTTGGCCAATCTGCTGAACGTCGACGTGGAGACGATCGCGTCCATCGAGCAGGGCAGACGTCCGCTGATGCCGGATTTCGCGTCCAGGATGGACGACTTTCTCGGTTGCATGGGGATGCTGTCAGCGGGCGTGGCCAAGCTGCCGGACATCGACCAGTACCCAATGTACGCGGAGCAGTACATGGTGCATGAGCGAGAAGCGGTCGCTCTGTCCTTCTATGCCAACCAAGCTCTGCCCGGGCTGCTTCAGACCAGCGAGTACGCCTACGCCGTACTGCGTCAGCGCGTACCGGCGTACGACAAGGACGAGATCGAGGTCAAAGCCGCTGGCCGTATCGAGCGGCAGCAGATCCTCCACCGCAAGAGCCCGCCCACCCTGAGCTTCGTCATCTGGGAGCCGGTGCTACGTATCGCCGTCGGCGGCAGAGAAGTCCGGCGACAGCAGCTGCACCACCTACGAGAGTGTGCCGAACTACCAGACGTGACACTCCAGTTCCTGCCTCTGGACAGTCCGTCCCACGCAGGACTCGATGGGCCCTTCGTACTCGTCGAAACGCCCGACCATCAGCACTTGGCCTACACCGAGGGACAGCGCGGCAGCCAATGGGTCTCCGACCCTGACGAGATGTCCATCATGGCTCGCAAGTATGCGATGCTGCGGACGCAGGCCCTCACGACGCACCTTTCCCTGGGCCTACTGGACCGTCTCCTGGGAGATCAATGAGCACCGCACTCCAGTGGTTCAAGTCGAGCTACAGCGGCAGCGAGGGCGGTGAATGCCTCGAAGTCGCCACCACGCCCCGCAGCATCCACATCCGCGACTCCAAAACCCCCGACGCCGCCCCCACCCTCCGCCTCTCCCCCACCAGTTGGACGGCGTTCACCGACTCCCTCAAGTGACCCATTGTCAGTGGCTGCGCCTACAGTCACCGGCATGGCGACTCTTCCCAACCCGCTGCCCAAGCTGGCGGCCGATCCGAGCGGGCGTTCCCTCGGCTTGCAGCTGCCGCCCGGCGTTCTGCTCGATGCCACGGAGGACGGGCCGTGGCACGAGCCGCTGCTCTGGTACTCCGGCCGGGCGGTGTCACCCGGCAACTGGGCGGCCCTCGGCGCACCCGCCGCCCGGGTCGGCCTCCTGCCCGTGCTCATGGACCTGGGCGGCGAGCGGAGCGGGCCGGAGGACTGGGAGCTGATGCCCGGCGAGGTGTCGTACCCCGGCGACCACGACGCCGAGGACGTCCTGGCCGACTACTGGGAGGACTACGCCGACGAGGACGCGGCCCACGACGAGTGGCCCGGTCTCGCCGCACCCCTGACCCGCACCGCCGCCCCGGACACCCGCGCCGCCGAGGTCGCCGACTCGCTCGCCGAGGGCCGGTCCTGGCTGAAGGACCCGCACCTGGGGCTGGTGCCCGCCCGCCGCAGCGCCGACATACCCGCCGCGATCGGCTGGAGCGGCCCCCTCAACCACGACAACGACGTGGCGCGCCTGTGCGCCGTCCTCCGCTCCTGGGAGGACCGCTTCGGCATACGCGTCGTGGCGCTCGGCTTCGACCACCTCACCGTGTCCGTGGCGGCCCCGCCCACCACGCGCGCCGAGGCGGAGGCGATCGCCGTCGAGCACCTGGCCTTCTGCCCGGACAACGGCGACGTGGACCGCCTGGCGACCTACGCGGAGGGGCTGATCGGCGAGCGCGCCTGGCACTTCTGGTGGGACTGAGCGCGCCGCCCGGCCGCACGGCTTGACGTGCCTCAGCCGTAGTTCGCCAGCTCCCAGCCGTTGCCGTTCAGCGGCGAGACCCAGTACGGCGCGCCGGAGCCGCTGGTGCGGAACGGCTTGCCGTGGTCGTCGACGCGCACGGTGCCGTGCCGGTCGCCGCTCGACCACTCCAGCTCCAGGTACCAGCGCACGTCATGGCCGCTGGTGTGGCCGTTGACGTAGAAGACCTCCGGGTCGGACTCGCTCACCTTGTACGGGAAGTTCCGCTGGCCGGCGATCGGCTGGGCCAGCGGATTGCCGAGGTCCAGGGAGACGTCGAAGGACTTGGTGTTCACGCCGCCGCCGCAGCCGTCGCCCATCGCGTACTTGTTCCAGCTCAGCTTGGCGCCGCTGCTCACCACCCGGACGTGCAGCGCCTGGAGCACCACCGTCTCCGGGCCGGTGCCCTGCACGGTGAGGACGACCATCTGGCTGTCGGCGGCGACCGCGCCCAGCGCCGAGGCGTAGCCGACCGCGTTCTGCTGCGGGGGCGGCGGCGGCACGTTCTTCGGGCTCCGGTCGATCAGGAAGTACTGCTCGCAGGGCAGGTCCCAGTAGTACGGGGTGACGCCGACCGTGAACGGCGCCGCGTCGGACGCGCCGCCGGGCCGTGCGGCGCCCGACGGGGACGACGGCGCGGCGGCGGACGGCGGTGCGAGCCGGGAGGACGGCGACGCGGACCCGGACGCGGTCCGGGACGGGGTCGGCGACGCGGAGGACGTGCCGCCGGTCGGGCTCGCGGACGGTCCGCCGTGCTCGGCGGACGACCGGGCGGCGGACACGGCGGCCCCGGCCGCCTGTTCGCCGTCGGGCCGCTGCCCGTCGCCGGGCACCAGGTTCACCACGAGCGCGGTGGCCGCGGCGACCGCGACGACCGCCGCACCGGCGAACAGCGCGGTCCGCCGCTTCGGACGGACGGAGCCGGCCCCGTGCGTCGTCCGCCCGGCCGCCCGGGCGTCCGCGGACGCTTCCGTGACGGACCCCGGCCGCTGCTCCGGCCGCGGTTCCGACTCCCGCCCGAGCTCCGACTCCGACTCCGGCTTCGGCTTCGGTTCCGGCCCAGGAACCGGCGCCGGAGCCGGGTCCGATTCCCGCCCCGGCTCCCGCCCCGGCTCCGCCTCCCGTGCCTCGGCCGGGCCGCCCGGCTTCACGCCGCGCAGCGCGTCCGCGCGGAGCCAGCGGCGGTGCAGTTCGAGCAGTTCCTCGGGGGTCGCCCGGCAGACACGGGCGAGCCGCTCGACGGGGGCGTAGTCCGTGGGGACGACATCGCCGCTGACGTACCGGTGCACGGTCGACGCGCTCATGTGCAGACGCTTGCCGAGCGCCCCGTAACTGAGCCCGGACCGCCTCTTCAGCTCCCCCAGCAGCTCGGCGAACTCGCCTTCCGCCACCGTTCCCTCCCCCTCCAACGTCCCACGACGGCGTCCCAGGACGCTACCGTTCCCGCAGGTCAGACCCCGTTTCAGCGTTCCTGCGTACCGGGTGTGCCGGCGGCGCTGGCCGCTGGGACGCATCGTCCCACAAGCTGTGGATCAGCCGAACACGGCGCTCCCGGCCACCGGTCGGGCGACCGCCTCCCGGCGCCCACGATCCACCTCTCGCACCCAGGGGGAACCCATGTCCGCACGTACGCTCCGCACCCGCCTGTTCGCGGCCTCCGCGCTCTCGCTCGCCGCCCTGTCGCTCACGGCCTGCGGAGGCGGGGGCGACACGGACGGCGCCGGATCGTCCTCTCCGGTGGCCGCCGCGCAGAGCGACGGCTCCGCCGCCTCGGCCGCCTCCGCCCACACCTCGGGCTCGACCGGTTCGACCGGCACGACCGGCACGACGGGCACCACCGGAAGCACCGGCACCGGAGGCAGCACCGGAACCACTGGCACCGCGGGCTCCACGGGCGGCGGCGCGGGCAAGGCCAAGACCCCCGGCAGCGGCGGCGGCGCCGACAAGGCCAAGACCCCCGGTACCGGTACCAACGGCGCCGGCAAGGACTCCGCCACCTTCACCCGCTGCGGCGCCGCCCAGGTCCGCGTCACCGCGATCTCGGTGCCCCGCCCGATCAACCACCTGCTGCTGAAGGCCACCAACACCGGCTCCAAGCGGTGCCTGCTGTCGCCCTACCCGGCGGCCCGGTTCGGCGAGGCGCAGTCGGTGCCGCCGGTGGCCGAGGAGACCAAGCCGCAGGCACTGGTGAGCCTGGAGCCGGGCGAGTCGGGCTACGCGGGCGTACGGCTGTCGGGCGAGGGCGACCACGGGCACACGGTGACCACCCTGACGCTCCCGTTCGAGGACGGCTCGATCGCCACGGTGAAGCTGCCCGCCAAGAGCGTCTACGTCGACGACAGCCTGACGGTGACGTACTGGCAGAGCACCATGGACTACGTCGTGGACTTCTGAGCGGCGGGGCGGGAGTTCCTCATCATGTCCACCCGGACCACCACCACCGCCCGTGCCCGTCGGCTCGCCGCGGCGGTACTGGTACTGACCGCGTCGGCCGCCCTGACGGGCTGCAACGACGGCGAGGGCGTACGCGACGAGGGCCCGTCCTCGGTGTCGTCCCAGTCCCTGCGGGAACCGACCTGCGCCTCCGCACCGCGCCCGGCGGACACCCCCGCTCAGCGCAGCTTCTGCGCGGCCTCCACGGCCCAGTAGGTGAGGATGTTGCGGGCGCCGGCGCGCTTGATGCCGGTCAGGGTCTCCAGGATGGCGCGGTCCCGGTCGATCCAGCCCTTCTCGGCGGCGGCCTCGATCATCGAGTACTCGCCGGAGATCTGGTAGGCGACCACGGGCACGTCGACGGCGTCGGCGACGCGGGCGAGGATGTCGAGGTAGGGACCGGCCGGCTTGACCATCACCAGGTCGGCGCCCTCCTCCAGGTCCAGCTCCAGCTCGCGCAGCGACTCGCGCGTGTTCGCCGGGTCCTGCTGGTAGGTCTTGCGGTCGCCCTGGAGCGAGGAGCCGACGGCCTCCCGGAAGGGGCCGTAGAAGGCGGAGGAGTACTTGGCCGTGTAGGCCAGGATCGCCACGTCCTCGCGGCCGATCTGGTCCAGCGCGTCGCGCACGACGCCGATCTGGCCGTCCATCATCCCGCTGGGGCCCACGATGTGCGCGCCCGCGTCGGCCTGGACCTGGGCCATCTCGGCGTACCGCTCCAGGGTGGCGTCGTTGTCGACCCGGCCCTCGGCGTCCAGGACACCGCAGTGGCCGTGGTCGGTGAACTCGTCCAGGCACAGGTCGGACATGACCAGCAGGTCGTCGCCGACCTCGGCGCGCACGTCGCGCAGCGCGACCTGGAGGATGCCGTCCGGGTCGGTCCCGGCGGTGCCGAGGCCGTCCTTCTTGGCCTCCTCGGGCACGCCGAAGAGCATGATCCCGGAGACCCCGGCGGCCACGGCCTCCGCGGCGGCCTTCTTCAGGCTGTCGCGGGTGTGCTGGACGACGCCGGGCATCGCCGCGATCGGCACCGGCTCGCTCACGTCCTCGCGCACGAACGCGGGGAGGATGAAGTCCGCGGGGTGCAGCCGGGTCTCGGCGACCATACGGCGCATGGCGGGGGTGGTGCGCAGCCGACGAGGACGCGTGCCGGGGAAGGTTCCGTACTTCGTCATGCCGTCTACGCTACGCCCGCCCGTCCGGTGCCTTTGCCGACGCCGAGTCGGACGCCCCGTCCTCGTCCAGGGCGGCCATGACCTCGGCGGTACGGCGCCGCAGGGCCTGCCGTACGGAGTCGGGGGCGAGCACCCGCAGGGGCGTGGCGAGGCTGAGCAGATAGCGGGCCAGGCCGTCCGGGTCGGGGCCGCCGACGTCCACGACGGTGGCGTCCGGGCCGTCGGGGCGGTGCGCGCCGACGGTGGCGGGGATCAGCCGCAGCGCCCGGTCGGGGCCGACGGGGAGGCGGACGGTGGCGTACATCGGGTAGGGCCCGGTCGCGATGTTGCGGGAGACGAGGAGCGCCGGGTCCGGCGGATCGGCCGGTTCCACCGGCTGCCCGGTGCCCTGGAGCCGCTCCACCCGGTCGGCGCGGAAGGTGCGCCACTGGCCGCGCGTCACGTCCCGGGCCACGAAGTACCAGCGGCGTCCGGTGTGCACGAGGCGGTACGGGTCCACCTCGCGGCAGGTGGCCCGGCCGTCGCCGTCGCGGTAGGACAGGCGGGCCCGTTCGCCGGCCCGGCAGGCGGCGGCCAGCTCCAGCAGCAGCCCGGCGGTGATCTGCGGTTCGTCGGGGCGGGGCGTGTGCACGAAGGCGGCGTCCACTTCGGCCAGCCGGTCGGCGACGCGGCGCGGCAGCACCTGGCGCAGCTTCAGCAGGGCCGACAGCGCGGCCTGGTCGCCGCCGACGGCGCCGCTGAGCGCGGCCTCGCGCAGCCCCACGGCCACCGCGAGCGCTTCTTCGTCGTCCAGGATCAGCGGCGGCACCCGGGCGCCGGCCCGCAGCCGGTAGCCGCCCCAGGGCCCCGGCTCGGAGTCGACGACGTAGCCGAGTTCCCGCAGCCGCGCCACGTCCCGCCGCACGGTCCGCTCGGTGACGGCGGTCCGCTCGGCCAGCTCGGCGGCGGTCCAGGACGGTCGGGTGGCGAGGACGGCGAGCAGCCGCAACAGCCGGGCGGACGCGGCGATCACACCGCGGAAGTCTTCCACACCTCCGCACGACCAGGACCGTAACTGTCCGGGTCACCCCCTACCGTCCCACCTCATGAGCACCGAGAACTCCGACACCACCAGCGCCCCCGCGTTCCGCTACGCCGCGGTCACCTTCGACTGCCCCGACCCGGCCGAACTGGCCCGCTTCTACAGCGACATGCTCGACCTGCCGGTCGCCTACGAGAGCGACGACTTCGTCTTCCTGGCCCGCGAGGGCGCCCCCGGCCTGGGCTTCAGCCGCGTCGCCGGCCACCGCCCGCCCACCTGGCCGGACCCGGCGGTGGAGAAGCGCGCCCACCTGGAGATCGGCGTCGCCGACCTGGACGAGGCCGAGGCCCACCTCCTCACCCGAGGCGCCACCCACCCCACCCACCAGCCCTCCCCCGACCGCTGGCGCGTCCTCCTGGACCCCTCGGGCCAGCCGTTCTGCCTCACGACGCTTGTCTGAGCCAACGGCCGGCGCGGTTGGCGCGCCGGCCTACGGCACCCGCGTGTCAGCCATGACTCCACGGCCGCGACGGGCAGACGTCCCACGAGAAGCGCCGCAGCCGGGCCTGCCGCACATGGACGGCCGTCGTTCCGTACTCGCCGTTGAGATGACGGCCGAGCACCACGACGGCCACCCCTCCGGCCCCGGCGGCCCTGAGCGCGGCGGCCGCGGACTGGGCGTGGTTGCCGGTGGCCCAGGTGTCGTCGACGAGCAGGACGTTCTCGCCGTTCAGTGTCGAGGCCGTGTAGCGCGCGGCCGACGCGGTACGACCCAGCTCGGCCGCCTGTGGGGCCGCCCGCGCAGATCGCGGTGCCGGTCACGAGTGGCCCCGACCATGTCGGCGACGATGGTGCGCAACGGGTGATCCGTCCGGTCGCCCGTGCTGGGCACGGTGGTGACGGCGTCGAAGCGGGGAACGGCGCAGCGGTCGGTGATGCACTGCTCGTGCAGGGCCAGGAAGCGCCACAGGACGGCTGCGAGCCCCATGCGGAAGTACTGCCGCTGAGAGCCCGCGGCGTTCTTGTAGCGCCAGAGTTCGTTGGCGTACTGCTCGCCTTTGAGGGCCAGGCTGACGGGGACGACGATGTCGGCCGTGCCCGCCGCGAGCGTCCGTTTCGCCTCGTGGCACGGCCAGCACGCGGAGTACCCGGCTTTCGCCAGGCCACGGCAGACCTGGCACACGCCTGGGCCGGGCAGGAGCGGATGGACGAGGAAGTTGGCGTAGCGGGCGGACAGCCCGACGACGGATACCACGCCGGTCCGCCGCTAGGTCCAGGTCAGTTCGCCCGTGGCGGGGACGAGGGAGTCGAGTCGGTCGAAGACGTCGTCGGGGCCGTCGATGACGGTCGTGTTGGGCCTGGCCGCGTACTCCCGTGCCCATTCGTGCGTCAGGAGAGAGCGCATGAGGAAGACCCGGCGGCCGTGCTCCAGCGCCAGTCGGGCCTGCATACGCGCGCCGCTGCGGTAGGCCGCCTCGATCACGACCGTAGCCAGGCTGTAGCCGCTCATCACGGCGTTGCGCAGGGGAAAGGACGTCTTGGAGGGTGGGGCGTCCGGCCAGAACTGGGAGATCAGCAGGCCACGCACGCCGATCTCCTGTTGGAGCCGGGCGTTCTCGGCCGGGTAAGCGCGACGCAGCCCGGTCCCCACCACGGCGACGGTGCGACCCCCGACGGCCAGCGCGGTGCCGTGCGCCGCGGTGTCGATACCGGCGGCCAGGCCGGAGACCACGGTGACGCCGCGCTCGGCGAGGCCACTGGCGACGGCGCGGGCGTGGGCGACGCCCTCCGCGGTCGGCGTACGCGTGCCCACGACGGCGACCCGTAGATCGTCCTCAACCGCTCTTCCGCGCAGGAAGAGGACGGGAGGGCGCTGGTGCACCAGACGCAGATACAGCGGGTAGTCCTCGTCCAGGATCGTGACCAGCCGCATGCCCTCGCGCTCCCAGTCGGCGATCTCGGCGACGATGCCTTCCAGGTCCGCCGCGGGCCCGGTGCTGAAGAGCGCGCCTTGTCCGGATCCATCGAGTGAGCTGTCCAGAACCTCCCGTGCACTGCCGACGGCCTCGATCTGGTCGGTCAGCTCTGACCAGGGCCGGTCGCCGCGGCGGAGCAGCGCGACGAGGGCGGCGCGCTCCAGTTCCTGGTCCATGCCGCAAGTATAGGAACGGGGACCGAGGCGCCGAGGGGCTTCGTGGGGCCGGGTGAACGTGCGGCGGCTCACGCAGCGCACAGAACCTCACCCGCCACCGCCGGAACGGCTCGGCAGTCGCGGCAGCGGCCTGGTTCAGGAGACCGGAAGACCCGGTCACAGCCTTCGCAGTCCTGGAAGGGATGACGGCGCACGGGGCCATCCGCGCCCGTGACCGGTGGAGGCGGCGGGGCCACGGGGAGTGGTGGGGGCAGTAGCTCACCGAGACGGTGGGCCAGCAGGCCGGCCGGGTGCTTGCCGACCATGGGCAGGTCGGTGGTCAGGGCGCGGTGGACGACGGCGTCCGTAGCTCCGTTCGCGAACCAGGCGATGACCAGCGGGGCGAGTCTCTTCACGTCCCTGAGGGACAGGATGAGGCGGTCGTCGGTGCGGCGCAGGGCCGCCAGGAGAGAGAGGGCCTTCTCCTGGTGCCGGTCGGGCGGGGTGACCTCCGCCGGTGGAGCCGGTGGCCCGGGCAGATCAGGCCCGTCCGGCGCGACCGGCTCAGGAGCGGGCGGCGCCCCGCCGCAGGCTTGGTCGTCCTCCTGGGGCGCTTCCGGGACCTCCGCACCGGCGGCGGCCTGGGCACGAGGACGAGCAGGGATCGTCACCGCGCGGACCCGACCGGGGGACGCGGCCGCCTCGGCGGCCGGCGGCGTGTGATGGGCGTACGTACGCGTGACCAGACGCCCCGACTCCGTGTGTTCCCGCACCCGCCGCAGATAGCCGTGCGCCTCCAGCTCGCGCAGCGCGAAGGCGATCCGGTCCCGCCCCTCCGGAAAGCGCTCGGTCAGGCTGCGGATGTCGACCGGCGTGCCCTCGGGCACCGACAGGATGTGCGTCGCCAGTCCGATCGCGGTCAGTGACAGTTCGCGGTGCTGCGCGAGGTGGTTTCCGACGACGACGTACTGACCGGACTGGTACGTGCGTACGTGGGTGACCCCGGAAGGGGTGGCGCTTCGCCGAACACCCTGATTCGTACGCGGGACGGCGCTAGGCTTCTTGTCAGCCATAGGGAAGGGTTTCGCTTCCTCGTTGGTCAGGCCCTCGCATTGGGATGCCAGTCCCGGCGGGGGCCGATGCATGTGTGGGGTGGGTGAGCCGACGTATCGCCTCGGGGCCGAGACTGCCCGCCCGAACCGCCGCCACGCCAGCCGAACCGTCCGGTTTCACCCAGTCGAGTGATCAGGACGAGGTTTGGTCGGTTGGGTGGGTTTTTCCCCGGAAGTTCTTTGGTTTTTACGGCCCGCAGCCCCGCCCGTCAGACCACCGGAGCCCGCACTTCCAGGCTCCGCCGCGCGACCGGGCGGTGGCGGCGCTCTCGCAGGCCGGCAACCGTAGAAGGCCCCACAACGCGAAACGGCGGGGCGCACCGCGTTCTCACGCGGTGCGCCCCGCCGTTCGCTCGGCGCACGACCCTCAGGTCGTGGACCGGCGCCTGCGGGCTCCCGGGCGGCGTTCGCTCGGGCGGGTGACCGGGTCGCCGGCCTCCAGGGCGGCGGCGCGGCGGCGCAGGCCGAAGTCGGCCAGGGCCTCGGCGAGCTTGTGCACGGACGGCTCGGGGGCCATCACGTCCACCCGCAGGCCGTGCTCCTCGGCCGTCTTCGCGGTCGCCGGGCCGATGCAGGCGATCACCGTCACGTTGTGCGGCTTGCCCGCGATGCCGACCAGGTTGCGGACCGTGGAGGACGAGGTGAACAGGACCGCGTCGAAGCCGCCGCCCTTGATCGCCTCGCGGGTGTCCGCCGGCGGCGGCGAGGCGCGCACGGTGCGGTACGCCGTGACGTCGTCCACCTCCCAGCCCAGCTCGATCAGCCCGGCGACCAGCGTCTCCGTGGCGATGTCGGCGCGCGGCAGGAAGACGCGGTCGATCGGGTCGAAGACCGGGTCGTAGGGCGGCCAGTCCTCCAGCAGCCCGGCGGCGGACTGCTCGCCGCTGGGCACCAGGTCCGGCTTCACGCCGAAGGCGATCAGCGCCTTGGCGGTCTGCTCGCCCACCGCCGCGACCTTGATGCCCGCGAAGGCGCGCGCGTCCAGGCCGTACTCCTCGAACTTCTCGCGGACCGCCTTGACGGCGTTGACGCTGGTGAACGCGATCCACTCGTAGCGGCCGGTGACCAGGCCCTTGACCGCGCGCTCCATCTGCTGGGGCGTGCGCGGCGGCTCCACGGCGATCGTCGGCACCTCGTGCGGCACCGCGCCGTAGGAGCGCAGCTGGTCGGAGAGCGAGGCGGCCTGCTCCTTGGTGCGCGGCACCAGGACCTTCCAGCCGAACAGCGCCTTGGACTCGAACCACGACAGCCGGTCGCGCTGCGCGGCCGCGCTGCGCTCGCCGACCACGGCTATCACCGGCCGGCCGCCGTCCGGGGACGGCAGCACCTTGGCCTGCTTCAGCGTCTGGGCGACCGTCCCGAGGGTGGCCGTCCAGGTGCGCTGACGGGTGGTCGTGCCGCCGACGGTGACCGTCATCGGGGTGTCCGGCTTGCGGCCGGCCGACACCAGCTCACCGGCCGCGGCGGCCACCGCGTCCAGCGTCGTGGAGACCACGACGGTGCCGTCGGAGGCGCCGACCTCGGTCCAGCAGCGGCCCGAGGCGGTGCGGGCGTCGACGAACCGTACGTCGGTGCCCTCCGCGTCGCGCAGCGGCACACCGGCGTACGCGGGCACGCCGACGGCGCTCGCGATGCCGGGGACCACCTCGAAGGGGACGCCGGCGGCGGCGCAGGCGAGCATCTCGGCGGCGGCGTCCGTGTCGAGCCCGGGGTCTCCGGTCACCGCACGGACGACCCGCCTGCCGCCGCGCGCGGCCTCCATGACAAGATGTGCGGCATCCCGGATCGCCGGGACCCCAACGGTTGCTGACGTGCCGTCAACGACTGTCAGCTGAGGTGCGCCCGTGCCCGGAACGGGGTTCGTCGACGGATCCGGATCCGTGTGCACGACGGTGACGCCCGCTCGGGCGTGCGTGCGCACGACGTCGAGCACCTCGTGCTCGGCGACGAGGACGTCCGCGTTCGCCAGCGCCTCCACGGCGCGCAGTGTCAGCAGTCCCGGATCTCCGGGTCCGGCACCCAGGAAGGTGACGTGCCCGTGTTCCGGACCGGCGGGAAGGGTGGTGGGGCTCAAAGTGCTCGCTCCCCCATCAGACCGGCCGCGCCCCGGGCGAGCATCTCGGTGGCGAGTTCGCGACCGAGCGCCATCGCATCGTGGTGCGTCCGGGGTACGGGACCGGTGGTGGACAACTGCACCAGCGTCGAGCCGTCGGTGGTGCCGACGACGCCGCGCAGGCGCATTTCCTTGACAATCTGCCCGTCGGTCTGGGCCCCCCGCTCGGGCCGAGCCGAGGTCGGGGGAGCGTCGGCCAACGCGCCCACGGGCGCGCTGCAACCGGCCTCCAGGGCGGCGAGCAGCGAACGCTCGGCCATCACGGCGGCCCGGGTGTACGGGTCGTCGAGCTGGGCGAGCGCGGCGACGAGGTCCGCGTCGGCCGCGGTGCACTCGATCGCCAGGGCCCCCTGGCCGGGGGCGGGCAAAACAGTGTCGACCGACAGGAAGTCGGTCACTTCGTCGCCGCGGCCGAGCCGGTTGAGACCGGCGGCGGCCAGGACGACCGCGTCGAGTTCGCCGCTGTGCACGAACCCGATGCGGGTGTCGACGTTGCCCCGGATCGGGACCGTCTCGACGTCCAGGCCGTGGGCGCGGGCGTACGCGTTCAGCTGCGCCATGCGGCGCGGCGAGCCGGTGCCCACGCGCGCGCCGCGCGGCAGGTCGGCGAACTTCAGCGCGTCCCGGGCGACCAGGACGTCCCGCGGGTCCTCGCGCTCGGGTATGGCGGCCAGGACCAGGTCCGCGGGCTGCGCCGTGGGGAGGTCCTTGAGCGAGTGAACCGCGAAGTCCACCTCGCCCCGCGCCAGCGCCTCGCGCAGCGCCGCGACGAACACGCCGGTGCCGCCGATCTGTGCCAGGTGTTCGCGGGAGGTGTCGCCGTAGGTGGTGATCTCGACGAGCTCGACGGGCCGTCCGGTCACCTGGCTCACGGCGTCGGCCACCTGCCCGGACTGGGCCATGGCGAGCTTGCTCCGCCTGGTCCCCAGCCTCAGTGCCTTCTCACTCATGCTGGCCCTCGGTTCTTGCCGTTCTGGTCGAAGTCGTCGGTGTGCTCGGCGCCGGCGGCGCCGCCGTGGAGCCGGGAGACGGAGGCCACCGTCTCGGGGTCCAGGTCGAACAGGGTGCGCAGCGCGTCCGCGTACCCGGCGCCGCCGGGCTCGGCCGCGAGCTGCTTGACCCGCACGGTCGGCGCGTGCAGCAGCTTGTCCACCACCCGGCGCACGGTCTGGGTGATCTCCGCCCGGTGCTTGCCGTCCAGGCCGGGCAGCCGCCCTTCCAGGCGGGCGATCTCGCTGCTGACGACGTCGGCGGCCATGGTGCGCAGGGCGACCACGGTGGGCGTGATGTGCGCCGCGCGCTGCGCCGCCCCGAAGGCCGCGACCTCGTCGGAGACGATCCGGCGGACCTGGTCGACGTCGGCGGCCATCGGCGCGTCCGCGGACGCCCCGGCCAGCGACTCGATGTCCACCAGGCGCGCCCCGGCCAGCCGGTGCACCGCCGCGTCCACGTCGCGCGGCATCGCCAGGTCCAGCACGTACAGGACCGGTTCGGGGCGCGGCGCCAGGGGCGCCGGCTCCGGCTTGCGGCGCTCGGGGACGCGGCCGGCGGTGGCGGCGGTCGCGGCGAGCGCGGTGATCAGCTCCGCGTCGGCCTCGACACCGCCCTCGGCCGCCTCCCGGCGGTCCACGGTGCCGTTGTCCACCCAGGTGCCGTGCTGCTCCAGCGCGGCCGCGTCGATGCCGGCGACCGCGGACTCGCCCAGCAGCGAGAAGCCGGCCTCCACGGTGGCGAGGTCCAGCGGGCAGCCGTCCTCGCCGACGGTGGCCGGCGGCAGCGGCGTCTCGCGCACGTCGCCGCGCGCGGCCTTCGCCGGCGTACGGCCGTCCCCGGCCGTCTCGCCGGACGCCTCACCGACCGGCTCGGCGACGGCGGCGGGCGCGCCGGTGCGGCCCTCCAGGGCGGCGGCGATCGTCTCGGCGGTCAGCACCAGGCCGGTGGCCCCGGTGCAGGAGACGGCGATGTCTGCACGTGTCAGCTCGGCCGGCACCGCGTCCATCGGTACCGCGCGGGCCGACACGTGCGTGTCGTCGCCCTCGGAGAGGATCCGGGCCAGCCGCTCGGCGCGCTCCGCGGTGCGGTTGGCGATCACGATCTCGCCGACCCCGGCCCGCGCCAGCGTGGCCGCGGCCAGCGACGACATCGAACCGGCGCCGATGACCAGGGCCCTCTTGCCGTGCGCCCAGACCTCGACGTCGGCGCCGTGGGACAGCTGCTCCAGGCCGAAGGTGACCAGGGACTGCCCGGCGCGGTCGATGCCGGTCTCGGAGTGGGCGCGCTTGCCGACCCGCAGGCCCTGCTGGAACAGGTCGTTGAGCAGCCGGCCGGCGGTGTGCAGTTCCTGGGCGCGGGCCAGGGAGTCCTTTATCTGGCCGAGGATCTGCCCCTCGCCGACGACCATCGAGTCCAGGCCGCAGGCCACCGAGAACAGGTGGTGGACGGCGCGGTCCTCGTAGTGCACGTACAGATAGGGAGTCAGCTCGTCCAGGCCGACCCCGCTGTGCTGGGCGAGCAGCGTGGACAGCTCGGCGACGCCGGCGTGGAACTTGTCCACGTCCGCGTACAGCTCGATGCGGTTGCAGGTGGCCAGGACGGCGGCCTCGGCGGCGGGCTCCGCGGCCACGGTGTCCTGGAGCAGCTTGATCCGGTCGTCCTCGTTCAGCGAGGCGCGTTCCAGGACGCTGACCGGGGCGCTGCGGTGGCTCAGGCCGACGACGAGCAGGCTCATGCCGGCATCACGGCGGGCGCGGCCCCGTCGGGTCCCTGGTCGGCCTGGGCGGCCTTGCGGGCGGCGGCGCCCGCGGGGGGCAGCGCGCCGTCGGCGGCGGCCTCCTCGCCGGCCTTGCGCTGCTCGTGGAAGGCGAGGATCTGCAGCTCGATGGAGAGGTCGACCTTGCGCACGTCGACGCCCTCGGGGACGTTCAGCACGGTCGGCGCGAAGTTCAGGATGGAGGTCACGCCGGCGGCGACGAGCCGGTCGCAGACCGGCTGGGCGGCGCCCGCGGGGGTGGCGATCACGCCGATCGACACGCCGTTGTCCTGGATGATCCGCTCCAGGTCGTCGGTGTGCTGGACGGGGATGCCGGCGACGGGCTTGCCGGCCATCGCGGGGTCGGCGTCGATCAGGGCGGCGACGCGGAAGCCGCGGGAGGCGAAACCGCCGTAGTTGGCGAGGGCCGCGCCGAGGTTTCCGATACCGACGATCACAACCGGCCAGTCCTGGGTCAGGCCCAGCTCGCGGGAGATCTGGTAGACGAGATACTCGACGTCGTAGCCGACGCCCCGGGTCCCGTAGGAACCGAGGTAGGAGAAGTCCTTGCGCAGTTTGGCGGAGTTGACGCCCGCCGCGGCCGCGAGCTCCTCGGAGGAGACCGTGGGCACCGAGCGCTCCGACAGCGCGGTCAGGGCTCGGAGGTACAGCGGAAGGCGGGCGACGGTGGCCTCGGGAATTCCTCGGCTACGGGTCGCCGGTCGGTGAGTTCGGCCAGTTGCCACGGTGCTCCTGCGGGTAGAGCGGGGCTTCGGGCGGTCATACGTCCCCGGACCGCCCCGTCGGAAGCAGGCTATGTCTTTGTGAACGCGTGCACAAAGATGGTGTCCGATTTGCCCGGCCAACGTGACCGGGGTCACGCGCCCCCGGCGCTCCAGCGTGGAACCGGCGCACTCACGGCCGCGTTCCTTCTTTGTTGGGGGCAAAATCGCACACTCTCCTCTACGATCCCCGCCCCCGAGACCAAGTCGCCGTCGATCCTAAGCGAATTTCGGTCAGTTTGTACTCACCGGTCAGTCTTGATCACCCGTCACCGGCGCCTCCGTGACCCGGCCCACAGCCGCTCAGCCGCCACCCGGCCGCCACTCAGCCGCCATCCGGCCGTCGCCCGGCCGCCCGCGCACCGGCCTCAGCCGGTGAGCGCCTTGCGCAGCCGCTCCTCGTTCACCCGCCAGAACGTGTGCTGCTCGCCGTCGATCAGCACCACCGGGATCTGCTCCCAGTACCGGTCGTGCAGCTCCCGGTCCTCGGTGATGTCCTTCGGCTCCCAGCGCGCCCCGACCTCGGCGCACACCTTCTGCACGACGGCCTGCGCGTCGTCGCACAGATGGCAGCCGGGCTTGCGGACGAGGGTGACGACCCGGTCGGCGGACGCGGCCGGCTTACGACGAAACAGCGGACTCATACGGGCCATTCTCGCCCTCCCCGTCACCACGCCCCGCCGCCCGGCGGGCGACTCGTCGTCCAGAGTTCACGGCCTTCGCACCTCGCGGCTCCGGAAGCACCGAACAGACTGGCTATGCTCACGCCATGGCCGCTCTCGGATGGCTCACCCCCCGTAGGCGCTCCGCCACGGCGCGGAGCGTGTTGGCAGGCGAGGCCTCGGCGGAGGCCGCGCGCAAGTCCTCGCAGGAGACCGCGCCGCCGCCACCGCAGGAGGCCGAGTTCCCGGTGCACGGCGACGAGCGCGCCGCCGCCTTCTTCGACCTCGACAACACCGTCATGCAGGGCGCCGCCCTCTTCCACTTCGGCCGGGGCCTGTACAAGCGGAAGTTCTTCGAGACCCGCGACCTCGCCCGGTTCGCCTGGCAGCAGGCGTGGTTCCGGCTGGCCGGCGTCGAGGACCCCGAGCACATGCAGGACGTCCGCGACTCGGCGCTCTCCATCGTCAAGGGCCACCGCGTCTCCGAGCTGAAGTCGATCGGCGAGGAGATCTACGACGAGTACATGGCCGAGCGGATCTGGCCGGGCACCCGGGCGCTGGCCCAGGCCCACCTGGACGCCGGGCAGAAGGTGTGGCTGGTCACCGCCGCGCCCGTGGAGATCGCCCAGGTGATCTCCCGCCGCCTCGGACTGACCGGCGCGCTCGGCACGGTCGCCGAGTCCGTCGCCGGCGTCTACACCGGCCGCCTCGTCGGCGAACCGCTGCACGGCCCCGCCAAGGCGGAGGCGGTGCGCGCGCTGGCCGCGGCCGAGGGCCTGCACCTGTCCCGGTGCGCCGCCTACAGCGACTCGCACAACGACATCCCCATGCTGTCGCTGGTCGGCCACCCCTACGCCATCAACCCCGACGCCAAACTGCGCCGGCATGCCCGTGAGATGGACTGGCGGCTGCGCGACTACCGCACCGGCCGCAAGGCGGCGAAGGTCGGCATCCCGGCCGCGGCCGGCGTCGGCGCGGTCGCCGGCGGCACCGCGGCGGCCATCGCCCTGCACCGCCGCCGCCGCTGACGCGCCGCCACCGGCCCGGTGTCGCCACCCCGGCGACGCGGCACGCGACCGCCACCTCCCGTGACCGCCGTTTCCTGTGACTGCCACCTCCCGTGACCGCCACCTCCCGTGACCGCCGTCACCCGTGACCGCTCGTGCGCCGTACCGGTCACCGCCGCGCCGCCACACCGGATTCCGGTCGAACGGGCGAACGCACCCGCTCATCGCCCTGGCCATACCCCTTGGCGGTACACCGCCACAACCCGTCCGCGACTTATCCCGAACCCGAACCGAATCGATCAGCGAACGGTCGCTCTCAGGCACCTGATCGGGCGTCAAACGGTAACGGAAACGACGTAATCGATGATTTGAGCAACTCGGTGTAGCAGCCCCTGCACGAAGCGTTATTCTCCTCAGACGCAAACCGATATCCCTCCGTCGCCACGACGGGTGAACGGTTCCGCACTGAACGTGATGGAAGCTCTGCCTCTGGGAGTCCCGTGTACCCACACGTCGGGGTTGACGCCTCGGGCCTGGCTACGCTCCGCGCCACGGTCCTGGAGCTGCTGCGCGGTCTTGTCCCCACCGCGTACGCCGGCCCCGCCTTCGCCACCGCCGCACCCGTAGGACCGTGCTACGCGCTGGCCGACGGCCTGGAGCAGGGACCCGCGCGCAGCGCCGTGGTCGAGGGGCGGCGCACCGCCGACGGCCGGGCGGGCGGGCGGCGCGGCCGTACGGCCGCGGCCGGCGGCGCCGTCCGGCGGCCGGCCGCGGACAGCGACAGCGCCCGCATGATGGAGCTGGTCGAGCGCGCCCAGGCCGGCGAGGCCGAAGCCTTCGGCCGCCTCTACGACCAGTACAGCGACACGGTCTACCGGTACGTCTACTACCGCGTCGGCGGCAAGGCGACCGCCGAGGACCTGACGAGCGAGACCTTCCTGCGCGCCCTGCGCCGCATCGGCACGTTCACCTGGCAGGGCCGCGACTTCGGCGCCTGGCTGGTCACCATCGCGCGCAACCTCGTCGCCGACCACTTCAAGTCCAGCCGCTTCCGGCTGGAGGTCACCACCGGAGAGATGCTCGACGCCAACGAGGTGGAGCGCTCCCCGGAGGACTCCGTCCTGGAGTCGCTGTCCAACGCCGCCCTGCTCGACGCCGTGCGCCGGCTCAACCCGCAGCAGCAGGAGTGCGTCACGCTCCGCTTCCTCCAGGGCCTCTCGGTCGCCGAGACCGCCCGGGTGATGGGCAAGAACGAGGGCGCGATCAAGACCCTGCAGTACCGCGCCGTGCGCACCCTGGCCCGGCTGCTGCCGGAGGACGCCCGCTGACCGTCCCGGCCGGACGACGGCCAACTCGCCGATTGACGACGCGGGTTGACGTTCCCGATCCGATCCCCGGACATCCGTAACCGAAGTGCCGAGCCGCTCGTTGTGCGGGATACAGGCTCCCTGCGGTCACGCCTTGGCCCACGCTGATCACTCGTCCGGGTGGCGGCGGTCGCCGGTGTGCAACCCTCAGGTCCCCTGGGGAGTCGACCGTCATGACGAGAGGAGGTGCCGCCAGTGATCGCGAACGTATCGGCGCACCGGCGGGCGAACGCCTTCGCCCAGGCCCTGGAGGAGTCGTCCGACCGGGGCGCGGCGGCCGAGCAGTCCGAAGGACCCGCTCCACGGCCGGCGGCGGCGGACCGGACCGAGCAGGGCCCGCTGCTGGCCCTCGCCACCGGTCTCGGCGCGCTGCCCCGGCCCGAGCTGGATCCCGAGGTCAAGGTCGCGCAGCGGGCGCAACTGGTGGCCGCGATGGAGGCCATGCTCCAGGAGGGCACCGCCGCGGGCGAGGCGAGGGAGCTTTCCGCACTGCCCGGGCAGCGTTCCCATCGGGCCCACGGCGCCCACCGGGCGAGCGGACTGGGCAAACTGCGGCCGCGCGGCCGGCTGGCGAAGGGCCTGGCCGCGGGCGGGCTCAGCGTCGGAGTGGCCGCGGGAGCGTTCGGCGGAGTGGCCGCCGCCAGCTCCGACGCCCTCCCCGGTGACTCGCTCTACGGCCTCAAGCGCGGCATAGAGGACTTCAAGCTCACCTATCTGACCGACGGCGCCGACGAGCAGGGCCAGGCCTATCTGGACCTGGCCGGCACCCGGCTCAGCGAGGCCCGCCGGCTGATGGAGCGCGACCGCGCCGGACACCTCGACCACGAGGACGTCGCCGAGATCCGCCGCACCCTGTCCGGGATGCGGCACGACGCGGCCGAGGGCCACCGCCTGCTGCACGAGGCGTACGAGCGCGACCCCGACTCCCTGGGGCCCATCCGGGCCCTGTCCGCCTTCTCCCGGTCCCACCGCGAGGCGTGGGGCGCCCTGCGGGAGCGGCTGCCCGTGCAGCTCGGCGACGTCGGCGACGAGGTGTCGTCGGTCTTCGCCGCCATAGACGAAGAGGTCGCCCCGCTCCAGTCGCTGCTGCCCGAGCCCACGGCCACGCCCGGCGACGGCAAGCGGCACGGCGCCGACCCCAGCGCCTCCGCGCACACCCGCCACCCCGGCAGGACCGCCTCGCCCAGCGCCGGCGGCGGCACGCCGTCCAGCGGGCGCCAGTCGGCCGGCGGCAGCCCCAGCGCCTCGGCCGGCTCCGGCGGCGAGAGCGACGAGGGCCTGATCGGCGGCGCGGCCGGCGGTCTGCTCGACCCGCCCAAGCCCAGCGGCAGCACCTCGCCGTCCGCCGGCCGGTCCCCCGCCACCGGTCCCGACGTGACGATCCCGCCGCTCCTGCCGGGCCTGCTCCCGGGCCTCGGCATCGACGACGAGGAAGCGAAGTAGGGCCACGCGAAGTACGGGTCACGGCTGCGGCGCCGGGGCGCCCTCCTCCACCGAGGGCGCCCCGGCGCCGTACGCGTACCCGGCGCCGTACGGCGCGCTCGGCGCTTCCGGCGCAGGTCTCAGAAGAAGACCGACCTGCGCTGCACCAGCAGCTTGTACAGCGTGTGCTGGATCTGCTCGCGGACCTGGTCGGTGAGGTTGAACATCAGCATCGGGTCCTCCGCCGCCTCCGGCGGATAGCCGTCCGTCGGGATCGGCTCGCCGAACTGGATCGTCCACTTCGTCGGCAGCGGGACCAGCCCCAGCGGCCCCAGCCACGGGAAGGTCGGCGTCAGCGGGAAGTAGGGGAACCCGAGCAGCCGCGCCAGGGTCTTGGCGTTGCCGATCATCGGGTAGATCTCCTCCGCGCCGACGATCGAGCACGGCACGATCGGCACCCCCTGGCGCAGCGCCGTGGAGACGAAACCGCCCCTGCCGAAACGTTGCAGCTTGTAGCGTTCGCCGAACGGCTTGCCGATGCCCTTGAAGCCCTCCGGCATCACCCCGACCAGCTCGCCCTGCTCCAGCAGCCGTTCGGCGTCCTCCGCGCAGGCGAGGGTGTGACCGAGCTTGCGGGCCAGCTCGTTGACGACCGGCAGCACGAACACCAGGTCCGCCGCGAGCAGCCGCAGATGACGCCCGGCCGGGTGGTGGTCGTGCACGGCGACCTGCATCATCAGGCCGTCCAGCGGCAGCGTCCCCGAGTGGTTGGCGACGATCAGCGCGCCGCCCTCCTTCGGGATGTTCTCGACGCCCTTCACCTCCACCCGGAAGTACTTCTCGTACACCGGGCGCAGCAGCGACATCAGGACCTGGTCGGTCAGCTCGGCGTCGTAGCCGAAGTCGTCCACGTCGTACTCGCCGGTGACGCGGCGGCGCAGGAACGACAGTCCGCTCGCGATCCGCCGCTCCAGGGCGCTCGCCGGGCCGTCCGCGGTGCCGGCGCCGCCGCCCGCGCCCGGGCTCCCGGGCCGGTCCTCGGCGCTGTCCGCGGTGCTCACCGCCTCCTCCTCCCGCGCCGCGGCCAGGGCCTGGAGCGGCTGCACGTCGCCGACCGCCGCGACGTCGCCGGCGGAGCCCGCGGGGCCGCCGGTGCGCCGGCCGGACGGGCCGCGGCGGCCGGCCGGCCGCTGGCCCGCGCCCGCACGGGACCGGTCGTCGTCGAACGGAATGACCTTGGCGTCCGCCATCGTTGCCGCTCTCCTCAGTTGGCGCTCTGCGTCGAAAGGTGGCCCCCGGCCCGGTGGGACAGGGCGGCGATCCGGTCGACGGCCCCTGCCAGGGCCGCGGGCGGCAGCAGTCCGGGACCGCGGCCGCGGGCGAAGTCGGCGAAGGTCTCCGCGGTGGTGTACCGGGGCTGGAAGCCGAGCGTGCCGCGCATCTCGTGCGTGGCGACGACCCGGCCGTGGGTGAGCAGTCGGATCTGCTCCGGTGAGAAGTCCGTCATCCCCAGCGTACGCACCAGCGAGCCCGCCCAGGTGACCGCGGGCAGCAGCAGCGGCACGGTGGGCCGGCCGAGCCGCCGGGCGCACTGGGAGAGCAGCAGCACCCCGTCCCCGGCGATGTTGAACGTGCCGCTGTTGAGCGTGCCGCGCCGGGCCTCGTGCGCGGCGAGCCGCAGCACCTCGATCACGTCGTCCTCGTGGGTGAACTGGAGGCGCGGGTCGTAGCCGAGCACCGTCGGCAGGACCGGCAGCGCGAAGTAGGCGGCGAGCGGGGTCTCCGCCGTGGGGCCGAGGATGTTGGCGAACCTCAGCACGCACACGGCCACGTCCGGCCGCCGCCGCGCGAAGCCGCGCACATAGCCCTCGACCTCGACCGCGTCCTTGGCGAAGCCGCCGCTGGGCAGGGACTTGGCGGGAGTGGTCTCGGTGAACACCGCCGGGTCGCGGGGCGCGGAGCCGTAGACGTTGGTGGAGGACTTCACCACCAGGCGGCGCACGTTCGGGGACTTCTGGCAGGCGCCGAGCAGCTGCATGGTGCCGATGACGTTGGTCTCCTTGACCGTGGCCCGGCCGCCGCCGCCCAGCGCCATGCCCGTCACGTCCAGGTGGACCACCGTGTCGGCGCCCGTCTCGGCCAGCACCCGCGCCATGGTGGGCTGGCGGATGTCCGCCTGCACGAAGTCCGCGCCGCCCAGATGGTGCTCGGGCGGGACCACGTCCACGGCGACGACCCGGTCCACCTGCGGATCGCGCTGGACGCGCCGGACGAACCGGCCGGCCAGCGGGCGGGCCGCTCCGGTCACGAGCACGACCTGTCCCAAGATCAGCGCCTTTCTTCCAGCGGCTGGTTCCGGCACCGGTACCGGTACCCGGATTCCGGTACCGCTCCCGGCACCCGGGCCGCGGCACCCGGTCCGCGGCACCCGGATGTCGGCGTCCGGTCACTGCCGCGTTCCCCGACTGCCGCCAACCTACCGGTTCCATGTTGCGCTGCGATGGCCGCCGACTGCGGGAGGTGACGGTCGTGGCCCGGCCGGAAAAAGACGCGGCCGGAAAAGGCGCAGCCCCCCACCGGATCCGGTGAGGGGCTGCGGACACGCTCTCGCGTTGTCGCGCACTAAAGCGTGGCGACCGGCGTCACTACTTCTTGTTGCGACGCTGGACGCGGGTGCGCTTCAGCAGCTTGCGGTGCTTCTTCTTGGCCATCCGCTTGCGCCGCTTCTTGATAACAGAGCCCACGACTACCCTCGCTCACTTCTCATCACTCGGTGTTTGGGCGCCATGGGCCCACACGACCTACGAGGGGCTAGCCTACCCGCCCGAGTGCTGAGGCCGTTAATCGAGGCGATCGTCAGGCGGTTTCCACCCCCACATAGCTCTCGCGAAGGTACTCGTGAACCGCTTGCTCCGGGACGCGGAAGGACCTCCCGACCCGGATGGCGGGCAGATGACCGCTGTGCACCAGGCGGTACACGGTCATCTTCGACACTCGCATCACCGAGGCGACTTCCGCCACGGTGAGGAACTGAACCTCGGTGAGAGGCCTCTCGCCAGCTGCAGCCATGACACACCTGCACCTTCCGCACTCGACGGCCACCGGCTTCCCCTTCCGGTGACTCTTCGTCGCTGCGTGCTCACTCCCCAATGTAGGGGCGGGTGATGCGAGTGGGGAAGAGGTGCACCCATCGGCGGCCTACGGTGACAGACACGCTCGATTGAGTACGTAGCGGGTGAGCGGGCGGTAGTAGGCGGTCCGTACGGCGTCGTCGAGCGGGACCACGACGGACACGCGCCCCTCCGCCTGTCCGACGAACAGGGCGGGGTCGTCCACATCGGCCGGACCCATCGCCTCGAACCCCAGCTGACCTGCTCCGCAGACCCAGCCGTGGTCCCCGATCACCAGCTCCGGCAGGGGTCCGCCGGCGTCGGCCGCCGCGTCGAGGGCGAGCCGGACCGGCAGCGGGGAATGGGTGTGCGCGCCCGGCTCACCACCGGTGCGTTCGGCGCCCCAGGGCCGCATGAAGCCGACGCCCCCTACGTACTCCAGGCGGTGCGTGCGTAGACCGAACCGGGTCAATATGTCGACACAGAGACCCTGCGCCGGACGCAGGACGACACATCCCGCCGCCGACAGGGCGGCGGCCAACCCGGCGTAGAAACCCAGCAGTCGATGCGGGTGCCCGGTGCCCAGCAGGACGGGCGCGGCGCGCCGGGCGACCTCGCGCAGCCGGTCGGCGAAGGCGTCCAGGGCCGCCAGGGTCAGTTCCGGGTCAATCACATCATGGCCGAAGGTGTGCTCCGGGTCGGCCGAAACGCCGCACTTCTCAGCCATCAGTTCGATCAGATCCGACTGCCGCCAGTCCCGCACGGGATCGATCCCGATCAACGCGCGGGGGTCCCGGGCGGCGAACAGCCGGTAGCTGCGCAGGCTCGTCTCCCGGGTGGTGGCCACGGGCCCGGCCAGCCGGGTCGCCAGCAGATGACCGCGCAGGCGGTCGCGCGGTGCGGTACGGGTGCTCGACACGGATGCGATGCTGACGGACGCCCCGCACCGCCGGGACAGGAACGGGAAAACACCGCACGGTCGGCGTACGGACGGGGTGACAGCGCGCGGCGGGGCGCCCCGGTCCGCCGAGGGGCGCCCCGGTCCACCGCGGCCGTTACGGCAGCAGGCCGCGCAGCGGGAACGCGGCCCGCCGGGTCGCCAGGATCGCCTGGTCCAGGCGGTCGGCCGGGTCGTACCCGGCCTCCCACTCGGCGAAGGACACCGGCCACCGCCCGTCCGTCATCCGCATCGGCCCCAACTGCCGGGTCCGCGCGTACACTTCCTGCCGCCAGCTCTCCGGGATCACCGTCTCCGGCGCCACCGGCCGCCCCGCCGCGATGCCCACCAGATGCGTCCACGAGCGCGGGACGACCTCCACCACCGCGTAGCCGCCCCCGCCCAGCGCCACCCACCGCCCGTCGGCGTGCTCGTGCGCCAGCTCGTGGCAGGCGACCTGCACCGCCCGCTGCGCGTCCAGCGACACCGCCAGGTGCGCCAGCGGGTCCTCGAAGTGCGTGTCGGCGCCGTGCTGCGTCACCAGCACCTGGGGCCGGAAGTCCGCGAGCAGCTCGGGCACCACCGCGTGGAACGCCCGCAGCCATCCCGCGTCCCCGGTCCCGGCGGGCAGCGCGATGTTCACCGCGGAGCCCTCGGCGGACTCGGCGCCGGTCTCGGCCGGCCAGCCGGTCTGCGGGAACAGCGTCTGCGGGTGCTCGTGCAGGGAGACGGTCAGCACCCGCGGGTCCTCCCAGAACGCCGCCTGCACGCCGTCCCCGTGGTGCACGTCGACGTCGACGTACGCGACCCGCTCGGCGCCGAGTTCGAGGAGCCGGGCGACGGCCAGCGCCGCGTCGTTGTAGACGCAGAACCCGGAGGCTGAGCCGGGCATCGCGTGGTGCAGGCCGCCGGTGAAGTTCACCGCGTGCAGCGCGTCCCCGCGCCACACCGCCTCGGCGGCCCCCACCGACTGTCCCGCGATCAGCGCGGAGACCTGGTGCATCCCGGCGAACGCCGGATCGTCCAGCGTGCCGAGCCCGTACGTGCCGTCCGCCGCCGCCGGGTCGGCCGAGGCGGCCTTGACCGCGTCGATGTAGTCCTGGCGGTGGACCAGCCGCAGCGTCGACTCCCCGGCCGGCCTGGCCGCGACCAGCGGCACCTCACGGTCGAGCCCCAGGGCGCCGACCAGTTTGCGGGTCAGGGCGAGACGGACCGGGTCCATCGGATGGTCCGGCCCGAAGTCATACCCCGTTACCGCCTCGTCCCACATCAGCTGTGCGCGGCCGCTCATGCCCGCCACCGTATCGGTCCTCGCCGGGCGCGAACGACCCGGCGTACACCAGCGTCACCAGCACCAGCGCCATCGGCACCAGCATCGCCCCGCGGTAGCTCCACGCGTCGCCGAGCGCGCCGACGAGCGGCGAGCCGACCAGGAAACCGACGTAGTTGAAGATGTTCAGCCGGGCGATCGCCGCGTCGGAGGAGCCGGGGAACAGCCGGCCCGCCGCCGCGAAGGTCTGCGGCACCAGTACGCAGAGCCCGAGGCCCAGCAGGGTGAAGCCGAGCATGCCCGCCCAGGCCCCCGGCGCCCCGGCCACCACCGCGAACCCGAGCGCCGCCACCAGCGAGCCCAGCCGGACCACCGTCGCCGCCCCGAACCGCCGCACCCCCACGTCCCCGATCGCCCGCCCCAGCAGCGTGGTGACCATGTAGACGTTGTACGGCACGGTCGCCAGCTGCTCGGAGCTGCCCAGGGTGTCCTGGAGGTACTTGGCGCTCCAGTTGGAGACGGTCGAGTCGCCGATGTAGGCGAAGGTCATCACCAGGCAGAGCGGCAGCAGCGCCTTGAAGACGACGGAACCGGCCGCCCCGGCGCCGCCCGCGCCCGCCTGGCCCGCCGGCTCCGTGTCGGCCGCGTCGACGTACCACCGGCTGCCGGTCAGCACCGCCGGCAGCAGCACCGCCACCACCGGCAGGTACGACACCCACAGCGCCAGGTGCCAGTGCGCCCCCGCCCAGGCCAGCGAGGCCCCCATGATGCCGCCGAGGCTGTACGCGGCGTGGAAGCTGAGCATGATGCTGCGGCCGTAGGAGCGCTGGAGGCTCACGCCGAGCATGTTCATCGACGCGTCCAGCGCGCCCACCGCGAGTCCGAACACCCCGAGCGCGACCGCGAGGGCGGCTATCCCGTTCCCGGCGCCCACCGCGAGCAGGGCCAGCAGGGCGACCGGCTGGGACCAGCGCAGCACCCGGCTGGGCGGTATCCGCCGCACCAGGTGCTCGGTCGTCACGCTGCCGACGCCGGCCAGGATCGGCACGGCGGCCAGGAACACCGGCAGCAGGCTGTCGGACATGCCGTAGCGGTCCTGGATGGCCGGGATACGCGTCACGAGCAGTGCGAAGGCGGCGCCCTGGGCGAAGAAAGAGAACGCCAGAGAGGCCCTACCGCGCCGCAGCACTTCTGTCATGGCGGCGAGCGTAGGGCCCTGGGCTACCTGTGGGTAGATCCACAGAAGATGAATTTCCTTCAGCTTCAGGCGGCGAGCGACGCGGTGGGCCGCTCGGCGGGCTGCTCGGCGGGCTGCCGCACCCCGGCCGCACCGGCCGTCCCGGCCGTCTCGGCCGTCTCAGCGGCGTCCGAGGCGTCCCAGGTGTCCGGGGTCGCCTCGACCTCCGCGGCCAGCATGCGCTCCATCGGTACGACGGCCAGCCCGCCGCCGAACCAGAAGGCGACCGCCATCGCGCCGACCATGATGACCGTGCCGAGCCAGACCATCGTGTCCACCGGGACCGTGTACGCCCCGACGACCCGCGCCACGCACTCGGCCAGCAGCGCCAGCCCCCAGACGAGGGAGAAGACGCGCTCCTTGCTCCGGAACGCCGCCGACCGGACCGACCCGCCCGCCACGAGCCGCTGCCAGGCGGCCTCCTTGGCCGCGTCGCCCTTCACCAGGAAGGGCTTCATCCCGGCGGTCATCATCGGCTTGCCGAGCGCCACGGAGACCAGGATGCCGAGGGCGACGGTGCTGCTGATGCCGCTGTCCTTGGCCAGCATCAGCCGCGGGTCGCCGGTGACGAAGCTCAGCAGCAGCGAGACGGCGTTGACGACCAGGATCAGGCCCGCCAGGGCGTTGGTGCGGCGCTCCCTGACCAGGCTCCACACGGTCCGCGCCGCGGGCACCGCGCTGCTCCAGGCCAGGGCGGCGAAGGTGCTCATGCCGAGCCCGTCCCGGAAGAGGTAGTACGAGCCGAGCGGCACCGCCACGTCCAGGATGAGCGGCCTGAAGTTGTCGAGCACGCTCGGCTGCTGGTTGCCGCTGCTCTGGTTCCCCGTGTTCTTCGTCATGCCCTCAGCTTCGCCGCCGGGCGGGGTGCGCCGGTAGGAACGATCGTCCGGAGGTCCGCGTGACAAATGTCAGTGCCTCGCGGGTGGCCGGGGTCATGCCGGCGCTCATCCCAGCAGGTCGGCCAACCGCCCCATGTCGGCGAAGAGTTCGGTGGCCCCGGCGAGCCGGTCGGCCGGTGTCATCGCGGTGAACCCGTACACGTCCATCCCGGCCGCCCGGGCGGCCCGCACGCCCAGCGGGGAGTCCTCGACCACGAGGCACCTCTCGGGCGCGACGCCCATGCGCTCGGCGGCGTGCAGGAACAGGTCGGGCGCCGGCTTGCCCCGGCCGACGTCCTGGGAGCTGAAGAGGCGGTCGTCCTCGAACCACCGGTCGAGCCCGGTCGTACGGTGCCCGACCCTGATCCGCTGATGGCTCCCGGACGAGGCGACGCAGTACGGCCGCCCCTCGGCGGCCAGCATCTCCAGCACCTCGGCGGCGCCGGGCACCGGCTTCAACTCCCGTTCGAATGCGGCGAAGACGCGGGCGTGGAACACGTCGTCGAAGTCGTCGGGGAGCCGCCGGCCGGTGCGCTCCAGGACCAGGTCGTGGATCCGGTGCATCGCCGCCCCCATGTAGTCGCGGAGGGAGTCCTCGTACGAGGTGGGGTGTCCCAGCTCGGTGAGGTACTCGGCCAGCAGCCGGTTGGAGATCGGCTCGCTGTCGACGAGGACGCCGTCGTTGTCGAAAAGGATGAGGTCGTGACGCATATCAGGATCCTAAACGCAGAAAACCCCGCACCATACGGTGCGGGGTTTTCCCTAAAATTTGTTCGGCGGTGTCCTACTC
>NZ_BAABKC010000122.1:0-39685 GCF_039543625.1 Streptomyces similanensis | reverse complement strand
GCGCCCACTGCGCATCAGTCAACGGCACACCCGGACCAACGACCGACTGATCCAAACGAAACTGCCTAGGCGTTTAAGTCGCAGTGCCGCCTGCGGGTGCGACCCTAGGACGCCGGCCGGGCGGCTCCCTGCTTCCAGCGGCCGCTCGGCAGTTCGTTCGCACACATCGCCATGGGTCGCACTCGCCTGTTACCGGCCGCTGTCGCCGGGCGCGAGGAGACTGGTCACCTCGGCGATGGCCTCGGCAGACGGTTTGAAGTACCGACGGACGTTCTCCACCTTCTTGTGCCGGGACTTGGCCATCAGCATCAGCTCGGACGCGCCCCGCTCACCGAGGTGGGTCAGGGAGGAGTGCCGGTACTCGTGCAGGTCCCAGCCGGTACCCGGGCCGGCCAGCGCGGTGTGCTGGTCCAGCAGCGCACGGGCCTGGCCGTAGGAGAGGCGGGCCAGGCCGGTATCCGGGCAGACGTCGCGGGCGGAGAGCACCTTGCCGGGGCCGGGGCGGCGGTGGGTGACGAACACCGGCCCGCGGGTGCGGCCCTTGAGCAGCCGGGGCAGCAGCCGGGCGGTACCTGCGTCCCAGAACACCGCCTCCAGCACGTACTCGGCACGGCTCGCGCGGCGGCGGCGGACCTTGGGCTGGGCGCCCTTGGCCTTCACCGGGCATCGGCGGCCGGCCAGGTCCAGCTCCTCGATGTTGACGTCCAGGATCTCTTCGGAGCGGGCGGACGTCTCGTAGAGCATCCGCCACAGTGCTTTCTCCCGCAGGTGGACGTCGCGGCGGGCGATCAGCCGGTCGATCGCCATCTTCGAGCGCACCGGGGTGTCGGAGGTCCGGCGGCGGCATCCGTTTCGCCCAGGCCGGGACCGCCGGGCCTTGGTAGCCTCGCTCGGCGCACCAGCTCGTCCAGGACAGCACCGCGCCGCGGCGGGCGTTCCAGGTGTTCACCGCCGAGTCGCCCCAGAGCAGTTCCAGCGCGCCGCCGACCTCGTCGTCCGCGACCGCGGCAAGCGGACGGCCCTCGCCCAAGTGCTCGGTGGTCTTCCCGAGGGCGATGCCGTAGTTCCGGACGGTGTTCGGGTTGGTCAGCGAGTCGAGGAAGGCGTCGGCCGCCGTCCGGACGGCCAGCGCCTTCCCGGTCGGCAGCAGCAGGCCAGACACCGGGTTCCCCTTGCCACAGATAACAAGGTCGCCTCGCGCAGCGGCCCGGCGACATCGCCGCAGGTCGTGATCGGCGATGCCGCAGATGCGTTATCTGTAGAAAGGCTTCGCGGCGGCCCGGTGCCGACGGACTGTCAGGTGCCCACCAGCGGCGATCCGGGCTTAGCGCACGATCTGGCACGGATGTTCCGACCGCCGCCAATTGCATCAGATGCGAACTCGCGACAGTCGGCGAATCTCCCGGAGAGGCAAGGGCAATCGCCCTGCGGACCTGCGGACTTGAGCGTGGTCTCCGGTGGTGACGATACCCGCGTCTCGGACCTCATCGTGGTCCACGTAGGGGGCCGACCTCGGACTTCTCCAGCGACTCGCATAAGATGCGGTTTTCTCGCATCCAATGCGAGTCACGGAGGGTGGTGAATCGGTGGGGTTCAACGGGTCGATACCGGGGGCGGCGAGGCTGCACCTGGTCGACGGGGTCGCCTTGCTGCGGCCCGAGGAACAGGTCTTCACGGCGATGCTGACTGGGTTCGCCAACCAGCAGCTCGCGCGGAATCTGGCCCGGACTACGGTGGAGGGCCGGGAGAACACAGTCAAGGCGCTCGCGGCCTACGTGAACACCTATCCCTGGCTCTGGACGCCAGCGATGGTCGACGAATGGCTCGGTGACCTGCGTTCACTGCGGGACCTGAAGCGCTCCACGATCCGCTCGTACTCGGAGGCCGTGCGGGCGTTCTGCCATTTCATCACCGATCCGCTCTATGAGTGGACGGCCACCTGTGAGGAGCGGTTCGGGACCCACCCGGTTCAGGTGGTGCACGAGTGGAACACCGCGGTGCACGTCCAGGACAACGAGGCGGACCCCAAGAAGCGCGCGTTCACTAAGGCCGAGCTGCACGCCTTCTTCGCGCACTGCGACGACGAGGTCGCCCGCATCCGGGCCTTCGGCCGCAAGGGCTGGCTGCCCGCCTTCCGCGACGCGACGCTGTTCAAGACCGCCTACGCCTTCGGAACGCGGCGCAACAAGACGCGGATGCTCGACGCCGCCGACTTCGGCCGCAACCCGCACGGCGGCGAGTTCGGCGAGTACGGCCGCTGCCAGGTCCGGTTCGGCAAGGCCAAGAAGGGCTCGCCGCCCAAACGCCGCGGGGTTCTGACCGTCTTTGACTGGACCCCGGACGTCCTGGACGAGTGGTTCACCGAGGTCCGCCCGCTGTTCGGCACCGACAACAACCCGGCTGCCTGGCCCTCCGAGCGGGGCCTGCGCATCGGCTGCCAGCGGCTCAACTCCCGCTTCATTGCCTATCGCAAGGCCCTCGGCCTGGATGACGGGCTCGACTTCCACTCTTTCCGCAGGTCCTACGTCACCCACCTGATCGAGGACGGCTGGGACCCTCGCTTCGTCCAGGAGCAAGTCGGCCACGAACACGCCAGTACCACCTCGCTCTACACCTGCGTGTCCTCGGACTTCCGCACCCGCACCCTGCGGCGGCATCTGGACTCCACCATCGCCGCCGCCCTCCAGACCCAGACCGGGAGGCAAGCATGAAACGCAAGGTCGGCTACACCTGGCGGCTGCGCGAGGTCATGGCCCAGCACCAGATCTTCACGGCCACCGACCTGGTTCCGCTGCTGCGCGAACGCGGCATCGACCTATCCGCCTCCCAGGTGCACCGCCTGGTCTCCGGCACCCCCGAACGCCTGTCGTTGCAGGTCATGGCCGCGCTCTGCGACATCCTGTCCTGCACACCGGCCGACCTGGTGGCCACCACCGCCGAGAACGCCGGCGTCCGCAAGACCGCCACCGGCGACCTCCCCAACCCGCCTTCGAACGTCGCCAAGCTCCGCCCCCGCGCGGCCCGCATCCTGCCCGACGCATGACCCGCCCCTACGCCACCGACGAACAGTACGAACGCTGGTTCATGGCCGATTGCTGCCGATGCGGTCTCCGCAGGCACAAGGCCGGCACCTGGCCGGACGGATACGTCTGCCGCACCTGTTCGGACCGAGCCGTCCGGACACGGGGCACCTGCCCGGGATGCGGCCAGGACCGGGCCCTTCCTGGGCTCCGTCCTGGTGACGGGGCTGCGATCTGCACCACCTGCGCCGGCTTCTCCCAGACCTTCGACTGCTCACGCTGCGGCTTCGAGGGCAAGCTCCTGCGCGGTCGGCTCTGCGAACGCTGCACGCTCACCGACCGGCTCACCGCGCTTCTCGACGACGGCACCGGCCGCGTCCGTCCCGCACTGGTCCCGCTGTTCGATTTGCTGGTGACGATGGACAAGCCCGGGAGCGGACTGGCATGGCTGGACATGCGCCGCAGGCAGCTGGGAAACGCTTCACAGTTGCTTCGCCGGCTCGGCTTGGGCGAGATCCCGCTCACCCACGATGCCTTCCACGAACTCCAGCCCTGGCGGGCGGCCTCCCATCTGGAAGAACTCCTCATGGCCTGCGGAGTCCTGCCTGCGGTCGACAAGCACCTCTGTTCCTTCCAGCGCTGGCTCCCCGGCCACCTGGCCGACATCGCCGAACCCGAGCACACCAAGACGATCAGGCTCTTCGCGACCTGGCACGTCCTTCCCGGGCTGCGGGCCTGCGCCGAGCGGAGCCACATCACACCCAGCATCCGACGCTTCGCCAGCGAACAGATCAAGTACGCGACCGCCTTCCTGCAATGGCTCGGCGAGCGGAACACCACCCTCGCGTCATGTGGCCAGGTCGACATCGACGCCTGGTTCGCCGAGAACGCCGAGCACGCCCGCACCCGCCTGAGAGGCTTCCTCAACTGGGCCATGCAGGGCCGTCACTGCCGACGTTCCCTGGCCATCCCCGCAATGAAGATCTCCTGTCGGCCCGCGCTGAGCGAAGACGAACGCCTCGCGGCCCTGGGAAGTCTTCTGACCGATACGGAGATACCGATGCGACTCCGCGTTGCCGGAGTCATCGTTCTCCTTTACGCACAGCCGCTGAGCCGCGTCGTCCGGCTCACCCTCAACGACGTCATCCGCGACGGCGATGCCGTGCTGCTACGACTGGGCGAGCCGCCCTCGCCCGTTCCCGCGCCGGTCGCCGCCCTGCTGCTGGAGCACATCACGAACCGCGGCAACATGAACACCGCCACCAACCCGGCGTCCCGCTGGCTCTTCCCCGGCCGCCGGACCGGCCAACCGCTCGGCCCTAACCACCTGTCCGCGCTCCTGAACAAGGTCGGAATCCCGATCGCCGCCGCCCGCGGCGCCGCCATCCGGCAGCAACTCCTCGAACTTCCCGCACCCGTCGTCGCAGATGCTCTCGATTACCACGACAAGACCACCAGCCGCCTCCGCAACGAGACCTGCGGAACATGGAGCCGATACGCCCCAGGAGATCACGCAAGGTCACCAGCGGGCTGGGTTCCTCGGGGAACCGGCGACACGGTCCAATAGGGGCCCCGTAGAGCGGCCCCTGAGTCGGACACACCTGGACCCATGAAATTCCGTCGCATAGCGGCACTGAAGGTCGATAGCCTTACTCTCTTCGTCTCCCAGCGGAGCCACTGTCTAGGGGATCTCTTCGTGCCGCAGACCGCCAACGGCCTGTTTCCGGTCGCCGATACCGACCGCCACTCCAAGGGCCGCCAGAAAATGCACGGTTTAGCCCTGTACACCAAGCGTGTGTGGGAGACCTGCCGTTCCTTCGACACATCCCTGTGTAAGGGGCCACAACCGGACTCTGAGCGCCTCGCCTTGGACATCGCGCCCGCACTCGCGGCGATACGCACCCTAGACCTCGAAGTCATCAGGAACGGCCAGTGCCCTGCTGATCAGCAACAGTACCTGGACCTGCAGGACACTGATCCCCAGGGGCGGGTTGTGCGCGGGCTGGTCCTGCCCCGCAACGCCGACGTGCATCTGCCCGCTGCTCTCGACGTCCACCCCGAAATTGCACTCGGGGACGTCTGCTGGAGGGTCGTACCCGTTTGGCAGCCATACACGTCGCTTCCCCACATCATCCGGACCAGCACGGGCACCAAGCCGAGCAGCCACGCCGCGTACCGCGACGCGGTCGGCGGCCACCGCGTGGTTGAGACGCTTCTCGAAGCGTTTGCCTTCTTCCAGCGCTGTGATCCTTCCCTCGCTCGGCGCGAGCCAGGGACCGGTGCGCTGTCGTACTTCCCGCTGGCAGGCCCTATGGTCGCCCTCAGTGACTACGAGCGGCGCCACCCTGACCACCTCAACCGGAGGGAGATGGCGGCGAGAGCGCTTCAGCTTGCCCAGAACGGGCCGCCAGCCGGACCTGGCCGGGAGATCCAGTACCGCCTCACCGTCAACGGCACGGTGCTGTATTACGGCTACACCGGCCCCCAGCCCACCATGTGGGACTTCACCGAGCCCGGCCAGCAGATTGTCCGTGACATCCAGGCCGGCTACCCCTACAGCGTGGTGGACGCCGCCGGTGCACGGCACACCGTCACCGTCGGGGCGGACGGGCAACTGCACGCAGACGGTCAGATGCTGGAGCACTGTTCGCTTCGGAACAAGCCAGTGTGGCTGACCGGGTTGACAGTGACGGATCCGGAGGACGGTCTCTGGTACTGGGACCAGCGCCGGAGGGACGAGTTGCCCGCTCTGCGGACAGAACTCGGCCTATGAGGCTCCGAGGCTGACACTCCTTCCTTCGGCTCACGACGAACACCAGGCGGGTCGTTGCCCGGAGCCATCCACTAGCCGAACCTGTGTCTCGGCAGAACGTGAAGCTGAAAGCCGGAGATCACACACGGTCACCAGCACGGTGGTATACGCATGGAACTGACGACAGTCGAATACGCGAGCCCACCAGTATCGAACCCCCGTTCCCTAACCCAAGCCTCGCTCAGTCGTCAGCCAAACACTCAGAGCCTCAGTCGCTCAACGCATTGACTCACTGGTCACACCCAAAGTGACCTGGTGTTCCCTCTTCTGACGGTGCGCAGAAGGAGCCGTACGAGGAGAGCTTGGAGCTGAACCGGCTGGTGCTGCTGGACGAGGTACCGGCGAACGCGGAGACGTGGCCGCAGGCGTGCGCCTTTCGCCTGGCGGCCGCCCGAGGCGTGCGTGGGGTCGTCGCGCACAGCGCCCCCGAGCCCAGGACGCGCCTCACCGCCCATGGCCCCGAGCTGATCTTTCCCGGTCACTACGGGACGATCTACCAGGCCAAGGGGATGGACTACCTGGGCAAGACGCACCCGCGGCGCCTGACCATGCTGCCCGACGGATCGGTCCTCCACGACCGCGCGATGTCCAAGGTCCGCAACGGCGAGCGCGGCCGCGGCGGAGTCGAGCGGCGCCTGGTCGCCCTCGGCGCCCGCCACCGTGGCGAGGGCGAGTCCGGCCGGGAGTGGCTGGAGGAGGCCCTGCAGGCCGTCGGCGCGCGGGTCGTGTCCCACGGCGGCAACCACAAGTACGCGGCCTACATCGGGCCGCGCACCGGGCGCCGGCTCACCTCCACCTCCTACCCGTCCCCGAAGGCCGACCAAGGGGGTGCGGCCGCATGAACGCCGTGTCCCGCACCGGCGGCCAGGATGTCGAGCTGGTCATCAACTGGGGCCTGGGCGTCGACTCGACCGCGTACCTGGTGAAGATGCTGGAGGACCCGTCCGCCCACGGAGTCGATCTGGCCCGCACCATGGTGCTGCACGAGCTCACCGGGGACGAGTGGCCGGCCACCCGCGCCCACGCCTCTCAGTACGTGCTGCCGCTCCTGCGCGAGCACCGGGTCCGGCTCGTTTAAGTCGCCCGGGCCAGCCGCGCGTTGGAGATCGCGGTCATGGACGACTCCCGCCAGCCCGCGCGGATCATCGAGCGCGGGCCCGGGGCGCTGTGGGACGAGTACGAGTCCAACGGCACCGTTCCCCAGCAGGGCGGCATTCGGCTCTGCAGCTTGCATGCCAAGGGCGAGGTCGGTGACGCGCTGATCGCCCAGGAGATCGGCGACCGGCCGTTCAGGCAGGTGATGGGGTTCAACGCCGACGAGGTCAGCCGCAGCCGCCGGGACGAGGCCGCAAGCAAGAACCCGCTGCGCCAGGGCGTGTATCCCTTGATCGCTTGGGGGTGGGGGCGCGAGCGGTGCGAAGCGTTCCTGTACGAGCGGTTCGGGGTGCGGTGGGAGAAGAGTTACTGCAGCTTCTGCTGTTTCCCGGTGTCGATGGGGGCCATGGAAGCGCATCTGGACCGGATGCGCGCCCATCCGGACATCGCCGGACGGGCGCTGCGCCTGGAGTACACCTCCGTCAGCCTCAACCCGCAGGCGAAGCTGTTCGGCCGGCGCAGTCTGCTGGAGCAGTTCGACCCCGACCGGGCCGCCGACCGGCCCGTGCTCGCCGCGTTCGAGGAGGAGCTCGCCTGCCCGTGGGCGCTGTACCACGTGCGGCGGATCCTGCCCGTCGCGAAGGCGGACCCGCCCCGGCGCGGGCGGGCGATGCGCTCGGTGGAACGGGTCGACGTGGGCCGGGCAGCCGCTCTCGGCCGCAGGCTGCAGAGCGTCTCGGAGCGGCGCGGCGTCCCAGTCGAGGTCGACGAGCGCTACGGGCGGGTGCGGGCCTGGGTCCAACAGCGCGGACCGGCCCTTCCGACCGTGGAAGAGCTGATGGTCACCGCTCCGTTCCAGGTCCGGGACAAGAAGATGCCGCACTTCGAACGGGAGTGGGCCGCACACCGCCGCAGCCGGCTGTGACGTGCTCTGGGTGCCGGCGAGATTGACAGCCACCCACCAAGAGCGTCATATTGATTACGCGAAACTAGCGGCAAAAGCGGTGGGCGGCGGAAGGCACCCTCTCGCGAGGGTGTCGGCCCAGGGCGGCAACCCCGACCGAACGTCCCGCCGACCACCTTCACCAACTCGACTCGCCCACCGGCGCGTGAGCGCCGGAGGAACAAAGAGGAGCAGGCCCTCAGTATAGGGCCGCGATCCGAACCGGAGAATGCAATGATGTCCAAGGCCCTGAACCCGCAGCGTCGCGTCGTCGGCGACCGTGCCGTGGTCAACCGCGACTGGATCCGCGAGTTCACCGGCGCCAGCGTCGGCACCGCGGCCCGCTGGTACAAGGTGCGCCTCGAGCAGCCGGAGGAGCACCGTCACCCGGAGAAGGAGCGCATCGACGGGACCGACTTCTACGACGAGCAGCAGTTCCGCGACTTCTACACCTGGTTCCAGCAGGAGAAGGCGAGCAAGGTCCTCAAGGCCGACCCCGAGCTGTACCAGGCCGACCCGGAGGATGTCGTCTCCATCAACACGGCTGCCAAGTGGCTGGGCTTCAACGGAGCCTCGGCCATCCGCAAGTACCTGAAGGACAACCCCGACTACTTCCCGAAGCCCCTCGCCGAGCCGGTCGAGGGCCCGACCGGCCGCATGATCCCCGGTTTCCGCGTCGGCGACCTGCAGGACTTCGACAAGAAGCGCACCGGGGACAAGCTCGGCAAGGCCGGCCGCCGCCCTGGGCCCCAGGCCGACGCGGCCGTCGGCCGGCCCTCCGCCCTCGAGGAGGCCCTCGCGGCCGAGCTGAGCGCCCACGCCGGCGGTGAGCCGCTCACGGCCACGCAGCTCGCCGAGCAGTACGCCACCGAGGCGATCGACCGCGACGGCTACCACCCGGGGCTGGCCGCGGAGCTCAGCGTGCAGTACGGGGGACCGCAGAGGTCTTGGGAGTACGTCGTACGCAACGCCCTCGAGCACCGGCCCGCGGCCGCGCCGGCCCGCTCGGAAGCCGACCGGCGGGCGGCCGTCGCCCTGGCCGCCCTGCGCGAGCGCGGTGACATCCGTGGACTCGCCGCATCCCTCGCCCGCGAGCACGGCGGCAGCCCCGACGTCTGGTCGCGCGCGGTGAACGCGGCGCGAAGGATCGCCGACTCGACGACTGATCACCCCATGCCGAAGGACGAGTCCCGATGACCAGCTACCAGCTCCGCGACACCACCACCCGCCGGCTCCTCGCGCGCGACCTGGCCGACTACGCCGCGGCCGAGACCGCCGTGGACCGCCTCGACGACGAACTGGAACACGATCTTGCGGCCAACGGCGAAGGCGCCGGCCGCATCCGGATGCGCCTGGACGTCGAGCGGGTCACCGACGGCGTGACCGAGGCCGTCGGCCACCACATCCTGCTCCTCGGCGTAGACGACGCGCCTGACCTCCTGCCCGCTGTGTGATCGCCGCGCGCGAGAACGCGTGCCGCCGACCACCGACTACCACCACAGGTAGCGCCGCCTCGCGTGCCGCGCAACGCCTGCCTGTGGCCCCCGGTCCGCCGGGGGCCACAGCTGTGAGCAGGGTTGCCAAGACGGAAAAAGAGCGTATAATTGATTTTAATTTTCAAGCGGCAACCTGAAGCGGTCACCACTCTCGGAAGTCTCTGTGGGCCAGGCGCGGCAACGCCCGGCCGACAGGTCACCAACTCAGCTCACCAGGAGACGTCGCGCATGAGCAGCAGCCTGCAGCTCGGTCTGTTCACCACCGAAGAGGGAACCGACCCCATGACCTCCCTCGTCCCGGACGAGGTCGACATCTACATCCTCAATCTCTCGGGCGGGAAGGACGGCCCCCGCGCCGCCGCTCTGGCTCTGGACGCTGCGCGCGCCGCTGGCGTCGAGGATCGGGTCTACACCATCCATGCCAGTCTCGGTCCGTTGGAGTGGCCCGCCGTCACGGTCGGCGGCGTCCGCTACCCCGGCAGCAGCGAACTGGCAGCCCTTCACAGCCGGGCCCTGGGCGTGCCTCCCGAGCGGCACATCGAGGTCCGGCGGGCTCGTGATCTGGAGGGCGAGCGCGTCCCGTACGACCTGTTGACGTACATCGCCGAGCGCGGTGACTGGCCGTGGAAGGGTGTGCTCCCCTGCCGCAGCGACTGGAAGACCGGCCTCATCTATGGTGCCTTCAGCTCCATGGTCCGGGCCCGCAAGAAGCAGCTTGGCCGTCCGGTGGTCTGCGCGAACGTCCTGGGGATCAGGGCGGATGAGAGCCCGGATCGCAAGAAGCGGCCTGCGTTCCGTACAACGACGGACAACACGGCCCGGGGCGTCCACGAGTGGTCTCCCGCCCATCAGGTGACCACCCAGGAGGTCAAGGACTGGACGGACGAGCAGGGTCTTCCTCACCAGTGGTGCTACGACTCCCACCCGGGCGCGGGCGCTTGGCAGGGATCCAGCCGTTGCTCCTGCTCGCTGTGCGTCCTCGCCTCCCAGCGGGACCTGCTGCTCGCCGTGAAGCGCCGGCCGCGGCTGGCGGAGCTGTACGCCCTCGTCGAACGGGTGCGGGGCGTCCCCTTCAACCCCAACACCAGCATGGCCGAGTTGATCGAGCGGGCCGCCCGGCCGGGAGCACCCGATCCGGGGGTGGTCATCGAGGACGAAGGACCCGAGTTCGACGCCCTGGAGAACGCCGTCGAGGCCGCGCTGAAGAAGCCCGCCAAGCGGGCTCGCTACATCCGCCCCGGCACCTCGGCGGACGCCCTGCCCGGCAGCTGCGACGGCTGCGCAGCAGGGAACCCCACCGCCGCCGCGGACCAGGAGGCGTGACGTGTACACCTCTGGTCACTTGTTCAGCGGAGGCTGGGGCGACGGCCGCGGCTTCATGAACGCCGGATACGCCCCGCGCTTCGGCGCCAACCACAACCCGGCCGCCGTCGCCACCGCGCGCGCCAACGTCCCGGGCCTGTACGTGCGCGAGGCCGCGATCCAGACGATCGACATGCGCACCCTTCCCTACGCGACCGCTTGGTCGGCTCGCCGATCTGCCGGGAAGCCACCCCTGCAGGCGGCAACTCCAAGGCCCGCGTCCAGGAAGAGTTCGATGTCGGCGAGGGCAAGGTGGCCAAGCCGAGCCGGTGGGAGCAGACCCGGATGACGGCGTGGGAGCCGATCCGCTACGCCGACGTCCACGGACCGCTGGCCTACGTCGGTGAGAACGTGCCGGGTTTCTTCACCAACAATCCGAGGATGTTCGACGCCTGGTTGCGCGTGTGGGACGCCCTCGGGCCCCACGGCTACCACCCGACGATCGCCTGCGTGAACTCCGCGCACATCGGCGTCGATACGCCGGACGGGGTCCTCGGCCAGGTCCCGCAGTACCGCGACCGGCTCGTGTGGGTGCTGGTCCGCAAAGACCTCGGCGTGGTGCCAGACCTTCGGCCCAGGCCGGATGCGCTTTGCCCGTCGTGCGGCCTGGTCAAGGGCACTCAGCATTGGCCCGGTGTCAAACGCGGCCGCCGCATCGGCGGGTACCTGCGCCGCAAGCCCGTATCCGGGCGCCCATCCACGGCGAAGCAGTCGTACTACTACGTGTGCCCGACACCGCGCTGCCATATGCGCGTGGAGCCGGTCATGCGCGGCATCGGCGAGGTCCTCGACATGGACGTGCGAGGCCACCGGTTCGGCGACGGTCGACAGGACCGCAAAGAGTTCGAGGCGTACTCGGCCGCGGCCCGCGCCCAGGTCGAGAAAGGACACAGGAAATTCGGCGGCAAGCCGTTCATCGTCACCCGCCGCAACCACGGTCGGCCAACCCCGCTCAACGAGCCGATCGGAACCGTCACCGCGCAGGGCGGCGCCCACCACTATCTCGCGCGCCCCGCCGCGAACTTGGACATCGACGAGTGCGAGTACCGGCCCCTGACCGTCGTGGAGAACGCCCGTGCCCAAGGCTTCCCCTCACACCACGTCTTCGCCGGTAGCGAGGGCGACCAGAAGCTCCAGGTCGGCGACGCCGTGCCAGTCACCGTCGCCACCTGGGCAGCACAGGAGACACTGAAGGTCCTGCCGTCGTGACGGCAGGTCGGCCGAAGTGAGCCGGCCATTCAGGCAGGCACGAGAGAGCGCGGAGCCCAAGGCGAGTCCTGGGGCTCCAGTCTGTGTGTGCCGGCCAGTCCGTGTGCCGTACGGAGCGGCAACGGTCAACGTACGGACCGCCAGCGGCAACGGACTCGTTGCGCAAGTCGGTGGAGCAGGCGCCGGAGGTCCGCCCACACCGCCCGTCCTTCGAATCCGATCAGCATCCGTGCTCCCCTTGACTGAGCTGCTGGTGTCGGCGCCGTACCGCCTTGGTCCCTGGCCCGCTCATACGCGTCGGGCGAGCGGGGCGAACAGTCCGTCGCCGGGCCAAAGGTCTTGTTCGGCCACGAGGCCGGCGAGGAACACATCGACCTCGGCCAGCACGGCGGCCCGCTCGGCGGCCCCGTAGACGATGAACTCGTCGGCTGCGGCGTCGAAGGCGCGCACCTGGCTGTCCGGACCGATGCAGACGAGGGCTCGCGCGATCTCGGGCAGGCCGAGGCTGAGGGCATCGCAGTCCCCGGATTGGACGAGCTGCAGCAGGTCGATGGTGACGCGCTCCCAGTCGCCGACGGTCGGCCAGTCGGCGCCGCCGTTCAGTTCGTGGGTGAGGGTGGCGAGCGGAATGATCTCGCCCGGCTGGCGCCCCTGGGTGAGAAGGTCGTGGATGCGGGCGCCGTCGGGCTGGAGGGCCTGCGGGTGGAGCAGGGTGTCGGCCGCCACCACTGTGGTGTTGATCTCCTGGGTGCCGGGGCCGGGGTAGTACGGCTCGTGCGCGAAGAGCAGATAGACGCCGGGGGTGCGGACAGCCGGAGTGGGTTCGGGCTGGGTCATGACGAGGGTTCCCTTCAGCGGTGATGTGCCAGGCGTGTGCTGAGGCGTCGGGTGAGTTGGCGGCCGGACGCCGGGCGGGTAGGGGCCCAAGGGCCGCTCAGGTTCGCGGGTCTGGTCCGTGCCAGCTGTACCGTCCTGGGCGGTGGTGCGCTTCAGGAGTTGGGCAACCTGGTCGGCGAGTTGGAGCATCAGCCGTTCGCGGGCGATGAGGTCGGCTGAGGCCGAATGGGGGTCCCGGGTCTGGAGCAGGTCCGCGGCGTCCCACATCAGGTGTTGGCCGATCTCGGCCGAGCGGCGCAGCTCGTAGCGGTCGCTGCCAGCGGCGGCCCGGACGAGCGAGGTGTGCAGGGCGGCGAGGCGGTGCATGTAGCGGACGGCATCTTCGCCTTCGACGCTGCGCACGTGTTCACGGGCCCGAGCGTCGAGTCGGCCGGTGAGGTGCTCGGCGAGTATCGGAGCGAGCAGCATCGCCGGGAGGGCGATGTCGACGGGGACGCCGTAGCCGATAGCGAAAAGGCCGACGATCAGGCTGAGGAGGGCGACCGCGGCGGCGGAGAGCCGCAGGAATCCGGGGACGGGGTCCAGGGTGATGCGCTGGGCGGGCCGCCTGGTCAGCCAGCGCAGGGCCAGCCGCTGGGTACGGGTGGCGGCCGGGGTGAGCACCCCGATCTGGTGGGGAGTCTCGGGCGGGAGGCCGTCACCGGGGACGGTCCACGCGATCCAGCCCCAGGGGGTGCGTTCGTGGACGAGCACGAGTTCGCACACGGCCGTGCAGGTACTGTCGCGGACGTGGCCGGTCCGCAGGGCGTGGGAGTGTTCCTTCTCCCACTGCCCCGGATCTCCGGTGAAGGGACGCGCGTGGTGCGCCGCGGTCGGCGGCCGGGTGTGGAGCGTGTCGGTCACGGGCTGCTTCCTTCCGGTTGGTCGGTCAAAGCGGAGGCGCACGTGGTGCAGCGGCCGTCACCGTCGGGGTGGGCTCGCCGGGGGGTGGGGCCTGGGCAGGTGCGGCACGGCGGCCAACCGAGGCAGGCCGGGCAGAGGTCCTCGCCGGGGGCCGTTCCGGGAACGCCGCAGCCGACGCATTCCACGAGGGCCCGATAGGTGAGGGCCTCGCTCACCGACCGCGCGGCGGCAGAGCTGGTCGACTGCGGCGGCGGGACGTCCCAGGCGGGTGTGTCGTGGCGGTCGGCCGCGATGGCGGGCGGCGGGTAGGCCTGGGCAGCGCGCAGGCGGGCGGCGATGATCGCGCCGACCGTAGTCCGCACCGGATGCGGCAGGGGCCGGGCAGCGATGACGTGCCACAGCTGCTCGCGGCTCCAGCCGGACTCCAGCATCACCGTCACGACGCGGCCTTGATCGGTCAGCGCCTGCCCAGTCAGCAGCAGCTCGGGGCGAGCCGCCCCGAGTTCGAGCAGCAGCAGGATCCCCGGGTGCATCTCATCCGCCACGGGCGCGGCTGGCGGAGAAGTCGGCATGATTGGCTGGCCCGTCCGTCCAGGTGTTCGCGACGGTTCGCCGCCGCACGGACGGAGGGGTCTGGTGTTCTGCTTGTTGGCCTTCTTTCTCTTGGTGTTCTTAGTGCCGGGATCAGCCAACGTAGGCTCAGCCAATCTTGGAAAACCCGACTCTGGTTGCGACCTGGGGTTTGCAAGCCGGGCAGGTCGGTGATGAAGTACAGCGCCTGGCCGAGCGTGCCGTCGGGGTTCCGCTCGCGGGTGCGGTAGAGGAATCCGTGCCGCTCCAGCTGGTGAAGTCCGGTGGCGACCGCGTCGACGCCTTCGCGACCGCGGCGCACCAGTTCGGCCACCGTGACCTGCCAGCCGTCCCGGTGTGTGCTGACGTACCCGAAGATTCCCTTCGCTTTGAAGGACAGCTTCGGGTCGCGGAAGAGGCCGTTGGCGATCTGGGTGAACTGGTCGGCCGCCATCACCCCCCGCCGGATCCCCGCTCCGAAGCCGACGTCGTGTTCGTCTTCGATCGCGAGGGTGGACGTGGCTTCCAGCAGGGCGACGTCGAGGGTGACAGGGCGGTCGGTGATCGAGTAGACGACTTCGCCGAGCGTTCCGTTCGGGCGCCGCAGGCGTTCGCGGATGAGGTAGCCATACCGTTCCAGTTCCTTCAGACCGGCCCGGACCGCCTCCCGCCCGTCGGGCCCGACGGCAACGAGGTGGGCGAGGGTGACCTGCCAGCCGTCCCGGTGTGTGCTGACGTACCCGAAGATTCCCTTCGCTTTGTAGGAAAGCCGGCTGTCGCGGAACAGCCCGTTGGCGATCTGGGTGAACTGGTCGGCCGCCATCACCCCCCGCCGGACGCCTGCCCCGAAGCGGCTCACCGCCGTGCCCCTGAAGCGGGCCGCGCGTGGTGGCCAAGGCAGCGCACCGGGCCCGTCGAGGTAGGGCGGTCGGCTGACCCGGGTGCGCGGGCGTGCGTGTGTTCCATGTCGTCAGCTCACCCGCCGACCCCGACCACGCTGACGGCCACGAGCCCCGACCATCGATCACGATCCGGCAACGGAGCCGTCTAGCTGCCATGGTCGGGCTCATGGTCGGGCCGACCACGCACCTTCAACCCGGACGCTCAGCAATTGCGCAGCCGACTGCGCAGCCGTGGACGGGCGTTGCGCAATCGGGCTGCGCAACCGGCCTGGGGATCCTGCGCAGTCGAGTTGTGCTGGGGCCACTGCGCAAGCCGGCCGGGCTTCCTGATCTTCTCTTGCGCAGATCCGTCTGGCGCACTGCGCAGGTGTCTGTCGCGGCCCGGCCGGCGTCCGTCTCGGCATCGGGGTCCGGGCCCTGCAGCCGGGCGGCAGGTGATCGCACAGCGGTCGCCGGTCCGGGGAACCGCGCCGGACGCGATGGCCTGCCGTCGGCTCCAGGCTGACCCGTGGTCGGGGTCATGGTCGGGCCGACCATGACCCCGACCATGGACTTCGTGTCCCCATCGTGACCATGGTTGGGGGTTCATGGTCGGTGGTCGGATCGGGGTCGACGGGTTTTCTCGAGGTCAGCAACATCCATTCTGACCTGGGAATTTGACCATGTCCCCTGGCAAGCAGGCCTCACCGAGCGAGGCCGCTGCTCCGATGGCGGCCGGCGCCCGGCTGGAGGCGATGCGCCGCCGCGTACGCCTCTCACGCGTGGCGGTCTGGACCGTCATCGCGGCCGGCCCCATCGCCCTGTGCGTCGCCGTCGCCTCCACCCCGACCACGGTCGCGGCGGCCCCCGCGACCAAGCCCACCGCAGTGCGCACCGCGACGGCCGTCACCGACCCGGGCGGCTATGCGCAAGTGTTCATCAGCGCGTGGCTGCGCAGCGACGCGAACGACGAGATGAGTGCGCAGGCACGGCTTGCGCAGTCGATGGCGCCGGACGTCGAACTGCCCGACCCGGCCGCCGATGCGCAATCGGCGCCTCAGTCCGCAGTGCGCAGCGCGGCACCGGCGCGTGGTCGGTGGCGGTGGCTGCGCAATACGGCAACGGATCGGTGCGGTACTACGCCGTGCCGGTGGCCTTCGACAGCACGGGCTCCTCGTTCACGGTGCCCGGTGCGCCCGGCGTGGTGGCCGGCCCGGCCCGGGCCGAGGTTCCGAAGTCGTCGTACACCGTGACCGTCCCGGAGGGTGGTCTGTCGTCCGCGGTCGGAGAATTCCTCACCGCCTATCTGACGGGTGCCGGCGAGGTCGACCGCTACCTCGCGCCCGGTGTGAACCTCACCGCCGTCTCCCCGGCCCCCTACACGGCTGTTGCCGTCCAGCAGGTGTCCGCCGTCGACGAGGCCGCGGCCGCCGAGCAGGTACTGGCGGACGGCACGAGGGTGCGGGTCCTCGCCTCGGTGGAAGCCCGCGACGCGACCGGCCGGTGGCCACTGGCGCACGAGCGCACGCTCAAGGCCCGCTCGGGCCGGTGGGAAGTCGCCGCGCTGGCGTCCGGGACTGCTCAGGACGGGGGTGCCCGATGAACACCGTGCACAGCCTGATGCTCGCCGGGCAGCTGGACGATCTTGGCAACTCGTGGATCAACATGTTCAAGGAGTGGGCGACCAAGGGGCTCCAGGCTGGTCTGATCTGCCTCGTCGTCGTCATCATGATCCAGAAGTTCAGCCTCAAAGCGGGGATCGGAGCCCTGCTGCTGATGGTGTTCGCGCTCGGTCTGTACAACTCGCGCAACGAGCTGGCGAACATGTTCACGCTGCTGGTGATGTGCGCCTCGAACACCGCGGGCCGCGTCCAGGCGAGGCTCGCCCAGCTCCAGGCCGCGTTCGATGTGTTCGGCGGCCGCTCCCGGTGGGCCATGCGCGGCTGGCGGCTGGGCCCGTGGCGGTTCGGCGCCGACCACTGGCCCACCCGGCACGGCTTCGAGCGCCGCTGGAATCAGGGGCACTGCCAGCCGCCCCGCGCGAACTGGGTCCGGCTGGATGAGCTGACCGGGCTGCTCAAGCCGCCCACCGCGAACTGCCGCCTGCCGGTGCTCGCCGGTGACCTGCCGACCTTCGCCTTCGGCGAGTCCGAGTTGCTGCTGCAGGGCATCTACCGGGGCCCGGACGGCCGGGAGCGGCTGGTCGCCACCTACGCCGAGGAGACTTTGTTCGAGGTCGGGGTCGGCAAGACTGGCGGCGGCAAGACCGAACGCGCCCTGGCCCAGGCGATCGGATGGGCGCACGCGGGCGGCGGGCTGATCTTCGTCGACCCGCACCGCGGCTCCTGGCCGCGCGCCCTGCCGTTCCTGGCGCACGACACCCTGATGCCGCGGATCGCACTGGTCGACCTCAACGGTCTGGGCCCCAACTCGCGGGTGAGTTCGTGGAATCCGCTCGCCATGCACCAGGGCCAGACGGCGCACGAGGTCGTCGAGGCAATCGCCGACGCCTACGCCTCCGCACTGGCCTGGGACGACGCGACCGCGCCGCGTGCGCTCACCATCCTCACCGCCGCCCTCACCGTCCTGGTCGCCGTCAACGAGGCGGCCTGCCAGGCTGGCCAGCCCGAGGACCAGGCAACGATCTTCCACGTACGGGCCCTGCTCACCGACACCGCGTTCCGCAAGGCAGCCCTCGCGACGGTGGCGGGCCGACTGGACGAGGAGACCCGCTCCTGGTGGCAGTCGGTGTTCCCGACCCTTCCGCCCGACGCGTTCGCCGTGGTCCTCAACCCGATCGCCCGGCTGGCCGCCAACCCGGTCACCCGCGCGTTCCTCGGCCAGCCCGTCGGTGTCTACAACATCCGGGCGGCGATGGACTCCAAGATGATCGTGTGGGTGTGCCCGGGCGGCAACGGGCCCACCGACCGGCTCCTGACCGCGCTGCTCGCCCGCGATCTGCTGCGGGCCGCCCGCTCTAGGCGGGACACGCCCGAGGAGAAGCGGGTGCCGTTCCGCCCGTACTTCGACGAGCTGATCACGCTGACGGGCGCGGCCCCGGAGACCATCGCCGCGATGTTCGAGGATCTGCGCAAGTACCGGTGCCACATCCACGGCATGACCCAGCTGCTGGCCCGCCTCCCGGCCGCAGTGCGGCTGTCCCTGGTGCAGAACGCGTCCACGCTGGCCACCACCGCCGGGTCGAAGTCGGCAGTGGCACCGATCACCGCCGAGTGGGGCGACAACCCCAGCCCCGACCGGGTCGCCACCATGGACCGGTTCGAGCACTACGTCTCCATGAACGTCCACGGTCGGCGCATCGGACCCATCCAGCTGCGCGGTCCCCATCTCGACGACCTCTTCGCCGCCCAGGCCGGCCCGCGGGAAGTCCCCGCGCTGGAGCGGGCCGCCCAGGCCAACGCCGGAGCCCTCCCCCTGGACCAGCTCACCGACCGCGCCGCGCAGCAGCTCGGCCGCGTCACCGCATTCCTCGCCGCGCACTACCCCGCCGGCGCCGCTGTCCACCTGTCGAAGGAAAACGAATGGAAATGACCGCTGCCCAGCCCAACGACCGTACGGCGGCGGGCTTCACGCCCAGCCCCGCGGAGCCCCTCGCGCACCAGCTCCTGGCCACCCTCGCTCAGCACCGCATGGCCTCCACCGGCCAGCTGCACGTCCTGCTGCGCCCCGACCGCTCCCGCCAGTCGGTCTCGGAGCGGCTGAACGATCTGCTCGACGAGCGCCTGGTCGACTTCGCCGTGCTGCCGCAGTCCCACCGCACCCGGGTCTGGTACCTCACGCCGAAGGGTGCCCGCCTCACCCGGGACTGGCCGGCGCTGCGGGGCCGCCCGCCGTATCCGATCACCACAGCGACGGCCGCCTCGCTGAAGACCCCCCACACCCTGACCGTCCTGCGCACGCACCTGACCTTCGTCGCCGATGCCCGCCGCCGCGGCGACGAGCACGGACACCTGGACTGGACCCCCGAGGTGTTCCACGCGATCGGTGACGGAGAGAAGGTCGTCGCCGACGCGGTCATGCACTACACCCTCATCGACGGCCAGCAACGGCGGAAACTGAGGGCGTTCGTCGAGGTCGACCGCGCCACCATGGGCGCCGAGCGGCTGGCCGCGAAACTGATCGAGTACGCCCGTCTGTGGGCGTACGAGCCGCAGCCCGTCGGCCGGCGCCGACAGGCGGGCGGGCCCGGCTGGCTGCGCTGGTACCCGGTGTTCCCTCGCATTCTCTTCGTGCTGACCGGCGCCGGACGGCAGGCGATGGACAACCGGATCAGCGACCTCAGGGCCATGGTCGCCCACCACCCGCTCGTGGCTGAGATGGCCCGCGAGGTGCCGCTGGGAGCAGCCGTCCTCGAGGACATCGAAGAGCACGGGGCCACCGATGACGTGTGGGAGCCGTTGGCTGGCGGCAAGCCCCGCTCCTGGACCGAGCTGTGACACCGCATCAGTCGCGGGCGGCCAAATGTCGCAGCCTTGCAACTGCTCCGGAAACCACTTGAGCCTTGCTCACGCGAACGAGTAATTTACTGCTGCACAGCAAGGTGCCGACGACTCAAAGACACCCTGCCTGCACGGACTTTTGGGGATGCCAGATGACACAAGCGACTGGCGCAATTCGCAGCAATGAAGGAAGCGAGGCGGAAGTGTGGCCCCTGCGGACGCGGGCCGTCTCGCACATCGGGAGCGCTTGCGTGCTCGAAGGAACCGGCGAATTCGACCTGGACGACCTGCACCTGGTCCGCGGCCGGTTCCCGGACCGGCACGTGACGCTCGACGGTGACGTGACGTGATCACCGTGTGGCCCACGCTCCCGCCCGTCCGATGACGATGCTCCCGCCGCCCGCCTGCCATCGGGGCCCCGGCGGCCACGCAGCCTCCTCCCGTGCGGACTCCTCACCGAAAGGACGCAGTTCCATGCGCACTTGGACCACCGCGACTCTGGGCAGGCACCTCGCGGCGCTGGCGATCACGGCAGGGCTGATGCTCGGAGCGGCGGCCTGTTCGGACGGCAGCCCGCAGCAGGACCGCGCGCTGGCGGCCGCCTCCGATGCCGGCAGCTCCGCTCCACAGGAGGGGCGGGCCGGCACACCGCTGGCCGAACTTCAGGGGCAAAACGGTCTGGCGCTGATAATCACGTCTGCCGAGCGGGACCCGGCCGGCTATCTCACCGTCCGTAGTGCCCTGAAGAACGACGGGGCCGAACTGACCGTCGTTCCCGCAGAGCTGCGCGGCAACGAGCTCGAGGTCCTCAGGACCGGCCCGTCGCTGGCCGGGGCGACTCCCGTCGAAGGCCACGTCAACCGGATCAAGATGCTCAAACGACAGATGTACGGACGGGCCTCAATCCCACTCTTACGCAAGCGAGTCCTCCTCGCATGACGTCCCGTCACCGCTTCACGGAACTCTTGGCAGAGCCTAGGGAGACGCCTGATTCGTCGAGGAAGACGATCCAGGCACGTGTGTTCACGGCCCCCTTTTTGATGCGCGGCCACTCGTGCGCGATCCAGCGGGCGATCTCCGACTAGTCCCGCTCGACCGCCCGCCGCTCGGGCCGTTGCAGGCTCCATCCGAGCCGGCCGGTCAGCAGCCGCCACATCGACGCCCTCGACAGCACGACCCCCGTTGCCCGGGTGACGACCGTGCCGACTCGTTCCAGAGTCCACAGGTCGGCCTCGAAACCATGAGCCTGGGCACCTTGCTCCAACGCGGCCCGGACCCTCTCGACCTGGGTGTCGTCCAGCTTGGGCGGGCGTCCGGTGGCCGCACGCCGCGGGGCCGAAGCACCGCCTTGCTCCCACACCCGACGCCAGCGCCGCACACTCTCGCTACACACCCCTATGGCCCTCGCGATCTCCGCGTTGGAGACGCCGTCCTCGAACAACTCGACTGCCCGAACACGCCGTGCATCCGCCAACTGCGGCCGTGACAGCGGAGGAAGAGAGGAGCCTGCAGTTGAGGGGGAAGGTCGATAAGCTACCCAGACATCCTTCCACCCACACACCCAGCACACCCACCGAACTTACGAAAATTTCAGTAGGGGGGCGGGGGTCAGTTCACGACCTGGAGCTCGCCGACGCGGGCGCTGGTGGTGCTGAAGCGGGTCTCGGTGAAGGTGCCCGCGTCCGCGAGGCCGCCCTCGGCCTGCCAGGTGATGGTCCAGGTCGAGGTGGCGGTGACCGGGTAGCGTCCGCTAGGCTGGCCGGTACTGATCCGGGTGTAGCGGTGGCCGCAGTCCGGGGAGTCGCTCATGCCCGCCGCCGCAGAGTACGCCGTGCCCGGACCGGCGCAGGTGACGGTAGCTCCGTCGCCCATCTCCCAGCGGATCGCGGTGACACGGGCGGTCGCCCTCACCATGACCCGGCCCGCGCTCGCCCTGGCCGTGACCGGACCATAGGTGGTCGGGGTTGGCCGGACCCACAGCCACATCGGCACACCGACCGTGTACCGGCCCACCGACCGCGGCGAGACGATCGCCGGGCCGTCCAACCGCATCGCGTCCACCGCCCGGCGCGCGACAACCTCCGGATCAACCGCAGGCGCAGCCGGGGCAGGGCGTGCCCTGTCCCCGACCCAGACCACACCGATACGGCCCGTGTCCGGGCATACGACGCGGTAGGCCGCTCCCTTGCCTCCTTGCCGCCTGCCTTCCTGCATGGCCAGGTTATCTTCAGGAGGCTGGGGAACGACTTTTTCGTAGAGGCACTTCGGTGGGTTCGAGTCGTCCGGACGCGGGAAGTTGGCGGTGGGCCCGCCCTTGGCGGGTCTGCCTCTTCCTGGTGTGCTGCTGCTGTCCTGGGCGCAGACCTGTACGTACATCGACGACCCCTCGCACAGTCCCGCGCTGGGGCCGTCCTGGGCGTGCGCGACAGGAGCGAGCATGATGACCGAGGCCACCGTGGCCGTCGTTCGTCTCAGCACGGGCCACCCTGGGTGGTGTCGATGTCGGTCACCAGCCAGCGGCCCGACCAGCGTTCCGCTTTCGCGGTCGCCATGTAGTGCAGCGGCTGGGCGGACGGCAGCCGGATCACTTTCTTCGCCCGGACGTCGTACGTCTGGTACGTGGAGAGGTCGACGCAGTCCGACAGCGAGGCCGTAGGGATTGTGGCCTTCAGGTCAAGGCGCGTCACTGTGGCGTCGTGGCCGATTCCTCCGCGCACGACCGTCCCGGCCTCCTTCATCCGGTATAGGTCTAGATCGATCTTCGACAGAGCGTTCAAGGTTGCGTACTTTTCAAGCCGGGTGCCCTTCTTCGAAGCCTTCTGGTATGCCTTCGTCTGCTCGGTCGTCATACCGTCATATGCGGCCAGGACCGCAGCTTTTTCCACTGCCTCCGGGTTCGTGGGCGTCGGCGCCGTCGCACCGATCGTGTCCCGCGACCGGGCCGGTGTCGGGAGTGCCTTCGCCTTCCCGTTCCCGTCGCCCTGACCGCACCCGGCCAGCAGCCCGGCGAGAACTGCCGCGCCGGCCAACGACGCCCCCGTCCGGCGGGCGCGTGCTGTCAGTCCCATACCGAGTCCTCATCAGCCGCCATCACATCAGCCCTCACTGTAATGGAACAGCCACTCAACGTCACAATCCAGGTAGCCGAGCCCTGACCACAGGCCCGACCACCACCCGTCAGCACCCCGACCACAAGACCGACCATCGCAGGTCAGAGGCACTTGACTGGCCGGCGGCGTATTGCCTGTCGAGGACGGTCAAGGCGAGGTGTGATGGCTCCTGACAGGCGTAGCGGGGATGCACTCGAAGCTGGGTCCCAGCAGATGCCCGCTTGGCTCCAACGCCGCATGGCGCGGCGGGGGTCATGGAGGGTGGCGAGGCGGTAGGCACGCGTTTCGTTCTACGGCGAGTGTTCGCCGACGTGCCACAAACACACCTGTGGCAGCGTGTAATCACGGTCTTGTTCGCCGCGTGCTGTCCGTCCGCCGTCTGCTATCCCCGTTGCCCGCTGCTCAGCAGACGTCGAACCTCTATTGCCGGGTATGGAGTGCCGGTCTCATGGCGCATCTCCTGCGAGATCGGCCCAGATGCGTTTGCCCCATAGCAGGCGGTCGGTCCCCCACGCCTGCGCCAGCACATCCACCAGCGCCAGACCCCGCCCTCCGAGATCATCGACGCCCGCATCCCTCGGCGCCGGCAACGCCCGACTCCTGTCCGTGAGAGTCACCCGAATCACGCCGCCGGGCATGCGGCGCAGCGTGAGGCGAAAGGTTTTGTGGTGGGTGTGGCGGATGGTGTTAGAGGCGAGTTCGGCGACGACGAGTTCGGCGGTGTCCGCTGTCTGTGGAAGATTCCAGTCGGTGAGGGTCTGGCGGACCAGGTGGCGGCAGATGGGCACGGATGCGGCCTCCCGGCGCAGCCGGACGGTCAGCGCCGACGGGTTGTCGGCACCCGTAAGGGTCTGCCAGTGGACCATATTGCGTAGTTTCGGCAGGGTCTCATTCACCGCGGCACCCCCTTTCGGTGTTCTGTGTTTTGCGCTGGTGGACGCCGACGAGGGTGCGGCAGCACAGGGCCAGGTCCTCGGCCTGCACAGCGGCCTCCCGGTCGGTGATCGGTGCCTTCGCGGTGAGCGCGGTGTGGGTGCGGACGAGGAGCCACTCGGTCGCCTGCCGGTCGGCGCAGTCCTCCTCCCCCGCGATCACCTCCCCCACTACGCGGACCAGATCCTCCACATGCCCGCGCAACTGCGCGACAGCCGGCTCCAGCCGGCCGCGTGGCGGAACACGATGCGGCATCCCGCTCGTCAGGTCGAGGACCCGCTCATGCAGCCGGCCCGCCGCATCGAGATCGACCCCAGCCTCCTCGCGCAGCCGACAGGCCGCATCCAGATCGACCCCGACCTCCTCGCGCGGCCGGTACTCCGGATTGGGAGACGTGCCCGCCAGACAGAAACGGCCCCACGCCACCAGCTGAGACACCGCATGAGCACGCCCCAACCGGCCCACAACGACCGGAGGAACAACCCAGCACGACACCCCCCGCCCCCGGCCCGGACGCTGCACCAGGTCCGGGCGCGGAACACCGAGCTGACGCCCCTCGCCCCAGTACTCCGCCCCCGGCGCCGCCCAGTCCCGCACACCACCCGGCTCACACAACACGAACAGCCACCGCCCACATCCACTACGGAAGACCGGCGCCCCATACAACGCCCCGTTCACAAAGCCCTCCAGCGCAGCAGAACCCACGGCCCCCGCAGCAGCCACCACCACGTCCAACGGCACCCGCACCGCATCGAAAACCACCCCGCACCGCAACAGCATCACGTCCTTCTCCGCCCAAGCCCCGCTCGCTGTCTCAGCGTCACGAACCGCAGCCGACAACAACCACCCCGAGATCTCCTCGACAGGAGCATCCGGCGTCCAGCCCGTCATGACCCCACCCCCACCAACGCGTCAACGCAGGTGCGGGACAGGCATGGAGTTCGGCCGACGTGGGCCGGCTCGGCCTCGTCGACGGCCTGCAGAGGCCAGCGCGTGCCAGTAGCCCTGCGGTCCCGTTGCATCACCACCGGCTGTGCGTCCACCAGGTTCTGGGGCGTCTGGGTGCCGGTCAACGCCCGCCCTTGCAGGACATGCTTGGCCGTCACGTGGGGGTCCGGCAGCGGAATGGCAGGGGCGGTCGTGCGGGGTGGGAGCGGCACCGGCTCTGTCACCGGACTCGTGGAGGTTTCCGCCAAGCACGGGGCGTCGGTGTTCTGGCCGCATGCCGTCGCATCGGGCTCAGAGGCCTGGAGCGGGTGGGGGGAGTGGCGGTTCGCTGTCATTTGCGCGGCTGTTCTGGACATCATCACGCCTTTGGGGTAGGTCGGAGTGGCCCCCCTCAGCGCGTTCGGGAGGGCCCGGTCACCAGCCGTCCCGCTGACGGGGGCAGCTGCGACCAGACAACTGCGTGCGTATCCTGCGCGGATAGGACGATGACGAGGCAACCAGTCGTCGCCCCCTAGGTGGATTTGACTCACCATTTACCTGACGCATTGGATCGGTGACGCTACGGTGCGTGCATGAGCGCCCCGCGCAATACAGTCTTCGAGGCGTGGATGAAGGAGCACGGCCACAGTGCCAACAGCCTGGCGGAAGCGGTCAATACCGCCATCGAGCAGCTGACCGGCCGAGCCGGAGGCCATGACGGCTCATCCGTTCGCGCCTGGAAGTCCGGCCGCGTCCGCTGGCCGAACGCGCTGACCCGCAGAGCTCTTGAGAACGTCACAGGCTTGCCCGCTGACGAATTAGGGTTCGTGCCACGGGCCCGGGGTCAGCGCATCCCCGCCCCTCAGCAGGAGGACCCCGATATGAGACGCCGTACTCTCATCGGCGGCATCACCGCCGCCGTCGCAGCAGCCCCCGGCACCGCACCCCGCCGCATCGGCATCAGCGACGTGGAGCGGCTCCAGCAGCGATTCACAGAGATCATCGCCAGCGACCACCGCCACGGCGGACAGCTCGACACCGAGCAGCGCGCCGCCGCCCTGGCCGACGAGGCACTGAACCTACAGAACGCCGGCGCGGCCACCCAGCGCGTGCGCAGCCATCTGTACGCCGCCGCCGCGGCGTTCCGGTCCTCCGCGATGTGGGCGGCCATCGACGGCCGCCGTTACGAGGACGCCCAACGACACATGCGTGAAGCCCAGTCGCTCGCCGAGATGTCCGGCGACCAGGCGATCAAGTTCCGGATCTGGTCCCATGCGGGCACCATGTACCGCCACATGGGCCGTCCCGCTGACGCCCTGGCCGCCAACGCGGTAGCCCGCAATCTGCACCTCACCCGACGCGACCCCATGTTCGCCTCCCTCGGACTCGCCCGACAGGCCGCCATCTGCGGCGCGGCACAGGACCGCACCGGCCTGCAACGCTCCCTCGACCAGGCACAGGACGCCATGCAGCGCGCCAGCCCCACCGCCCCCCGGCCTGTGTGGCTGCTCGCCTTCTACGACCACGCCGAACTGCACTCGCTTGCCCTTTGCGCGTACCTGTCCCTCGGCAACCACCCGGCCGCCGAATCCCACGCGCACCGCTGCCTGGCCGCCCTACGCCCCCACATGGCCCGGTCCCGGGCCATCACCACCACCCGCCTCGCGCACGCCCAACTCGCCCAGGGCGAAGCAGAGGCCGCAGTCTATGCGGCCATGAAGGTCCCGGCGGCCGCCGCTACCCAGCACGCCCGGGTATCGCGCATGCTGATGGAGTTCGGAGCCGCGCTGCGGGCCACAGCGCCCCGCAGCCCCGTCCTGACGACCTGGACCGAGCACACGGCCACCTGGAGGGCCAGCACATGACCACGGCACCCGCCATCGAACTGCGCACGTTCACCACACTCGAAGACGTGCGCGGCGACCTGCTCGACGTGTACGCCGAGGTGCGCGCACCCCTGCTGCACCTGCCGAACTACCAAGTGACCGCATTCGGCGAGCGCCTGGACCGCCACGGGCGCGAGCCGGGATTCGCCGCCGTCCTGGCATACGCGGACGGCCAGCCCGTCGGCTACGCCTACGCCAACGCCATCGAACACGGCGACCGGTACTGGCAACGCACCACCCCGCCACCGCCGGCCCACTATACCCAGCGTCCAGCCCTGGCCATCAAAGAAATCGGCGTACGCCTGGCCTGGCGCGGCACCGGCACCGCCCGGCGCATCCACGACACCCTCCTGGCCAGCCGGGACGAGCCATACACGACGCTCATGGTCAACCCAGCAGCCGGCCAAGGCAAGGTACACGCGCTCTACCAATCCTGGGGCTACCACGACCTCGGACACAGCCAACCCTCCCCCGCCTCCCCACTCCTCACCGTCATGGCCCGCACCACCCACTGACCCACACAACCGGCAATCCACACTCCGCCCCCGGCCAACAGGAACTGGACGCAGCGGGTCCAGTTCACGACCCGGAACTCACCAGCACGGGCGCTACTGACTCCGGCTCGTTAAGGTGACGCGAGTTCATCGAGCGCCAGACCGGTGCCGGCTATGAAGCCGTCGAGGGTTTCGGGCCGGTATTGGAGGCGTTTTAGCTGGTTGCGGGCGAGCGTCTCGAGCCGGTCGACGGCGACCACGGCGAGGTTGGCCAGGCTGCGCTTGACGTGTCCCCACGCCCACTCGACGGGGTTGAGGTCGGGCAAGTAGACGACCAGCAGGAACACCGTCAGCCATTCGCGTTCGGCGATCAGTTTGCGCATGCGGTGGCACACGTAGGTGTTGAGGCGGTGCCAGACCAGCACGATCGGCGCCTTGACGAACTGGTGGACGCCGTCGACGGGCCGAGGACGTCAGCCAGGTCCACGCCCCCGAAGTCGCCCGTCCCGGAGACGACGAACGCCTCCACGGCCCGCCGCGGCCAGATGGCCCTGCAAGGCACGCACCACGCCGTGCCCAAGGGCGACGCTGCAACTGTGCCGCACATCCTCCAGGACACAGGCCCAGTCCCGCCCGAACACCGGCCCCCACACGGCGGCATGGCACCCGCGGACCTGCGCGGCCGCAGCCGGAGCAGGCACCGCCGACCACAAGACGGGTACGTAGTCGGACGGAGCACTCATGACGGACTTTTTCCTGGCAGGTCCTGCCCGTCACCGTACGCGGCAGGCACGACGGCGGACAGACGGCGGCCGGCCGGGTCAGGAGACGAAACCGACGAGACCACCCCCGCAGGCTCGGGGAGCACGTGCCAGCAGGGACCGGGGCGCGCTCGGTGACGGGACCATCCCCGCAGACGCGGGGAGCACGCCTTCTGCTCCTCCGGCGACAGTTTGCTGGCTGCGGCTGCACAATTCGGTTAACCCGGCGTCCGTTGCGGGCACAGTGGGCCTGTACTCCCCGGTCGCCTACCTCCAGACTCCGGTCACCGCGACGCCGAAGAGCATCTGCGTCACCATCCTGAACTTCTTCAAGGCACCGTCCCGGAGCCTGACCCTGCCCCAGCTGGTCCGGTAGGTCGCCGAATCGCTCAGGGACCACGGCGGCAAGGTGCTCATCATCGACGACATCAACCGCCTGCGGATGCACCGCGCCGGCGATCAGGACGTCCTGGACTTCATGCGGGCCTTCATGGGCCTGGACGTCACCTTGATCCTCACCGGGGTGAACATCCCCGGCACCGGCCTCCTCCAGTGGTGTACCCCCGTTCCAACAGGAGCGGGACGAGGGCGACGACGGCATACATCGCGAAGCCGGACAGGGTGAAGGCGGCGGCGAGCAGGAGGAACGGCCGGCTGCGCCCGACATCCTCAGCTCCTTCGGCCTTGTGTGCCGTGCTGTTTGGGGCGTCGGGCCAGGGCGTGCGTAGGGCCGAGGCGTGGGCTGGGATGGTGACGGCGGCTGGACGGCGGCAAGCACGAGGTAGGTGTGGTGCCAGGACAGGTGGTCGGCGAGGGCCGCGGTCAAGGGTGCGAAGACGGTGGAGGCGAGGCCGCCGACGAGGGTGACGATCGTCAGGGCGCGCACGTGATCGGAAGCCCACCAGCGGGTGAGGGCGGCGAACGCGGGCTGGTAGGACGTGGACGCCATCGCAAGTGGGGCAAGTATCCAACCAGCGGTGAACACCGCGGGGTTGGGGACTGCGGACACGATCACCAGGCTGACCACGCCGAGCTCGGAGCCGACGGTCATGACTGCGCGGGGGCAGCGCTGGTCGAGGATGCGGCCGACACGGATCCCGGCGAGTACGGAGACGACCAGAGCGAGGGAGAACGCCGCGGTGGTCGCCCCGGCCGGCCAACCGGTGGCGGCGGTGATCTGGGGGTTGCGGACGGCGAAGGCGGGTCCTGGCGAAGGTGCGCGCAGGGCGGGTCCCGGCCCGGGGTGTGCTGCACGCGCCGGGCTGGGAGGAAGCGCCCGAGGGCGCGCCGCTGCTCGATGTGGAGCGCGCGTTGAACGTCGCGGACAACTTGGTGACGCAGCTGTGCACGCTGTGCGGCTGCGCGCAGGAGCTGACTCCGCTGCTACAGGGTTTCGATCAGATCGGCGGCCTGGACAGCATGTGAGCGCGGGGTCCGGCGTGAGCTTGCCCCCCAGGGGGTCGGTCCTGGGGGGTGGCGGCTTCAGCGGGTGGCTGCCTCGTCGACTGGGCGGTGCCTTCGCCGCTGGGACGGGTGGGCGCCTTGATGTCGGGCGGGGCGGGGCTGGGGGCGGGGCGGCAGGTCGCTGGGGCCGTCGGGCCGTTCAGCGGCTGCGGTCAGCAGGTTGCGGATCTGGCGGGCGAAGTCGGGGCCGGGCAGGGGCATCTCGAAGCCGGGCGCGCGCAGGTAGCCGACGGCCACCGCGATGGGCATATAGGTCATCAGCTCTGCGGCCACGGCTGACCGTGGCCGGGGAACGTGGCTGGCCAGACGCCGCAGGAGGCGCAGCAGCGTTGTGGTGGAGGCGCCGTCGCCGTCGTGGAGGACGGCGGGCATCAGGTCGTTGTCCCACAGGACGGTGGTGTGCTTGCGGCGGGAGGTGCGGGCGGTGGGCTTGTCCTGCACCGTGTTGGTCTGGCTGTGCCACCAGCGGGCGGCGTAGGTTTCGCCGAGGGCGAGGTGGTGGAGGTAGAGGCAGTAGGCGGCGGCGGGCTGGCCGGCGCCGGCGGCGTACTGCCACCAGAACCGGGCGCCGTCGGCGGTGTCGGTGAGCTGTAGCACGCAGGCCAGGACCAGTGCGCTGCGGGGTTCGGGGACCTGGTCGGTGACGAAGGCGGCGATCGCGGTGGCCGGGGTGTGCCGGACCACGGTCTCGCACAGTGCCCGTAGGTCCGCGGCCGCGGCTGTGTCCGGTGTCTCGACTCCGGTGGTCACTGGCCGGATTTTGGAGCCGGCGCCCTGTGGCGGGACGGTGTCGCGGGGCACGGTGCGTTCGGAGGTGAGCAGGGCCCTGGAGAGGATGTCTGCGAGTGTGGTCACGGGGTGGGTCCTTCGGTCGCGGAGGGCTCGATGGTGTCGTCCAGGAAGCGGTGGGCGTGGCGTTCGCAGGACCGTACGGTGGCCAGTGGAACACCGAGGAGGTCTGAGACCTTCTTGGGAGGGAAGCCGCACATGTAGCGCAGCACCATCACGTCGAGCTGGGCGTCGGGCAGTCTGCTGATCGCCGCGAACAGCTCCAGGCTCTCGGCCAGCTGTTCGGCCTGGTCCTCCACGGTGCTCGCCTCGTGCAGGGCGACGGTGTCGAAGGCGGCCTCGCCCAGCAAGGGCCGCTCGTCACGGTGGTCGGCCCTGGCCTTGACCGTGGCGCGCAGCAGGTCCCAGGCGAAGCGGCGGATGTCGGGGCTGGCCAGGGCCTCGTCGAAGTTGAGCCAGAGGATGGCGAAGGCGTCGTCCACCGCCCAGTCGCGGGCGTCGCCGGTGAGGAAGACGCCGGCGTAGGCGAGGTAGCCCTCTTCGGCCATCAGGCGCAGGGCTCCGTGCTCGATGGGCGGGCCGGAGGGGGCGGTGGTCACGGCGGTGGCGCCCTCGGTGGACCGGTCGATCCAGTCGCGGCTCTTGCCCGCGTCCAGGGCGGCTTGTTTCCACAGCCGGTACAGCGGCCAGCTGGGGATGTCGAGGACGGCAGCCAAGCGGTGGATGACCTCCCAGCGCGGGTAGTGCCCTAGGCCGCGCAGTAACTCGGACAGTTTGGACTTGGCCAGCAGCACGTGGAAGCTGAGTTCGTTCAGGGTCCGGCCGCTGGAGAGGTAGCGCTCGCGGGTCGGCTCCAGCCAGGCGCGGTGCGCGCTGCCGACCGTGCCGGAGATGGGGCCCAGCTTGCGGCCCGGGCGGGCCGGGGCCGGCTCGGAGGCCGGCCCCGGTGCGGGGAGCATGGTCACGGTGCGCCGTCCTCCTTGTCGGGCACCGGCGCCACACGGTGCCCGGAGGCCGGCGTGGTGCGCGAGTGGGACCCGCGCATGACCTGGTTGACGGTCAGTCCCAGGATCGGGGCCAGCACGGCGATGAGGGCGGCCTGGCCCATCGCCGCCATCGCCAGGCTCCAGGCGAACACCGCCAACACCACCAGCGCCAGCACCATTGCTGCCGCTATGTGCTTCCTGCTCATGATCTTCCTAATTTCGGAGTCGGACTGGCGTGGCCATCCGGAAGAGACCACGCCGAAGAGGTCCTCCAACGGACGGGTGCCGAGCCGCCGTTGGAGGATCATCAGCATGGACCGGCACACCAAGATCACGCGACGTGATCGAAGAATCACGGAACATTAGGAGTCGCGGACGGTCAGACGGGACCCGGGAGATGACCGAACGGGTGCACGTACAGCACACAGTGGGCGCCCAGCGGGTGAAGTTCCCGGTTCTCCTTGCAATTGCATCCCGCACGCCGTCATATGGAGACAAGACACTTCGGTGTCGGACCTTCCATCCGGAAGAACGGCGTGCCCCCGTGCCGAGAAAAAGGGGGGAACGCGCCGCGCGCCCCGCCCGGCCTGTCATAGAGGCCGGGCGGGGAACAGCACCCCCTACAAGGGGGAGACGACCGTAGCGCAGACCACCGACAACGCCCCCGAGGCCGCGTACCCGCACAGCACCGCTCGCTCAGACGCGGCCAGCGACCGAGACCGCGGCGTCCCGGCCAAGACGCGGACGTCCATGATCTGTCTCGCCGGTGGCGGCATCCCCGTACAAGTCGGCGTCGCCCTCGCCGCGATCCTTCCCCACCCAGGAGACCTCCCGCACCCCGCCGACCATCCGCCGTCACGGCCGGGGTCGACGGCAGCATGGTCACCCGGCCGCTCCCGATCGGCCTGGCCGTCGCCATGGTCGGGTCTATGGTCAGGGCGTGTCACCGAAGCAGTAGAAGCGCCGCACCACACCCGGACCGCCCGACGGGCGCGGGTCGTCGGGGCGGGGGTCGTACAGCGCCCGGCCGCCGGGGCAGCTCGGCCATCAGGGCGACGCCGTCATTCACCACTTCCGGCCGCCGGCCCGTGGTGTCGAGCCGCAGTCCGCCCAGCGGACCGCCGACCAAGGCTGCGCACGTCTGGTGCGGCAGCGGGGCGGGGTGATAGCAGCGTCCTGGAGTCGGCGGCGCTGCTAACGCAGTTCCTGCTTCGTGGCGGCCTTGGACATCGGTGTCCGGGGCCGCTCCAGATCGGCTGCGCTTTGGGATCATCGGCCTCGGGCTCCTGGTCCTCGTCGAGCGCAGCGGCCATCTGCCCGCGGGCAGCACGAGCGAGGAGGCGGCTATCGGGTCCAGTGAGCCTTGTCCAACCTCAGTTTGTGCATGTCAGGTGCACAGTGACATCGGCCTGGACGAGGCTGGTGATACGGCTGGTAGAGCATCGCAGTTTGCGCATAAGCCGCCAGATTCTAAGGGTGGCCATGGCCTGTTCGCCGAGTACACGGATCTTCGCTTGTGAGCAGTTGACAGCCCGCTGACCAGGGGAGAGAGTCTCCCAGCGTCCCCAGTGGGGAACTCGCACGGTGCCGGCGGCGCCCCGGTAGCCCTTGTCGGCCCAGCAATCCACCCCGCCCCCCGCCAGGGCACCGATGATGCCATGGGTTCGCGCGACCTTGATGTCGTGGACAGATCCCGGCAGCGCGAGCGGGGCCCACAGCAACCGTCCCGCCGGGTCGGCGATCACTTGGACGTTCATGCCGTGCTTCTTACAGCATGGCTCCAGGCCGATATGGCCGAGCAGCTCCGGCTGAAGCCAGGGCGACTGTCCTTGAGGTCGGCTCTGGCGGGTACAACGCCGGGCTGCTCGCCCACGTCGTGGAGCCAGCCGGCCGGGTGGTCACGATGGACGTCGACCCGTACGTGGTGCACCGCACACGACGCCTGTGCGTGGAGGCCGGCAGCGGCCGGATCACCGCCATGCTCGGCGACGGCGGTCTTGGCGCGCCGGGACACCTCCCCGCCCGCGGCTTCGACGAGGTGGTGATCAAACACAACGCGTCGGACATCGCCCCGGCCTGGCACGAGCAACTCCGTGACGGAGCGGAGCTGGTGGTGCCGCTGGAGATGGGTGGCTACACCCGCTCTCTCACCCTGGTCCGGCGCGGCGGTGCTCGGCGCCCTCCGGCCGCTGCTCGCCGAGGATCCCGCCCACGACTGGCCGCCACAGGGCCCCGGCGCGGGCGTCCCCAGCGCGTTCCGCAGCAACGCGTAGCCGTTCCAGGTGCACTCCTACGACCGCGCCGAACCGCGGAATCCGCTCTGCGGCAGGTACGCGTCGAAGGCGAGGTGCGCAGGCCTCCGGCGCAAGGGGCCGCCGTCCGACGCAGTCAGCCCGACTTCCCGGCGCGTGACTTCGGGGTCAGACCTAATCCGCAACGCCGGCGGGACACGGGCGCGGTGATCATGGGAATCACGGTGTCATCCCTCCTCTCGCCGTCGTGGCCCCCAGTCCTCGTCGTAGGGGCCGACAGACGTCCATCCGGCCCGATCCGCTGCACGGTATGCCAACGGGTGCTGCGCGGACGCCCAATGACGGCACGCAGGGCGGCTGGAAGCCTGGATCTGCGTCGCCCGGTGGAGGAACGCGATCACAGCAGGAGGTCCTCATGAAGATGCGTGTGTTTCTGGCGGCCGCGGGGCTCACCGCCTCGCTGGTGACCGCCGGGGCGGCCGCCACTCCGGCGGCGGCCGCCCCGAGCGACTGTCCCTCGCAGTACCTGTGCGCCTACCCGCAGGAGAACTACCAGGGAGGAGCGGGCCCCGTGAAGGACAACAACGCGGACCTGCGGCAGTACCCGAAGTACCGCTACGTCCAGTCGATCTTCAACAACGGAGTCAGCTGCACGGCCTACCTGTGGTCCAAGCCCAATTATCAGGGCGTCAAGCACACCCTGAGTCGAGGTCAGGGCTACCCGAACCTCGCCAACATCCCCGAGTACCGCACCACGGGCATCCAGAGCAACCACTGGTGCACCGCCAGCTGACCCGGCATGGCCCGTGCCCTCGTCGGTACCCCGAGGGCACGGGCCCTCCACGCAGGGGATGAGGAGAGAACCGGATGAAACGGCCATCACGGCGCACGGTCGCGGCACTGACAGCGGTGTTCACGGCCACGGTGACCTTGATCGGACTGCTGGCCCTCACCGGCTCCTGGCGCTCGACCGGTGAGGGCGCACAGGGGGACGACGGCGCACTGCCCGAGCCCTTCGCCTCCCTCCAGTTCTCCGATGCACAGCAGCGCTCGCTCCACCACGCCGAGGACGTGCTGACCAGGCGCTGCATGCGGGCTCGCGGGATGGACTTCGCCGTCGTCGCCAAAGGGGAGGCGTCAACGGCGCTGCCGAACCCGTACGGTCTGCTCGACGGTGGGGAGGCGGCACAACACGGCTACGGACTCCACGGGTCGAAGGCCCCGGCGGATGACCGGCTGTCCGACCGGGAGCGCTCCGCTCTTCTCGGCACCCCCACGCATCAGAGGACCGTCGCCCTGGAGGACGGCGGTCAGATCGCCGTCCGCACCGACGGGTGTTTCTACACGGCTCAGACCGAACTCTACGGCGCGAAGTGGACACCGCTGCTGTACGGCGAGGAGACGCTGTACGCCGAGGTCGTCGAAAGGGTACGGCGCGACCCCCGGGTCGCCGCAGCGCAACGGAAGTGGGCCGAGTGCATGGGCCGGGCGGGTTATGCGGTCACCACGTTGGGGAACGTACGCCCCGATGCGGACCGTCGCATGGAGCGGACACGCGGCGATCGGACCGCCGGTCAGGCGGCCTTCGAAGCGCTGCTGACCCAGGCGAGGAAGGACGCCGACTGCCAGAAGCAGGCTCGGATCGAGCCGGCGGTACGAGCCGCACAGAACGACGCGGAGCAGTTGGTGGCCCGAGGACACGAACAGCGCCTGGGCGAACTCGCGACCCTGCGGGCCGCAGCACTGGCCAGGGCGGCCCGCACACCGTGATGACCACGAGCAGAGCGTTCCTCCGCATCACGTCGCGAGGAGTCGATCCCGCACGGCGGTTCGCGGGTGTCCCGTAGCGGTGTGCGTGCCTCCCTGACTCGTCGGCAGTGGCCTCACCACGCGTCCGCCAATCCCGCTGCGCCCGTAGCCGTCCCGCGGTGCAGACGGCGGACTCGGGAACGCCCCGTCAGGATTCGAGCGGTGTCATCGGCTCCACCTCCAGACTTCTGCGGTATTCGCCCGGCGGGACCCCGTATCGGGACCTGAACGCCCTGCTGAAAGCGGAGGCGTCACGGAAGCCCGCCCTGGCTCCGATCGCCGCGATGGTCCAGTCGGCCAGTCGGGGGTTGGCGAGGTCGCCTCGGCACTGCTCCAGGCGTTGCTCACGCAGGAACTCTCCGACGGTCCAACCGTCCTCGCGGAACAGGTAGTGCAGGGTGCGGAGCGAGACGTGGTGGGCCGCGGCCACCATGGCGGGGGTGAGTTCCGGATCGTTCAGCCGACGGCGGACGAAGGACTTGACCTGCAGCAGTCGCGCCGTCTTGCGCGCCGCGCAGGTCTGCGCGCCGTCGGCTTCGCAGAGACTCCCCAGGAAGGCCGTGGTCAGTTCGAGCACCATGGAGGACAGGCGTGGCAGGTGTGCGTCACCCAGTGCCGGCCCTTGCTCGATCAGCCCGCTGAGCAACTGCCGCAGCAGGGCGCCGAAGCCCGTCTCGGACGGCAGAACGGTCGCCACCAGCCGGCGAAGCGCCTGCTCCGGAACGGGTACGGAGCGTCGGGGCAGGTGCAGGACGACGGACCGAGCCAGTTCGTCAGTCGTCACCGAAGCCCAGAACGGTTGGGAACTGTCATACAGGGCCAACTCGCCCGGTCGTGGACTGACTCGGTTGCGTCCTTGTTCCCTGTGCATGCCGCCCTCGACGATGAGGGCCAGTATCCAGATCTCAGGATCAGAATGTCGGATGAGGCGATGCGTACGAATGGACCGCATCGCGGGGAAGGCCAGGCTCGAAACACCGATTCCCTCCCCCAATGACAGCATTGTGACCGAGGCGGGGAAAAAGGAGACGTCGTCGGCAACGATGTCATGCGGAGCCATGTCCCGGGCCACGGTTTCACGGAACGCATCGAAGCGGTCCTCTTCGGGCACATCCAGGTCAAGAATCGTGAACACTACGCATCTCACCCAGTCGACTGTCGCCCCGAGAGACGACAAGGCAAAATCTCCACCACCGCATGATCTCTTACGGTGACGACACGAAGAAGCCCCTTATGCGCCAAAAGGGAATAGCGGTTCACGCCCTGAGGAGGTTGACCCAACGCGACAGCGGGGATGTGCGCCGGATGGCCCGACCCTGTCGTCGCGCCTGCTCGGAACCCGCCTCCGCCACTGCCGGTCGGCCCCTCGCCTTCGCCCTCACCGCACAGCCGGCGCCCCACGACCGCAAGAACGTCACCCTTCACCAGCAGACCCGTGGCCGACGCCAACGCCGACGTGCGGTGGCGGGCACCGGAACTCGTGGCGGCGTTCCTCGACCACCCGGCTCCGTTCTTCGACCCCCTGACCACCGTCCGGGTGCCTCGTGGTCCCGCGGACGGGTCGTACTGCTCGGGAACGCGGCGGCGGCGACAGCCCTGCCGGGCGACCGCTCCACCATGGCGATGGCGGGCGCGTACGCCTCGCAGAAGAGCTCGCCGCCCACCCCGGTGACCACACCCGCGCCTACGCCGCCTACGCGTCGCGGCTCCGCCGCGAGGCAGGTCCACGGCAGCGACGCATCGGACTGCCCTCCAGGCTCATGGCGCCCCGCACCCGGCCGGGGCTCGCGGTGCGCAATACGATGGGCCGCGCGGTCGGTCGCACGAACCGGATCGCCTCTCGCGAGGCCGCGAACCGGTCACCGAGCCCGCACCGACCGGTCACCGGTCGGTGCGCAGTTCCCCGGTAGCTCCCCACCGGGTCGGCGCCGCCATGTCCGACGTGCCCGGCTCGGCGTGGTAGGTCATCGCCGATGCAGCAGGTCGACTGCTGCCGGCATCACCCACCGTTCCCGGCGCTCGCCACGACACCGGTGCTGCCGGCGACTACGCCCCCGCGACGCGGAGGCGAAGTGCTGGGCGGACACGGCGTATCAAGGCGCCGGCGGCACCACCCGGGCGCCCTTCCGCGGCCTGCGTCTCAAGCTGCGGCCACGTCGACACAACAGCACCCACGCCAGCATCCGCTGCCCCGGCGAGCAAGCCACGGCCGCGCTGAAGAGCTGGTGCCTCCCGCGGAAACTCCGCTGTAGCACCAACCGGGTCACCGCCACCGTGAAGACCATCCCCGCCCTTCGTCACGCCTCAACCTGAAGTTGGAAAGGCTCAGTACCCCGGCCGGCTCGCGGTGCTCGCGCTCGGCCTCGATCACCCGCTTCACGGTCTCGGTGCAGGTGCCCCCAGCTCCTCGCCCTCCAGGTCCTCACGGGCCATGGTGTCCATCAGCGCGAGAGCGCCGTCGCTCTCCTGCTCAGAGACTTCCACCGCCCGCGGCTCCAGCTCCGCCGGGTCCCGGCGCTCCGCCGGGCTAGCGCATCACTGGAGCATCAGGGCGCCAACACGAGGCGTGCCTGGGGACAGGCGTGGTCAGTAGTGCTTCTTCCGGTAGACGCCGTCGGCGTCTGCTCCTGGGGCCCAGTCGCCGAAGCTCGTGTTGCCCAGTTCCATGTTGACGACGAGGGAGCCGGCTGCTGCGAGGGTGATCCTGAACGGGCTGTCGTCCTCATCGGGCAGGTTGTTCACTGCCAGCAGCGGCCGCTCCGTGGAGGCCAGGGTCTGTTCGTCGGCGATGAGGAGGAGAGTGCTGTGGGGCCAGCCCTCCTCGTCGCGGCCGATGCGCTGCTGGAGCCGGTCGGCCGTGAAGCCCGCGTAGAGCGGGTTGTCGATGACGGTGATCGACTCGTAGTGCTCCGAGCTGCCTGCGAGGGCTTCGAGCAGGCGTGCCCATTGGTCTGGCTGTGTGAAGGACGTCCGGATCAGGAGGGGGCCTGCAGCCTCCTCGATCATGGGAGCCGCAAGATCGTCCTCGGCGCCTGTGCGGTCGCCGGGGATGATCTGGATGAGGAAGCGGGGCCTCTTTCCGTCCGTCGAGCGGTCGCTGGCATGGACGCGGATCAGATAGGGGCCGGTGCCGGCGGTAGCGAGGTTCTCCTTGCGTACCGGCTCATATCCGCTGTCGCACAGGGCGAGGAAGCCGGTCGTGGAGACCATGGTGGCTTCTTCGACCTCCTCCCAGCCGCTTTCCGTTCCCGGATCGGCTCCGGCGTAGAGGGTGACGACGGGGTTCTCCAGAGCGCTGCCGGCGTCGATGTGCAGCCAGTCCTTCCCGGCCGCCAGGAGTCCGCGCCCGTGTGGCTGTGTGCCGGCGTCGGGGTCCATGATGGCCAGGTCGCCCCACTCCTTCATCTTCAGCGGCCGGGTGCGGCCTGTGAGCAGGGGCCAGTTGGAGCGCGGCATGGAGAACCCCATCGTCAGTGCGGTGCCTGCTGGTTACGTGGTGCCCGGGGCCAGTGCGGCAGGCGCGGTGTCGGTCTTACTTGATGTGGACGTAGTAGGCGTCGCCGTTGAGGACGCGCTGGCTCTTGTAGAAGCCGCCGAGGCGGGCGCCGGCGCTGCGGTTGTCACCGGCGGAGATGATGCGGGTGCTGCCCCGGCTCGGGTTGCCGCCTTCCTTACTGGCGGCGAAGGGGTATTCGTCGCAGTCGTACTTCTTGGGGTCGGGGTTGTGCACCTTGGCGCACATCGCCTTGCGGTGAGCCGCGATGGTTTTCGCGTCGGTGATGCGGTGCAGGGGCGTGGAGGCGCCCGGGTGGCCGGCGATCTTGCGCTGGGCGTCGTAGATGTGCTTCGCGGACTGCTTCACCTGTGCGTCTCTGCGGGAGAGGGTAAAGGTGGGTGGGAAGGAGGGGAAGACGCAGCCGGGGTTCTTGGTGCGCTTGGTGGGGCCCCAGAACGTGTCGTCGCAGCGGTACTTCGCCGAGTTGTAGGTGAAGGCGCCGGGCGTGTAGCCGGGCTTGGTGAAGGTGAACCGGTAGGAGGCCGGGCTCGTGAGCTGCTTCTTCTTCGCGACGCTTGCTGCGTAGCCGACGGTTCCCTTGTGGGCGGGGCCGAGAGTTGAGCCCTGGGGGAACTTCACGGCGGTCTTGACGCCCTTGCCGCCCCCGACCGAGACGCTCATGCGCACGCCTGAGGCGTTGACGAGGATGGCTTTGCCGACGGTGAAGCTCTCGCCCCACTTGAGCTTGCTGGTCTGCAAGGTCATGGAGTGTTTGATGTCGAAGGTCGCGTAGCCGACCGGCTTGCCGTTCTGCAGGATGTTGAGCCGGGCGCCGATGTCCATGCACATACTCGTGCGGGTGATCGTGATGGTGTTGATGCGGCAGCTCGCGGCCGCCGCGGTGGAGACGAAGGCAGTCTTCACCGGCTTGGTCTGGGTGACGGTGATGCTGTACTGCGCGGGCGCGGCCTGCGCGGTCGTGGCGCTGATGCCGGTCAGGATGAGCGTTGCGAGAGCTGTTCCGATGGCTGCTTTCCGTGGCGCGCAGGTCCGCATGAGCATGTCCCCTCGTTGGTGGAAGGACGACAGCGGGTCAGGGCTGCCGCCCGTGCGGCGGACACACTAGGGACTGTTCGGGGTTCGGATCTTGTCGAGGCTCCATGGCGGGCCGGTCCGGGCTGGTAGAACTC